>DASVWG010000333.1:0-4178 GCA_036389695.1 Pyrinomonadaceae bacterium
CTCGCTTTGCAGAAATTTGCCGAATTGAACGCGATTAAAATCGTCGAAAACGCGGAAGTCAGAAATTTAATTATAGAAAACGGCAAAGCAACCGGCGCGGAAACCGGGACGCAGAGTTTTTCGGCGGAGACGATTATTTTAACGGCGGGCGCGTGGACGTCGCTGGTCAAAGTAAACAATGCGGATTTGCCTTTTAAAGTGCGCCCGATTCGCGGGCAAATGCTGAGCTTTCAAGCGGCGAAACGTTTTTTTCGACACGTCGTTTACAGCCCGCGCGGTTATCTGGTGCCGCGCGCGGACGGACGCATTCTGACGGGCGCGACGGTCGAAGACGTCGGCTTCGACAAAAGCGTAACTGAGGCAGGAATTGATTTTTTGCTCGCGCGCGCTTTGGAAATCGCGCCGAGCCTTGCTAATTTAGAGGTTAACGATAAATGGTCTGGCTTGCGTCCTTTTGCGGCGGACGCTCTGCCCGTTTTGGGCGCTTTGCCCGAAGCGGAAAATCTTTTTGCGGCGACGGCGCATTACCGCAACGGAATTTTGCTTGCCCCGATAACGGCTGAAACGCTTGCCAGCAAAATACTTAAAAATGTAGAATCTCGTTATTTACAGATTTTCAGCCCGACGGCGAACAGTCGAGAGTCGAGAGTCAAGCGTCAGGAGGTCGGTTGAGTATTTCCTGCTCTCGACTCGCCACTGGCGACTCTCGACTAAAAAAGAGCTATGCTTAAGTTTTTAAGTTTAATCTTGATTATTTCATCTCTCACCTTTTCGGTTGGTGCGCAGTCGGGGCGCGTCGGCGCTCAGCCGTCCGATTCGATTCCCGAAAGCGAAGCCTCGACGCCGAAAGCGATGTATGATGAAGCAAACGCTTATTCAAAAAAGAAATTCGACGAATTCCAGCAAAAGAAAATTCCTTACAGCGACACGCTTTATCAGCAGACTTTGCAGGAGCAGAAACAGCTTGCCGCGCGTTATGCCGCGTCGATTCTGGCGCGGACGGCTCTCGCGGGCGACGATTTTTATTATCTCGGAATGCTGCACTGGCTGGCGCTGAATTCGGACGGCGCGAGCGAAGCTTTAAAAAAGTT
The DNA here is from genome assembly GCA_036389695.1 of Pyrinomonadaceae bacterium. Classification (GTDB taxonomy): domain Bacteria; phylum Acidobacteriota; class Blastocatellia; order Pyrinomonadales; family Pyrinomonadaceae; genus JALZHR01. The sequence goes on from DASVWG010000333.1 coordinate 1,092, forward strand.
TTTTGAAACGAAAGACGCCAATCCGGAAAATCTGCAAAGCGCGCGTTCGGTCATGACGGTCATCGCCGCGCGCCGCAAAAATTACGATGAAGCCGAACGGTTTCTGAGCGATTATCTGAAAAGCGAGCCGGTCAAGCTGCGCGAGCGTTTCAATATGGAAAACGAATTGGCGGAAAGCTATCGCGGCGCGCGGGATTTCGCCAGAGCCGCCGCGCACGCCGAAGAATCTTATCGCGCGGCGAAAGCTCTGCTTCAGGACGCCGTTTCGCGAACGCGCGCGCTGGCGGAAACGCTCGAAGCGGCGATGGCGCTGCAAGAGATTTACAGGGAAAACGGCGATTATAAAAACGCCGAGGCGACGCTCGGAAATTTACGGAAAATCGCCGCCTCGTTTGATTCGCCCGCCGTTTATTACTACGCGATTGACCAGCTGATTAAATTTTTTATCGAGACCAATCGCAAGCCCGCCGCAATGGAATTTTACAAAGCCGCGCTGAATCAAACCAAAAAAGATTTTTCGAATAAAGCTTTGCAGGACGACGTCGTGCGGCGTTTGATGCGGCGCGAAAGGCATTACGAACTGCTCGGCGAAGCCGCGCCGGAGCTCGCCGGCATCGAGCAATGGTTTCCGGCACAGGACGCGAAAACGCTTGCCAGCCTGCGCGGAAAAATCATTTTGCTGGATTTCTGGGCGACGTGGTGCGGACCGTGTATCGCCGCGTTTCCGAAGCTGACCGAATGGCACGAAACCTTTCGGAAAGACGGTTTCGTCATTCTCGGCGTGACGCGTTATTACGCGGCGATTGAAGGCACGAAAGCCGAACAGAAAACGGAAGCCGATTTTGTGGCGAAGGTGAAGCAGACGCATCGCATCCCGTATGATTTCGTGCTGGCAAAGGACGCTCTGAATCATCACAATTACAACGCGGACGGCATTCCGACCGCCGTTTTGATTGACCGCAAAGGCGTGATTCGATACATTGACAGCGGAACCAGCGTCGGCAGAGAAGAAGAACTGCGCAAGACGATTGAAAAACTTTTGGCGGAAAAGTAAATTAAACTGGAGCGGACGGCGCATTTTCCGTCTTTGCAATTTTTGAAATGGCTCAAGTACTGAAAAAGAAGAGTAAAACGCAAGATCTCTACGACCGCATCGCGGACGTGCAGAATCTGGCGATGAAGATAAACGGCTACCGCGATTCGGTGGCGAAATATCTGCGCTCGCTCGATTTGGACATCAAGCCGGATTCGCTCGTGCTGGACGCCGGTTCGGGCACGGGGCTGGTCACTCTCGCGTTATACAGCGCCGGTTATCACCCGAAAAAAACTTTCGCGCTGGATATTTCCTACAATTCGCTGACCGTCGCCGAACAGCAGTTTTATGAAGACAAGGAAGTGACGGCGGAAGACGTCGAGACGGTTCAGGGAAATCTGCTGACGCTGCCATTTAAAGACGAATCTTTCGACGTCGTTTTAACCTGCGGCGCGCTCGAATACGTGCCGCTCGACAACGGTTTGCAGGAGCTGGCGCGCGTTTTGAAAAAAGACGGAACGCTCGTCTTGATTCCCGTCCGCCCGTCGCTGGTCAGCTCGTTTCTGGAAGTTTTATATAATTTTAAAACTCATTCGCTCGAAGAAGTCCGCGAAACTTCCGGGCGCTATTTCGAAATCGTCGGCAATCATAAATTCCCGATTACCGAGCCGATCGGCTGGTCGAAAACGCTGTTTCTTTTGCAGAAAAAATAAGGGCAATTCACCGCGGAGACGCAGAGACGCAGAGATTTTTTAGAAAAGAAGCCACAGATGAACGCAGATGAACGCAGATAAGAAAATGATTTATCCTGTGTATCCTGTCTATCCTGTTATAATTTCTCTCTGCGTCTCCGCGTCCCTGCGGTTTATACTGCTTTAAAATGCACACGAACGGAAATAAACCTTTAATCATCGCGCATCGCGGCGCGTCGGCGCTGGCGCCGGAGAATACTCTGGCGGCGTTTCGGAAAGCCATCGAGGACGGCGCGGACGGCATCGAGTTTGACGTCCGCATCGCGAAAGACGGCGTGCCGATTGTGTTTCACGATTCGACGCTGCGCCGGATGGTCAAAAAAGAAGGGCGCACGTCGCATTTTACTTCCGCCGAGCTGCAAACGCTCGACGTCGGCGCGTGGTTTAACGGGAAAAATCCGCTCCAGGCACACGATAAATTTTCCGGCGAAACCGTGCCGACGCTGGAAAATCTTTTCGCTTTTCTCAAAGGCTATCAGGGGCGTCTCTATCTGGAAATGAAAGGCAGCCTGGCGGAGATTTACGCGCTCGCCGACGCGGTGGCGAAAACCATCCGGCAAACCGATTTTCTGCCGCAGATAATCGTCAAAAGCTTTAAGCTCGAAGCCATCGAAAAAGTTAAAACTCTGCTGCCGGAAGTTTACACCGCCGCGCTTTTCGCGCCGAAAATCCTGACGATTCTGCGTAAGCAATCAAGGCTTATCGAACGCGCCAAAGATTCGAGCGCCAACGAGCTTTCGCTTCATTATTCGCTGGCGACGGAAAAGCTCGTGCGCAAGGCGCGCAGCGAAGGCATGCCGACCGCCATCTGGACGGCTGACCATCCGATTTGGGTTCGCCGCTCACTGGAAATCGGCATCCACGCGATAATCACCAACAATCCGGCGCGGCTTCTCGCCAAACGACAGGAGATTTTGCAGGAAATTTAATAGCCACCAATACTAAATTCCACCGTTCTTGCCACATTGATTTCGAGGCATTACACTTTTTATTTGTCCGCAGTTTTTTGGAGAATTGAATGAAATTTTATAACGATATTTTAAGCTTAATCGGCAATACGCCGCTTGTTAAAATCAACGCTTTAGCAAAGCAGCATCACATCAAGGCGCAAATCTTCGCCAAAATGGAAAGCCTCAATCCGGGTTATTCGGTTAAAGACCGCATCGGCATTTCGATGGTCGAATACGCCGAAAAGGAAGGCACTCTGAAGCCGGGCGGAACGATAATCGAAGCGACCAGCGGCAATACCGGCATCGGCTTGGCGCTCGCCGCCGCCGTCAAAGGCTACAAGTGCATCTTCGT
>DASVWG010000334.1:0-5980 GCA_036389695.1 Pyrinomonadaceae bacterium
AAATTTATTGGACGAAGCTTACAACAAGCGCGCCCAAGCCTTTCTGGACGAGCTAATCTGGATGAGCCGCACGCTCCGCTGGGGACGCCGAAATCTGCCTTCCAAATATCATCAGTAAATTTAAAAAGGCGGAAACCCGCGCGTCAGCAAGGGTGCATCAATTTTAGATTTTCGATTGCCGATTTTAAATTTACCGTTAGCAAACAACTAATCTGAAATCTCAAATCTAAAATAATTAATCTTTTGCACCCTTGCTGACGCGCGGGTTTCCGCCTTTTTTATTAAGCCGAAACCTGTTTTTGGCGGCTCGACGGAACTTCGAAATTATACGTTTCGCCGTGGCTCAGATAAATAATTTTTTCGCTCAGACCGGCTTCTTCCGCCGCGCGCTTGAAATCTTCGAGCGGCGATTTGAAAACGTCGTAGTCGTTGTAATGAATCGGAATCGCTTTTTCGGGACGAATAATTTTGATGGCTTCGACGCCCTGTTTATCGTCCATCGTCAGCATCACGCCCATAATCCGCGTGCCGCCGAGATGAAACAAACCCAAATCGATGTCGGGAAACCTTTGGGGAATTTCCTTTAATTCATCCATCACCAGCGTGTCGCCGGAAATATAAATGCGCAAAAGCCGTTCGGCGTGCATCGTTTCAAAATCCAGCACGCTGCCCATCACGGGCGGCAGCGCGAAATCGACGACGCCGGGACCGTGTTGACCGGGCATCGAGCTGATGCGAAGGCGCGCGTTGCCTTTCGTAAAATCGACCGCTTCCCAGGTGTCCAGCCCGATTGCCTTGCGAAAATCTTTCGCTTCGAGTTCTTCGCGCGCGTGATTGGTCGTGATAATCGGCAAATCTTTATCCAGCTTTTCTTCGGCGATGCGGTCGAAATGGTCGCCGTGATAATGCGACAGAACGCATAAATCCAGCGGCGGCAAATCTTCGATGTCCATCGCCGGATTCGTCAGGCGCTCCGAAGTCAGACCGTAGCCGAGATGAACGTGGTCGCCGGCGTGCAGAAAATTAGGGTCGGTCAGGATTGTAAAACCCGCGTAACGCAGAATGACCGTCGCCGTGCCGATGAAAAAAATTGAACCTTTGCCGAAATCAGCGCCGTCCGCGTCCGACGCCGAAAGTTGAAATGAATTCGTCATTGAAGCCTCCCTTGCTCGAAAAAAAAATATACAGTCTGCTGCTGTATAAAAAGGTTATCACAACGGTTTTGCAACAAACAATATTTTTTTCCGCGCAAATCTGCTGTCTGCTTTTCGCAAAATTCGATGAGTGTCGGTAGGTGTTTGTGATAGAATAATTTAAAAAAAAGTTTCGCTTCGAGGAAAAATAAAGGGAGAAAAATATTATGCAAAGTGAAGATAAAACGCAATATATCGTCGCGGCGCGCGTCGGCACAAAATACGAAGACTGCATCGTCGCCGCCGAAGACGATATGATTATCGCGACGCACAGCCGCGTTTTCGGACCGGCGAGCCGCGAGGAATGCGAGCGCTGGCGAGATGAAAATTGCAAGGAAAGCTAAGCCGCCGCCCAAATAAAATCAAACATTAAAACAATATGCCGACCATCAACAGAACGCTCAGAGTCAGAACCGACGCCGACGGACGCTACGAAACCGCGCAGATTTTCAATCCGCCCGGATTCTGGGATTACACTATCCGGGCGAGCGCAAAACTCGTCGCGCCAGCCGACACAAACGTTACCGGCACAATCGAAATCAGCGCCGCCAACCACACGACCGAAAATCCGCCGAAAAGCTTTCGCCTTTCAACCGGCGAAACCGTAGATTTGGGCAGCTGGCAGCTCGACGGCGGCGATAATACCGTCAGAGTAACGGGCGAAACCTCGCCCGCGCGGGCAGGCGAGATGCTCGAAATCGAAGTCACGGCTGAGGTTTAAAAATAAGGCTGAATAACATGAAGATTCCGGTTTCGCTTTTTTTAGGCTTATTTCTATTCGCGTTTGCGGCGAGCGGCGTTTGCGCGCAGAAAAGGGAGATTACCATTATTTTGCTGCGACACGCGGAGAAAGACCTTTCCGACGATTTGAACGACCCTGACCCGGAGCTTTCGGCGGCAGGCAGGGAAAGGGCGCAAAGGCTGGTCGAAACGATTAGGAAATATAAGCCGCAGGCAATTTATTCTTCGAATTTTAAGCGGACGAGATACACCGTGACGCCGCTTGCCGAGCAGATAAACCCTCGTTACCGGACGATGATTCAGCTTTACGACCACCGGAAGCTGGATGAATTGGTGAATCGAGTGCTGGCGTCGGGCGTGAAAAGCATCGTCGTCGCCGGGCATAACTCGACGACGCCCGCGCTGGCTAATTTGCTGATTAAACAAAACAAATACAAATCTCTGGCTGAAACCGAATACGATAAAATCTGGATTATCAAAATTAAAAAAGGGAAGACCAAAGACGAAGTTATCGTGTATTAAAGTGAAAAAGGTCGGAAAGTGAAAGAGTGAAAGAGTGAAAAAGTGAAAGAGCGAAAAAGTTTGGTTGAATTATGCTCAACTTACTTTTTCACTTTTTCACCTTTTCACTTTTTCACTTTAACTGCCATTTCGTGCGCGTGTAGGCGATGCGAAAGCCGTTTTTTTCGGCGTTGCGCTGTGACCCGCTGCCGGGCAGTGCGCCCATCGACGCAATCGTGCAGCCTTTTTCGACGGCAAAGCGCAGGCGCGCGTCGAGCAGAGCGTTTTGCGCGCCCCGGCGGCGTCCTTCGGGAACGGTGCTCGCGCCCGCCAAAATCGCGACCTCGTCGTAAATATAAAGCATTCCGCCGGAAATCGGTTTACCTTCCAATTCGGCGAGAAAAGGAAATCCGCCGGCGGTCGTCGTATTAATCTGACCGAAATTGAACATAAATTCGGCGAGACCCTCGGCTTCGGTCGCCCAGCCGTTCGCCGAAGTTTGCGCCCAGAGGTTCTCTTCGCCTTTTTCGATGACGCGCGTTTTTACCTGCGGATTTAACGGCAGAGCGGGCGCTATTTCCTCTTCGAGCGAGCGATACAAAATGCTCGATAATTCGATTGGCTGATAGCCGCGCCGGTTTAATAATTCCACCATCGCCAAGCCGGCGAGCGGGCTGACTTCGTGAAAAACGGGCGCGTCGTGTTTTTTGAAAAACGCTTCCAATTGTTCCATCTCGGCGTCGCCGATTTCGTCAAACATACCGAGCCCGAAAGTCTGCGTCAGAGGCGATTCGATGCCGTCAAACATCGCGTATGCGCCGCCGACTTCCATCCATTCCGCGCCGCTTTCGGGAAACATCGCGGCGCGCGCTTCGATAAAACTCGCGTTGCTGCGCGCTTCGGCGCGTTCGAGCTTTTGCGATAAATTTTTGTCCGAATAAATCATGGCGACAATTTTAAAAACGTATTTGATAGATTTCAAGGCAGAGAGGCAGAAACGCGACAGTAATGGAGCGTGTTTAAGTTAAATGATTCGACACGGCGGTCGAGATTCAGATGTCCGGTGATTAATGTCGAGACACGCTCCATTACTGTCGCGTTTCCGCCTTAATTAAACCGGTTCCCAAAGCTCGATTTTGTTGCCTTCCGGGTCGAGAATCCAGCCGAATTTGCCGAAGTCGTATTCGGCGGTTTCGTCAAAAACATGGACGCCTTCCTCGCGCAGAATCTTTAGTAATTCAAACAGATTTTCCACGCGCAGATTAAACATAAACTCTTTCGCCGACGGGTCGAAATATTGCGTGTCCTGCTTAAAAAGCGAAAAAGCCGTCGAGCCTTTCTCGCCCTCCTGAAGCTGAAAATCCGCGTAAATTTTGCCGCCGAAATCGATGCCGAGATGTTTCTCATACCAGGCGGCAAGCTCTTTCGGATTTTGCGCCTTGAAAAATACGCCGCCGATGCCGATTACTCTTTTCATAAATTAAATTTTAGTTTTGTCGTAAATATTTTAAACGTAACGCCGAATGAAGCGGGCGGCTTTCGCCAGCGAATCGCGCGCTTCGGGCACTAAACCGACTGCCATCTGCCAGCAGTGAAAGATGTCTTCGTAAATCTCCAGTTCGCTCGCGCCGCCGCCCGCCAGAATTTTTTGATGAATCCGCCGCGAATCGTCCAGCAGCATTTCAGTCGAGCCGACGTGAAAAAGCACCGGCGGCAAATCTTTGAAATCGCCGAAAACCGGCGACGCATACGGATTGTCAGCCGCCGCTCCGCCGAGATACGCGCGGGCGAATTCCTGCGTGTTTTCCGGGTAAAACATAGCGTCGCGCGCTGCATTTACGCGGTTGGATTCGCCGGTTCCCAATAAATCAGCCCAGGGCGAAAAACACGCGGCGCACGCCGGAAGCGGTAATTTAGCATCTCGCAGGCGCAAAAGTAAAGCGAGAACCAATCCGCCGCCCGCCGAATCGCCCGCCAGCGCGATTTTCGCCGCCGCGATGTTTTGCCCGAGCAGCCACCGGTAAGCTTCGAACGCGTCGTCCAGCGCGGCGGGAAATCTGTCTTCGGGCGCGAGACGATATTTTAAACTGAAAACCCGAAAGCCGGTTTCGCGGGCGAGCGTCGCCGTAATCGGGCGGTGAGTTCTGGCGGAACAGCAAACAAAACCGCCGCCGTGAATATAGAAAAGCGTCTTCGGTTCGGCATTTTCAGCTTCGAGCCATTCGCCGCGCACGCCGTTTTCATTAACTGTTTTGACATTCAGCCCGCGCGAATGAAGCCACTGCCAGAAGCGCGGGCTTCCCCAGATGCGCCGCGCCCTTCGTGCCAGCGCGTATTCGTCCATCCCGTAGCGCCGGCGAATAAAAAGGCGATTGGCGGCGTTGAAAAAGCGTCCCGGCAAGCTTGGCATAAATAAAATTCGGCGGCGAAATAATATGTTTGAACGGACGAAGCCATTCTATATTAAAATCAGTTTATGCGAAAACGTTTTGTCATTCACGAGCATCACGCCACGCGCCTGCATTTCGATTTGCGGCTGGAAATCGAAGGCGTTTTGAAAAGCTGGGCTGTCCCGAAAGGCGTTTCGATGAACCCCGCGGAAAAAAGATTAGCCGTCGCCGTGCCCGACCATTCAATCAGCTACATCAATTTTGAAGGCACGCTTGCCGAAGGAACTTACGGCGCGGGCGAAGTCCGCATCTGGGACAAAGGCGAATTTGAAACGCCCGCTGACGCTTCGGAACAATTGCGAAAGGGAAAACTCGTTTTTACGTTCTACGGCGCGAAATTAAAAGGCGAATTCACGCTCGTGAAAATGTGGAACCAGGAAAAAAACTGGCTCATTATCAAATCGCGCGACGCGTTTGCCGATAAGGATTGGAAGCTTGAGACAGTTTTAAAACCGAAGGAAAGTAAGAAGGCAAAAGGCAAAAGGTAAAAGGCAAAATAGGCAGAAACGCGACAGTGATGGAGCGTGTTTTTCGTTTAGCTATTCAAGACGCTAAACGAAAAACACGCTCCATCACTGTCGCGTTTCTGCCCTTTCACTTTTGCCTTTTGCCTTACGCAACCGCGTGCCCTTGTTCCATCCTCGCGAAATAGACGGCAATCAGAACGGCGATAATCATAATCGCGGCGGCTGTCCAGAAGGTTCTTTGAATGGTCGCGTTGTCGACGTGATTCGACGCGTTGTTGAGCAGAACGCCGCCGACGGCGGGACCGATGGCGCGCGCCAGACTCGCGCCCGACTGCATTACGCCGAGCGCTTTGCCCTGTTCTTTTTCGCTCGATATTTTCGACGCGACGCTCGAAACGGCGGGCGCGGCGATGGCGTTTCCGATTGCCATCAGCGCCACGACCGAGAGCAGTCCAATCAAGCCGCCGGAATCGGGCGCGATATACGGAATCGTGAAAAAAGCCGCCGACATCATCAGGCAGCCGACAATCGTCAAACGGTTTTCGCCGAATCTGCGCACTAACAGATTGAAAAATCCGCCTTGAAAAATTACCGCTAAGCTGCCGATAAAAGCGAAAATATAACCGTT
>DASVWG010000335.1:0-2575 GCA_036389695.1 Pyrinomonadaceae bacterium
ATTGACGGTTTCGTTTCGGATTTGACGGACGCCGGAAGATAGCGATTCAAAAATGCGTTTTTCACCGCGCCCGCCATGCCGAAAGCGCCGGATTCGGTGTTGCAGGCGATGAAAATTCCCATATTTTTTTCCGGCACGAGCGTCATCAGAGCCGAATAGCCGTCGTCCATACTGCCGCCGTGCTCGATAATTCTCGCGTTATTAAATTTGCCTTCGTAAAAACCGTAAGCCCAGCCCGAAGTCTGCGGGTGATTTCGGAAATGCGTCCGGTGCATTTCGCTCGTCATTCGCTCGCTCAAGATGCGTTTGCCGTCGAGCGCGCCGCCCGCCAGATGTGCCATCATAAAACGCGCCATATCGGTCGCCGTGCTGTTGATGTCGGACGCCGGAAACGTGTGAAACCATTGAAACGGAAGCTTTTGATATTTGTTTTCCGAGTATTCGTAGCCGGTGGCGAGGTCGTTTTTAAATTCTTCCTGAACGTTTGAAAAGCTCGTCCGGCGCATCCGCAGCGGCTCGAAGATATTTTCGCGGACGTACCGGCGGAAAGGCATTTCGGTAATCTGCTCGACGATATGACCGGCGAGCGCGCTGTTGTATGTGCTGTAGGAGATGACTTCGCCGGGCGGGCGAATCCGCACGATTCTGGTTTTGAGAAACGCGCCGAGCGGAATCAGCTCGGCTTCGTTGCTCGTGCGTCTGCCCGGGCTGATTTCGTCCAGACCGGAAGTGTGCGTCAGCAAATCGGCAAACGTCACCGGCGGCGCGAAATTATCGGGCACGCGGACGCCTTTGATGTATTTGTTGACATCGTCGCTCAGATTTATTTTCCCGCGCTCGGCAAGCTGCATCACGGCGTTGGCGGTGAAAACTTTGGTGATTGAGCCGATGCGAAAAATCGTTTTGTCCGCGACGACCGGCGTTTTCTTTTCCACGTCGGCGACGCCGTAGCCTTTGGCGAAAATAATTTTGCCGTCCTTGACGACCGCGACCGACGCGCCGGGAATGTGCAGCTTTTCCATTCGCTCGGCGAAAATCGGGTCGAAAAGCTTTTCCAGTTCCTTCGCTTCGTCGGTCTGAAAAGCCGCCGCTGATTGTTTTTGCGCCGGAAAAGGTTGGATGAGCAGCATCAAAAGCGTGAAAATGACGAATAGTTTTTTCATATTCTTAAAGGCGGAAACGCGACAGTGATGGAGCGTGCCCGGGTTTAGTGATAAAAGGCGCTGATTGAAACTCGCGTCTCCGGCAATTAGTGTCGAGACACGCTCCATTACTGTCGCGTTTCCGCCTTTATTGACTGATTTTTTCATAAGGTTGACATATTTCCGTCGGTGACTTTGAAGCTGCGCGCGGCGCGGTCGGCAAACTCCCGAAAGAGTTTTTCGGCTTCGGGCGTCGGCTTGCCGCCGGATTCGAGCTGCGCGCGGGTAAAGCCCAAATCGCGCAGATTTTCGAAATAAAACAAAATCAATTCGTGGCGTTTATCGACCGCGTCGGTGATGCGCGCGTAGCGGGCGACCAGATAATCGTCATCGACTTTCAAGCCGTTCTGGTCGAATAAAGCTTTCGTCACTTCCGGCTCCGCGCCCGGATTGGCGGCGATTCTCTCGGCGAAATTATAGACGCCGATGTCGGTCTGGTAATCGAAATTTCCGAGCCGCGTCGGATTTTTTACCTCGAACGTGTAAGCGCCTTTGACGCCGGGCAGATACGCTTCAAACTGCGCGATAAAAAGTCGCCGGATTCTTTTGTCGCCGTCGTGCGTGGCGTAAACGTAACGCTCGACCCGCGCGACGTTTTTCAAAATCCAATTCAAAATCCCGACGTTTTGCAGCTGTTCGTCAACCTCGATGCGCACAAACGGATTTTCCAGCGAAAGGATTTTATTTTTGTTGACCGAGCGATTTTTGCCCGCGTTCGACGAAACTTCGCCGGTCGTTGTTTTCGGCTTCGGGACGTTCGACAAATGCGAAGCGACGACCTGCCAGCGATTGCCGCGTTTGACGTAAGTATCGGTGTAGCGATTTTGCTCTTTCATAGGCTTGCCGTTCTGCTGCCATTCGGTAATCACGCGCCCGATTAAAATCACAGTGTCGCCGTAAACACGCGCCTGCGTTTCCTCGGTGTAAAATTTCGGCGGCGGATTATTCGCGCCGCGCGGCGCTTTTATCATATTCAAAATCTGCGGCTTGGTCTGAATCGAGCCGTCCGTGAAAGTGATTGTAAAATCGTCGGCGACAATCGCGTCCATCGCTTTCGCGTCGTGCTGCTCGTAAGCGTCGAGCCACGCGCGCTCAAGCTTTCGCACTTCCTGTTCGGCATTTTGCGCGGACGCGTAGCAGCAGGTTAAAAGCGTCAGCAGCAAAATCGGAAAAATTTTCGGTAAATTCATAACGGTTTCTCGCGTTTGAAAAAGATTTGAGTCGAACAGGCGACAGAATATTATTAATCGCCAAACGGCGCAACGGTTTTATGATATGCGGTGCAAAACGAGTGACAAGCGGCAAAAATGCGGACTTAAACGCGCGTGTTAAAGGCTAAGAAGCACGCTCAACGGACTTCGGAACGCTTCATT
>DASVWG010000336.1:0-4615 GCA_036389695.1 Pyrinomonadaceae bacterium
CCGGCGTTCCGCTGGAACTGCGCGCCATCATTCGCGACGAGAGAGACCCGCAGGAAAAGGACGGCGTTATACCCGGAATTCGCCTGCTCGATACAGACTTTACCGACGCGAGCTTTGCCGAAAAATTGAAACCGGAAAAAACGGGCAAAGTATTCAATCTTATTCATCTGGCGACACATTTCCGAATCGGCAATACGAGTGCCGACTCCGGCTTACTGCTCGGCAACGGCGAACTGCTATCGCTTTCTTCAATAAGTAAAAAAAGTGATTTTAACTTCAAAAACATTGATCTCCTGACGCTTTCCGCTTGTGAAACCGGCGTTTCAATCGGCGAGAGCCGGGGCGGCGAAATCGAAAGCCTCGGCTTACTTGTCCAGAGAAAAGGCGCGAAAGCCGTGCTGGCAACGCTCTGGAAAGTCGCCGACGCCAGCACGGCGATGCTGATGTCGGAGTTCTATCGTCTGCGGCGTGAAAATCCGACGTGGACGAAATCCAAAGCCATGCAAGCGGCGCAGTTGGCTATGATTTCGGGAAAATTGAACCCGCCGACGGAGGGCTGCGCCAACCGCGCCGAAATTGCCGGCGGAAACAAACAACAAGCTTTTGCTGAAGATAAATGCAGGCAATTTGCTCATCCCTTTTACTGGTCGCCGTTTGTTCTGATTGGTAATTGGCGATAATGCCGCCAAAAATTTTCAGCTGACTATACGGCAAGGTCGTTTAGAGATGAAATTCAAAAAAATCATGAAAATCAGTTTGAATGTGTAACCTTTTGCCGAAAGTTATCACTTACTGACAAAGGAGCAGGTTAGATACTAACCGAGGAGAAAGCTAATGATAAAATTCTTGTTCACGATATTCACCTGTCTAGCGATAATTTTGAGCGGTTCGGGAATATCTCAGGCGGCAGTAAAGCCTGCGTCTCTGCACGGCGGCGGCAGCTATCAAAAAGCTTCAACGGGCAGATTAAATTTTTCATCGTCCCGGACGGTCGAAGCGGAACGAACCAAAACGCCGCGCAAGCGCGCGCTGTTAATCGGAATATCCAAATATCAAAGAAATAACAAGCCCGACGAGTGGACGAATTTAAATACCGACCTCGATTTGGAATTACTGCAAAAGGTTCTGCTTGAAAAGTTTAAGTTTGCTCCCGAAGACATTGTCGTCTTAAAAAACGAGAAGGCGACGAAAGACGGTATTTTGTCAGCCTGGAGAGATATTGCCGCCCAAACCGGGAAAGGCGACGTCGTTTTTGTACATTTTTCCGGTCACGGCGATTCGATTATCGACGATAATGGCGATGAAATCGACGGTAAAGACGAATCTTTAATTCCTTACGATTATGTTTCAAAAAAAGATTTTTCTAAAAATATTCGCGATGACGAAATCGGAAAGATTTTAGACGAGCTAAAGGAAAAGCAGCCCGCCAACGTTACTGTTTCAATCGACAGTTGTTATTCCGGTACAGCCACGCGCGGAGACTATCCGGCGCGCGGCGGCAACAACAGCGGCAATGACGCCGGAGACGGCAAGCCCGTGGACGAGAGTCCAAGCGGTCTGGAAGATAAAGGTGCTTCTTACCCGAAGGAATATGTTTTTCTGGCGGCGGCAAGCCCGCGTCAAACCGCGAAGGAAACCAGCTATGACGATAAACGGCTGATGGGCGTTTACACGCTCGCGCTGGTCAAGTCGCTCAGCGAAGCGACTCCGCGCACGAGTTACAGGGATTTGTTTGAAAGAGTAAACAACACCGTAACGACGATTCGCCGCGACCAGAATCCGCAGCTCGAAGGTTCGCTCGACGAATTAGTCTTTGACGGAACGGCAGTGCGCCAGGAAAGATTCGCGCTGGTCAGACCGCTCGCCGTCGGAAAGAAAGATGACAAAGCCATTTTGCAAATCGGCAAATTGCAGGGCGCGACAATTAAGTCTCAATATGCTCTTTTTGCAGCCGGCACCAGAGACCCGAAAGACAAAGATGCGGTAAAACTGGCTGAAGGCGAGATTATCGAACTGGATGCGACAACTTCCGTCATCAAGCTGGACCGTCAACTCGAAGCCGAAAAAATACAGACCGCGCGGGCATTCGAGACCGTGCATAACTACGAAGACTCGACTCTGAAAGTGGTTTTGCAAAACGTCGATAAAGTAAAAGGCGGAGATGCGGTTTTGAAGGAATTTATCAAAGACAACTCTCGCGGCAATTCTTCCTCTTCAACTGCGAGCAGCTTTAATTTAGCGGAGTTTTCCGAAGCAATTATAACTGAAAACCTGAGGGGTAAAGCTTATGACATCAAAATATATCCAGCCGGAGAAAAGGAAGTTAAGGAAAAAATAGTTTCAAACGGCTTTAGCGGGATAGTCATGGAGCGGAAAGACGGCTCGATTCTCGGCGTAATTGCGGATAGTCAAAACCTGTCCGAACAGATAAAAGAGGGGCTGGAGCGTGAAAGTCGTCTGCGTATCATTAAAAGCCTGAAAGATACGGAAGACCCGCGTTTGAAAATCGAACTGCGCGTCGTTCCCGTCCAGGTTGAGCTTGACAGCAAAGGAAATTACAAGCCGGGAACGGCAAAACCGAAAGGCGACGTACCACGCAACGCCGGCGGTCAGGCAGAACTGAAAATCGGCGATTACATTATGCTGGAAGTGGAAAACAAGGGCGAGCTGGATGCTTACGTAACAATTCTAAACTTGCAGGCGAATGGAAAAATCGCGCCCGGTTTCCCGCAAATCATTAACGGAACGGTTGCCGATAATTTAATCAAAAGAGGCTCAAAAGTGTTGATTCCGGAGCCATACGTTTTTCGCATCACCGAGCCGGTCGGCGAAGAAAGTTTCCGGGCGATTGCGACCGTCGAGCAGACCGATTTCTCTCCGCTGATTGACGAAGATTTAATCAAGCGCGCGCGCAGCGCGGGGCAAAGAGGCGAAGACCCCGTCGCACAGTTATTAAAGGAATTGGAGCGAAGCGCCGCCAGAGGTCCCGCCGATAATGCCGTAAAATCGCCTTTAGGCAGAATTTTGCTGGCGGCACACGTCGGCAAGCGGGCGGGGCTCGCGCAATCGGTTCCGCCTTCGTGGGCGACGAGTTCTTTTACCTATTTGGTTAAGGAAAAATAGCTTTTCACGTTTTCCTAAACTCAAAACGAAGATTTGCGTCGCGTGCTGACAGCACGCCAAATTCGGAATAATTCTGTAAACGGAATTACTTGATAAAAAACCGCAAACTGTTAGAACGGTTTGTTCAAATTCAAAAAACAAAATAATAAGGAGAAAAATATGAAAATAAAAATTTGGATGGTGATGTTGCTCGCGGCGGTGCTTATCCTTCCTTCGGCGGTAAGCAGTGTTTCAGCTCAAGACGGTAAGGACAAAACCCAAAAGCAGAAAAAAGACGACGCCAGCAAAAAAAAATCACAATCTTTTACGTTAAAAGCGGTGAAAGGCACTGTAGAGCGCGGAGGCACTGACCCGAATATCAAGGACGACAGTACGTCAAACAACGCGAATGCCGAATTCGTCGGACCGAAAGAAAAAACCGGCGCTACTAACACGCGCGGCGCGGCTGGCGTTTGCAAGGTCGTGCTGGACAACCAAACCAACCTTAAAATTAAAATTTTCGTTGACGGTTCGTTTCGCGGAGTAATGGCTCCATACGGCGATTCAGTGACTTATACAGGCTCCGGATTGACGAGAGTCTATGCCCGCGCTGAATTTGATGATGGCACCTTTATTTACTGGGGACCGAAAGATTACAACTGCTACGACGGTCAATTTATTTACTTCAAGATGGAAAGATAAATTTAAAATCATCCAAACCGGTTGGAAGCAGATACTACATATCTTTTGCTTCCAACCGATTGTTTTTTGGTTTAATTTATGACTTCTTAGTGCAACAATAGTGCAACAATTTATCAAAAGATAAATAAAGTTATCAGTTTTAACAAAACTCAATTAAACATAAAAGGCAATAAAAACAAGCCTCTCAAAACTAATCTAAACTCTTTCAAATATCATAATCAGGTCTGAAAATCCGCGTGTCGGCAGTTCGATTTTGTCCCTAGCCACTATACTTTTCAATAGTTTAGGGCTACCAATCGGCAGCCCTTTTCTCGTTTGTGTGACAAGGCGTGAAAATGTTCTATATTATGGTGTTTGTCATTTAATAATAACGTTTCAAAAACTACACTTTTTGAGACAAGAGCAGATATCCTGACATTCTTCTTTTTGATAAAGTTAAAATGCTATGACTTTATTTTTAAAACCACATCTGAAAGTTACTTCACTGATTACTTCTATTGTTTTGTTG
The DNA here is from genome assembly GCA_036389695.1 of Pyrinomonadaceae bacterium. GTDB lineage: Bacteria > Acidobacteriota > Blastocatellia > Pyrinomonadales > Pyrinomonadaceae > JALZHR01. Next base: position 4,313 of record DASVWG010000336.1, read on the forward strand.
TCGGCTGTTTTCTTACTTGTAAAACAGATGGCAACCATTCAGGGTCAGGAGTTACAGCAAAGAAGCTTTTTTATTGAATTACAACCCGATTCACCGATTCTTATACGAGATTTATCCGCTGCGATTCTTCAAAAAGACAATGATTATTCTGAAATGGAAGTCATTTTTTATCTTGAAAATAGAAGCACAAAGAAAATCAAGCGTTATTCTTATCAAGACCCTGCCGAAGATGGTTCAAATTACAAAGATTATGACGAAAGAGGCGCTGGCGGAAATTTATTGCCTGGCGAGTCAATACGAATT
>DASVWG010000337.1:0-2932 GCA_036389695.1 Pyrinomonadaceae bacterium
AGTTTCTCCGTAAAAATGTTTTGGAAGTAAAAAACACGCTGCTGTTCGGCGCGTGCGCTATAAGCATAAATCAATTTTTCGTTTTTGACGAAAGCCCGTTATTTAAAAAACGAAAAACCGATGTAGAAAGTGTTGGCATTGTAGCCCGGATTATTTTCCTTTCCGTAAATGTTGGCGTTCGAGATGTGCAGATAACGATAGCCCAGGCTCAAAAATCGCTTCGGATTATTTTTCGAGTGAATCATCAAGCCGCCGCCCCAATCGCCCATAAAATGATAGCGACCGGCGACCGGAACGGGCATCGCTTTGTTGAAATAAAGCGCGCCCGCGCCCAGCTTGAGAAACGGCTTGACGCGGCGATTCGGCAGAAAAGTAAAACGAAAATTCGCCGGTGAAATGCCGAAGCCATAAGTTGTTTCCCTGATGGTCGGATAAATGTTCGGCGTGGCGGTCGCGGAAATATACGCCGGGTTTCTAACCTCATTGTTGAAGGCGACGACGAGCGGCGTGATGCCGAACATATAAGCGTAAGTTACGCCTTTCGCCGTTCCGATGGTGCGACCGATGCGAATATCAAACGTCGCCAGCCTGCGCTTCGACCGGTCGTATTCATCGGGTCCGGCAAATTTTGTCGGTCGAAACGGCGAGAAGCCGAGCTCGAAATTATATTCGATTCCGCCGCGCGGGTGCTTGTAAACGGAGCGCTGGTTTTGAGCTTCGGGTTCGGTTGTATCAAACGGTTTCCGGGTATCCGGTTCGCGCGGCGTGAAAAAATTTGTTTTCCCTTGCGTGGAAAATTCTTTATCAAACGGCGTTTGAGTTGAGTCGATAAAAACGGATTCGGTTTTTAAATCTTCTTTGAGCGAATCGTTTGTCTGTGCCGCCACCGTAAAAAAGAAAACGGTCAAAATTAAAAACAGACTGCCGGCGGCGAGTCTCAAGATACCAAGCATTATGCCAACTTCCCCTTGTGTGTAATCATCCGGCGAACCGAAATTTCAACTATTCCTCGCCTCTGTAACTTCGGCTGTATGAAATATAACTCTGCCAGAATCTTTCCAAATCTTTTACTTCCGCGTTCGAAAGCTCGCGCTGGACGCGCGCCGGACTGCCCAGAACCAGCGAGCGCGGCGGAATCTCGATATTCGGCGTCACCAGGCTGCCCGCGCCGACCAAAGAATTTCTGCCGACGCGCACGCCGTCCATCACAATCGCGCCGATGCCTATCAGACAGCCCGTTTCGACGTAACAGCCGTGCAGCGTGACGCGATGACCGAGCGTGACTTCGTCTTCCAGAACGGTCGGATGCGTCCGCGCGGTCACGTGCAGCACGCAGGCGTCCTGAATATTCGTCCGCGCGCCGATGCGTATGTAATTAACGTCGCCTCTGACCACCGAGCCGTACCAGACGCTGGAATTTTCGCCGATTTCGACGTCGCCGATAATGACCGCGTTTTCGGCGATAAAAGCCGTCTCGTGAATTCGCGGACTCAGATTTTGAAAAGTCCTTATCATCTCGCGTCTACGCAGGAAACCGCCGCTGCACACGGATAACCGGCGTGTGCTCCGTGTTGGTTTGCGGTTTCGTTTGCTTTGGAAATGGTAACAGCTTGGCTTTGTAATTGGCAAGATTTTGTTTTTCCAAAAGTTCGTGTCAAACTCATTTTTACACATATTTACGGACAAAGGGTTCAACCGGGAATGGCAAAACAACCGAAAATTTTAGCGTTTGCGGGCAGCCTGCGCGAAAAATCTTATACGAAACGAATCGTCAAAGTCGCCGCCCACGGCGCGCGCAAGGCGGGCGCGGAAGTAACTTATATCGATTTAAAAGATTATCCGATGCCGCTTTACAACGCCGATTTGCAGGACACGCAGGGTTTTCCGCCGATTGCCACGTCTTTCCAGAATCTTCTGCGCGAGCACGACGGTTTGCTGATTGCTTCGCCCGAATACAACGGCTCGCTGCCGGGCGCTTTGAAAAACGTCATCGACTGGACTTCGCGCGCCAACGGCGATTTGAAAATCGCCGATTGCTACAAGGGAAAATTCGCGGCGATTATGACGGCTTCGCCCGGCAGCTTCGGCGGCATTCGCTGTCTGAAACACCTGCGCGACGTTCTGACGATTTTGTTCGTCAACACGCTGCCGACGGAAATCGCCGTTTCGTTTGTCGCCAGCAAATTCGACGGCGAGAGCGACGAAATGATTGACGACCGAACCGAATCGATGATTGAAGATTTAGCCGCGTCGCTCGCCGATATGCTGCGCAAAACGCACGGCGACGTCGCGACGCCGGCAATCGAAAGCGAGCCGCGAATACGAGCAATTAAATAAAGTTTTAGTATTTATAAGGCAGAAGCCCGCGCGTGAGCAAGGGTGCAAAAACTTAGGAAAATTAAAGGTTAAAGAAACCTGCGCCCTTGCTCACGCGCGGGCTTCCGCCTTTGATTTAATATAATGGCGCAGCAAATCAACAATTCCAACAGAATCAGAAATCGTCCGCGTTTGCTGACGATTGAGCCGACGGCGGGCGAGCGCCACGCCAGTTGGCTCGAACTGTTTTTCGACCTCGTTTTCGTGCTGGCGGTCGCGCAGGTCGCGCACGTTTTGAGCGCTCATTCCGATTTTGGCGGATTTTTGAAATACGTCGCGCTGTTTTTTCCCGTCTGGTGGGCTTGGGTCGGATTTACGTTTTACGCCGACCGTTTCGAAAGCGAAGAGACGATTTATCGCGTGCTGATGTTTGCCGGGATGCTGACGGTCGCGGCGCTGGCATTGTCGCTGGACAACGCTTTTTCCGCGACGGGCGACCGACCGCTGATTATCAGTTACGTGCTGATGCTGGCGGTGCTGATTGTGCTGTATATTCGCTCGGCTTATTACATTCCGCTGGCGCGGGCTTTCAGTTTGCAATTTGTTTACGGCTTCG
>DASVWG010000338.1:0-11637 GCA_036389695.1 Pyrinomonadaceae bacterium
GGCGGAGAAAACGCAAAATGCAAAGTGCAAAATGCAAAATAGAAACACTTTCTTCATTTTGCATTTTGCACTTTGCGTTTTGCATTCGATTCCGCCCTTGCCCGACGCGCGGGCTTCCGCCTTATTGAACTCGCGCGCTCAAAGTGATTTCCTGCGTTTTCGGCGGGAAGCAAACTTCGTCGTTGCAGGATTGATATTTGACGACGACGCGCAGGCGGACGACATTGCCTTTAAAGCTTGCCGGAACGGTGACGTTGAAACCGAACGTCGCGCGTCCTTCGTAGACGCTGATTGGTTTTTCCGAAAAGCTGAATTTGCGGCTCGCGCCTCGCGGGTATGTGACGGCGCTCACTTTTGCTTCGCGCGAAGTGACGCTGACGACGGTCGGAATCGCGTATTCGTTGTTCGGGCGGTTGGAATTGACGTGCAAGCCGCCGGGAATGCTTAAAACAACCGTGCCGCGCGTCGCGCCGCCGCGCTTGACCGTTCCGTTGCCGATTGAGCCGTCGATTGACTGCGCCCGCGCCTGCGAAAAAGCGCCGCCGATTAAAAGAACAGCGACGAATAAAATTAATTTGATTGCGTTATTTTTCATAAATTGTTTCGTTTTAAAGAAAAGCTGTTCAGCATTTCGTTGATTTTATCAAAATATTCCTCACGATAATCTTTCAAAACCGAAATTTCAAGCTCGTAAGATTTTTCGTCCGTTTTCAAAATTTTACGAAACGTTTGAATCGTGACGCCTTTTTCGGTCTTCTCCGTCTCGTCCGGCAAATCCTCGCCGCGCTCAGGATTTTTATAAATGCGGGCGGTCATTTTTCGAAATTCCGCCGCGTCGTTTTCGCCGAAATCTTTTGAATAAGCCTCAAACGCGTATTCGGAATTATCATTGAGCGGATTCAAAAAACCTTCCGGTTTGACGATGCTGAAATCTTCGGTTTCGATTGTTTCTTTTTCAAAAGCCCGCGCCGCGCTTTTTTTTATTCTGGTCGAAACGTAAGCCATCAGCGCAACCAGAATAAGTCCCAAAATAAAAATTTCCATAAAGGTTATGGATAAAGGATGAGGAATGAAGGATGAAATTTTTTCTTTTATTCATCCCTCATCCTTCATCCTTCATCCCTCAAACAGTAATCTGCACCAAATTCGGCGAAGTTTTTGCCGCCAGCTGCCCGCAGGCGGCGTAAATATCGCGACCGCGCGGGCGGCGCACGTAAGCCGAAACGCCTTTTGATTCGAGAATCGCTTTGAATCTTTCGACCTGTTCAAAGGTCGAAGGTTTATATTCCAGCGGCTCGGCGGAATTGTGCGGAATCAGGTTGATTTTCACACGCTGCAACCCGTATTTATTCAATAAATTAGCCAGAGAACGCGCGTGTTCGTCCGAATCGTTGACGCCGCCGAGCAGAACGTATTCAAACGTGAAACGCTCGCCGCGCCGCAGAGATTTTTCAAACGCTTTCGCCGCCGCCAGAAGCTCTTCCAGATTCCAGCGCTTATTAACCGGCATCAATTTATTGCGCAATTCATCGTTCGGCGCGGACAGCGAAATCGCCAGATGCGGGCGCTGTTCCAGTTTCGCGAATTCGTAAATCTTCGGCACGATTCCGGCGGTCGAAACCGTGACGCGATTCGGGACGATGAAAAGTCCTTCTTCGTCCGCCATTATGCTTAACGCTCGCGTCAAATTTTCAAAATTCAGAAACGGCTCGCCCGCGCCCATCGCGACGAGATTTGTGCCGTGCGGCGTCTCCGTGCCTGCGCCGTAAACATCATTGAGAACAATAATAATCTGCTCGACAATCTCGCCCGCCGTCAGATTTCGCAATAATCCGAGCTTTGCCGTCAAACAAAAATCGCATTTCAGAGGACAGCCCGACTGCGACGAAAAACAAATCGTGTCGCGGTTTTCGGTCGGGATAAAAACGGTTTCGACCGGCAGATTATCGTGCGTTTTCATCAGAAAACGACGCGTGCCGTCTTCGGAAACATAGCGCGATTCGACTTTCAGCGTCGAAGCGACGGCAATTTCGCCGAGCTTTTCGCGAAAGGCTTTCGGCAAATCCGTTATTTCATTGAAATCGAGGACGCGCCGTTCGTGCAAGCCTTTAAAAATTTGTTTGGCACGAAACTTCGGCTCGCCGCGATTTATCACAAAATCGGCAAGCTCCGGTTTAGTTAAGCCTGTGAGATGCAGTTTTTCCATTCGTTTTAATTTAACTAATTTTCGCCAAAAACGCACCACCGAAAAATTTTATGAGTTTATGTTAAACTCTTTGTAAATTTCGCCCGCTCTCGGAATCTATGAAAAATAAAGCTCTTATCGGCGGTTTAATTGCGCTGGCAATTATCGTTTTGATTATCATTCTCTGCTTTTGGGTTGGCAAAAAAGGTTTAGACCGTCTCAGCAACACGGACACGAATGTGACGAGACCCGACGGTCAGCCGCAAACTCCGCCCGCGCAGCCGACGACGCCGGAACAAGCCGCGCAAGTTTATCTGGCGCTCGGAAATCCGGGCAATGCGGGCACGGCTGACCCGAATAATTATCTGCTCGTCAATAATTATATGGCAATCAGCTACAGCCGCGACCGCGCGATTCCGAATTGGGTGGCGTGGCGCGTGACGCGCGCGGATATGGGCGCCGTCGACCGCGAAGATTCTTTTCGTCCCGACGACCGTCTGCCGAAAGGCTGGACGCGCGTCACGCCCGCCGATTACACGGGCAGCGGTTTTGACCGCGGTCACATCTGTCCGAACGCCGATAGGAACGGCAGCCCCGATTCGATGGCTTCAACGTTTCTGATGACGAATATGACGCCGCAAACGCCGGATTTGAATCGCGGACCGTGGCAAAAGCTCGAAGCTTACCTGCGAACTTTAGTCACGCGCGGCAGCGACCTTTACATCGTTTCGGGCGTTTACGGCGACGGCGGAAAAATTAAAAAGAAAGTGACGATTCCGACCAACAACTGGAAAGTCGCGGTCGCCGTTCCCGCCGGTTCCGGCATTTCCGCCGTCAACGAAAACACGCGCGTCATCGCCGTCGATATGCCGAATGTGAAAGGCATCAAAAACGCCGACTGGCAAACGTATCGCACGACCGTCCGCGACATCGAGCGGAAAACCGGCTATAACCTTCTGTCGAATCTGCCCCAGAATTTGCAGGACACGCTGGAAAATAAAAAAGACAATATTAACAATTAATTCAAGTTAAAAAAAATAACCACGTCGTTTACGGCGTGGTCAGAAAATACGAATCTGAAGAAGGGCGTTTTAACGTCCTTTTATTTTGACTTCAGCCGCATCTTTGTTTGGGAAGGACGTTAAAACGCCCTATTTCTGTTATTAATTTATCCGACCATGCCGTAAACGACGTGGTTATCAGCAATGCAAACTTAGAACACATCGCGCAAACAAATCTGTTTCAAATAATCAAACTTTAAGTTAAAATCTTCAATGTCACCTTCGACGCTGACGGGCGCGCCTGTCTGCAAGCGCGAATCTTCGCTGATTTATAATTTTCAAACAAAAATCTGAATTAAACGGAGCTTTACAAATGAACGCAATTCGCTGCCCGAACTGTAATTCGATTAACCAGCTTTCGGCTCTCCAATGTCATCAATGCCAGATGCCTTTCAGCTATCTGCCGCAAACCGCATACGTTTCCGTTCCCACCGAGCAAACCTTCGAGGCGCGGACTTTAGGCTTTAATCCGCCGCCGCTCGCCGTCCCGCAGGACAACGAAATCGGGCGCAAAGCTTTTTTCTGGTATCGCTTTTATTGCGGCTTTCTGGCGGCGATATATTTTCTCCTGATATTTCTGGGCGTCTTTATGGCTCTTTACGCGCCGGAAACGCGCGATTCGACGTCGGAAGAAAATTTTATTATAGGCATCATTTACGCGGTAATGGGCGTCATTTTCTTTATTATTTTCGCCGTCGCTCTTTTTCTGCCGCGTAAGCCTTACAACTGGATTGTCGGCATCATTATGATAGCGCTCGGAATGACGAGCTGCTGCTTTCTGCCGTTTTTAATTCCGCTCCTGATTTATTGGATTAAACCTGAAACCAAAGCGTATTTCGGACGTAATTAAATTCACTATGAAAAGAAATTTTTTAATTGCTTTATTCGTTCTCGTTTTCGCCTGCGGCGGCGCAATGGCGCAGCAAGCCACGCCGACACCTGTGCCCGCGCCGCCCGAAGCAAATCCGGCTGACGTCGCTTCGGTCGACGCGATTATCAAAGCCGTGTACGACGTCATCAGCGGCGACGCCGGACAGCAGCGCGACTGGAACCGTATGCGCTCGCTGTTTCATCGCGACGCGCGGCTGATTCCGTCGGGCAAAAATCCAAACACCGGCGTCACCGGCGCGCGCGCCATGACGCCTGACAATTACATCAAAGCCAACGAGCCGTTTTTCGCCAAAGAAGGTTTCTATGAAAGAGAAACGGCGCGACAGACCGAAAGCTACGGAAGCCTCGTCCACGTTTTTTCGACCTACGAATCGTTTCATAAAAAAGACGATAAAACGCCTTTTATGCGCGGCATCAACAGCATCCAGCTTCTGAACGACGGCAAACGCTGGTGGATTATGACCATCTACTGGCTCGGCGAAACGCCGGAAAATCCCCTGCCGAAAAAATATCTGAAAAGCCGGAAAGATTAGGCAAGTAAAAAGTGATAAGTGATAGGTGATAAGGAATAAGAAGTTTCTTCCCTATCACCTATCACTTATTTCTTATCACTCTCTTGTTTGATTTTCCCTCGAAGCTTTGTCAATCTTGGCAAATGGCAGAGCATATTTTGACGAGAGAATTAACTTTAGATTTACCGCTCGAAAAAGTCTTCGGGTTTTTCGCCGACGCCGGAAATCTGGAACGAATCACGCCGCCCGAACTCAATTTTCACATCATCACGCCGCAGCCGATTGACCTGAAAAAAGGCGCGTTAATCGATTATCAACTAAAGCTTCGCGGTTTTCCTTTAACGTGGCGAACCGTGATTTCAACCTGGAATCCGCCATTTGAGTTCGTCGATGAAGCCTTGAAAAGCCCTTACAAACAATGGATTCATCGTCACACTTTCAGCGCCGTAAACGAAAACAAAACCTTAATAAAAGACGAAGTTCGTTATCGCCTGCCGCTCGAACCGCTCGGCGACGTCGCGCATTTTTTCGTCCGCAAAGAATTAAATTACATCTTCGATTTCCGCCAAAAAACCGTGAAGGAAATTTTTGAAAATGCAAAACGTAATTAATGCAAAACGCAAAATGCAAAGTGCAAAATGGAAGAAGAATTTAATTCTGAATTCTGAATCTTGAATTCTAAATCCGAATATTTTGCACTTTGCATTTTGCATTTTGCATTAATTAAACGGCTTTTTCACGCGCGGCGGAAGATTGATTTCAAACCGTTCGTTTTCGAGCGACAGATTCGGATTGTAAAACGAATCGTTTTCGATTAAATCTTTCCAGCGCGTTTTAAAATTTTTCTTTTCCGGCGCGTCCTTCTGATTCAGAATCTTTTCGGTCGAAGAATCCGAAAGCTGCAAAATTTCCGCGTAAGGCGTCAAAACGACGCGCAGATTTTTTTCGCGCCGCGCGCGCAGGCAAAAATCGACGTCGAAAAGACCGTTCGGAAAATTTTCCGCGTCGAAGCCTTCCAGCGATGCAAAAACCTCGCGCCGCGTCGCCAGCAGGTTGGCGACTGCCGAAAAATTGTTGACCAGCCGCGCTCTTTGCAAATAGCCGTCGCTGCTCGCCGGTAAACCGCGATGCGCGAAACCTATCAAACTATTGATGCCCAGAACGATTCCGGCGTGTCGAAGCGTTTCGTCGCGGCTGAAAATTTTCGCGCCGACCGCGCCGATTTCCTTTTGCAGCGCAAAACCGGCGATTTCTTTCAGCCAGACGGAATTTTGCGGCGCGAAATCGCCGTCGAGAAAAACCAGAATCTCGCCGCTCGCCTTTCGCGCCAGTTGATTGAAAACGGCGGCGGTCGATTTGCCGGAAAGCGTTTCGGCGGATAAAATCTCAAGCTTTTCATAAGCAATCTGCGCCCGTAGATTTTCGTTTTTCGCCGTCGTTATCAAGCTGATTTGCGGCAAATCGGCTGGCAAATCGTAATGGACGCGATGCAGATTATGGACGGTTTGGCTAACCTCAGCTCGCTTTCCGGTTCTTTCCAGGTGCGCGCGAATCGCTTCGCGGGCGCGTTCGTGCGCGTAAGGTTTTTCGTCGCCGCTCAGCGCGACCGAGCCTTGAATCGCGCGCCAATGATAAAGAATATGCGGAATATGACGGATTTGACCGGCGGAAATCTGCTCCGTGACGCGCAAAGCCAAATCGTAATCCTGACTGCCTTCCGCGCCGATTCGAAAGCCGCCGATTTTTCGCAAAGTTTCCGTCCGATACGCCGACAGATGCGTGATTAAATTCAGCGAATACATAAAATCCCGGCTCCAATCCGGCTTGAATTTCGGCTCGCGGCGCCTGCCTTTCGAGTCGATTAAATCTTCGTCGCTGTAAATCATCGCCGTTTCGGGAAAGCGATTTAATTCTTCGGCGACAAAATAAAGCGCGTGCTCGGCAAACTCGTCGTCGTGGTCGAGAAGCGCGGAAAATTCGCCGCTCGCCAGCTCCAGCGCGGAATTTGAAGCGGCGGAAATATGACCGTTTTTTTCGCGAAAAACGACTTTGATTCTTTCATCTTTTTCGGCGTATTCCGACAGAATTTTCCTGACGTGCGGCGACGGCGAGCAATCGTCGGCGATGCAAAGCTCCCAGTTTGTGTAAAGCTGTTTGCGCACCGATTCGATGCACAGGCGAAGCCATTTTTCCTCGATGTTGTAAACGGGCAGAATGACGGAAATTAAAGGCTTGTGAGAAAAACTTTCGATTTTTCGGCGGATTTTTTCGCGGTCTTCGTCGGTCAAAGTGTCAAATTCCCGAATCCATTTCTGATACTTTCGCACCTCGCGCAGCTTCCGGTAATTTAATTTTAAGCTTTGCGCGAGCCCTTTCAAGCCCTTTTCGCGCCAAATCTCGACGGCGCGCATGGTTTTCTTCGGTAAAATATTCATCGTCGGCTTTTTCAGATTTCAGCGATTACCCGCTGCGGGCGCGGCGACGGCTTCGAGCAAAACTTCTTTAATTGCGGCGCATAATTTTTCCGCCGCAAATTCGGAATTTATTTTGGCGCGCGCCGCTTCGCCCGCTTTCCGCAGCGCGTCTCGATTTTTATAAAAGTAAATTATTTTTTCGCCAAAAGCCTCGATGTCGCCGTAAGGCACGATTGCGCCCGCCGCCGCTCCGACAAATTCCGTCATTCCGCCCGCCTTGTCAAAACAAATAATCGGTTTCCCGAGACTTGCCGCTTCGAGACAAACCAGCGGAAAAGGGTCTTCGCGCGACGTTAAAAGAAACAAATCCATCATTGCGTAAAACGGTCGCGGATTTTTTTGAAGCCCCGTAAAGATTACCTTTTCTTTTAATTCGAGACGCTCGAAATCGTATTTTATACGGTCGTATTCCGCGTCCGAATACGGCGATTTTCCGCCGACCCAGACGAAATAAAAATCGTCGTATTTTGCCGTTAAACGACGCGCAACCTGCAAAAATATATCCGCGCCTTTGCGCCATTCGATTGTTCCGCTCGCGCCGGCGACAAAGGCATCCGGCGGAATGCCGAGCTCATTTTTCACGGCTTCGATGTCTTCAACGGTCGCAGGCGGCGCGTCCGTTTTCGAGAATCCGTAAACCTGATGCGTTTTCTTCTCGATTCCGAAACGCTTCAACATTTCTTCGACCGCTTTTGAGACGACGAGAAAACGGTCAACGCATTTTGACAGCTCGACGAATTTTTCCGGCGAAAAAAGGTGGACGGCAAAATCCAGCTCGTGCAGCCAGGAAATTGTCGGAAAGCCCTTTTGTTTGAACAACTTCAAATATTCGAGCGAGATAACCGTGTTGCCCAGAACCGCGTCGTAATTTCGCGCGAACGGCGGCAGATTCGGCTGCTTCGGCGCGAGCTTGAATTTCTTTTTAAAAAAATTGACGCCGCGCCCGAATAAACGCGGTTTTCCGGCTTCGGGCAGAACGTAGACATTCGCTGCCTTTCGATATTCTTCCTCTAAATCTCCGCCGCGCAAAAGCAGTAAATCAGCTTCGAATTGCGAATCGTTTTCTTTGAGCCATCGCAAAAAATGCAGCAGAATCATCGGCGCGCCGGAGCGGCTGGCTTCGTGTCCAATAAAAAGTATGCGCTTCATAAAAGCTGAATTCTTTGAAATTTACCCAGCCGCCCGGATTATTTCCGCGCTGTAATGCTCAAACCCGTAAACATCGAATTATCCCAGCCGTCAAACTCTGCCGGTTTGCGGTCGGTTTTGACCAGCAGGGCATAAAAAGGAAAAAGAAATTTTCTCATCACGGCTCTGCTGAAGCTGCTCATTTTTGAGAATGTCACCCAAAGCCCGAGCATTTGGGCAAGCGATAAATTCCAGCCGCCGAGCGCCTTGACGTTTATCTCTCTAAAACCGGCGTTCTCGAAATGACGCTTAATCGAATAAGGCGTGTAACGATATTCGTCGTGCGGAATTTCGTGCAGATTCCAGACGAAGGGAACAGTCGCGAAAATTTTTCCGTCCGGTTTCATTACCCGCCGCATTTCTCTTAAGGCTTTTTCCGGTTCGGCATAATGCTCCAAAAATTCGGTCGCCATCACGCAATCAATGCTTTCATCTTCCAACGGAATTTCCCGCCCGCCCCATTTCAAATCGGGCTCGACCCGAACGTCGTAAATACCGGCGGCAGTCTGCTCGAAATCCATCCCGATATATTTTTTCACTTGCCGGTTAGCTTCGATTAATTTTTTATAAGGCATAAAGCCGCAGCCTACGTCGAGAACCGTTCCATAAAACAAGCGGCTTTCCTCTTTGACGCTTTCGAGTATCGCCGTCCGCGCCGAGTAAAAAAACATCGTTCGCGGGCGCAGCGGAATCGACAAAAATTCTTCCTCAATTTGTTTTTCGATGTTCATTTACGCCTCGCGGATATACTTATTCTACGACTATCCGCCATTTGGATTTAATTTGAACGTAGCCGTAATTTCTGTATTGTGAAAGCTCCGAACCCGCGTCGATAACGCTGAAAGGACACACGTCGGAAAGCTTATCGACGAATTCGCCGGTCGGCAGAAAAATCTCGATGTGAAACGAGTAATCGTTCGGCGCGATAAAATCTTTCGGCACTTCGTATCGGAGATGAATTTCCTCGCCTCCGGCGGGCGAAAATTCTTCGACGTCGCGGTATTCCGAAAAAACTCTTTCCTTGTATTTATTGAGCAGCGCGACGCAGTAAATCGCGCCTTTCACGATTTGCCGGATTCTTACTTTGAAATCGAGAAAAAATTCCTCGTCGTGCGGCAGAATGTTTGTGACCAGCCCGTCTTTATTGGTGATAAACGCTTCGGTAAACTGCATATCTTTCGCCGCGTCCAAAGCTTCCAGCTTAAATTGTTTTTCCGACTGCGCGAAATCTAAGTATCGGCTGACGGTTTCTTCGATGCCGCCCTCAGCCAAAAGCTCGCCTTTATGCAGCAGTAAACCTTTCTGACAGATTTGCGCCAGGCTGCCCAGATTATGACTGACAAATAAAACGGTGCGTCCCGATTTGCTCACCTCGTCCATTTTGCCCAGACATTTTTTCTGAAAAGCCATGTCGCCGACCGCCAGAACTTCATCGACAATCAAAACTTCCGGTTCCAGATGCGCGGCGACGGCAAAGGCAAGACGCATATACATACCCGAAGAATAAAATTTAACGGGCGTGTCGATAAATTTTTCAATCTCGGCAAAATCGACGATTTCATCGAATTTACGCTCAATCTCGCCGCGCCGCATTCCCAGGATAGCGCCGTTTAAAAAAATGTTTTCGCGTCCCGATAGCTCGCTGTGAAAACCCGTGCCGACTTCCAGCAGCGACGCGACGCGCCCGTGAATCTCCGCCGCGCCGCTCGTCGGCTTCGTGATGCGCGACAGGATTTTCAAAAGCGTCGATTTGCCCGCGCCGTTATGCCCGATAATGCCGAGCGTCTCGCCGTCGCCGACCGTAAAATTTAAATCCTTTAAAGCCCAAAGCTCGTGCGTTTCCTTTGTTTTCAAAGGTTTGCGGACAAAGCTCATTACCGCGTCGCGCAGAGAATTATGCCGCGCGCCGCCGCCGAGATAATAAAGCTTCGATAGATTTTCGACTTTAATAACCTGCATCAATCGTCTCTTTTACTTCTCTCCCGCATCCAATCCGAAAAGAGCGTCACATAACCGATAAAAACGATAAATCCCGCTATCGCCCAGAAAAACCAGTGCATTTCGCCGACGACGACGTAGAAAAGCGAGACGATGCAGACGAAAAGATAAGGCGGGTTGACGACTAAATGGAAAATATGACGGTTGGTCGCCGACTGCTGCGTCAATTTCATATAGTCTTTGCCCGCATCGTGAATAAAAATAAATAAAAAACAGAGCGCCGACAGCAGCAGGACGTAAAAGTTTAATCCCCAGAAGTTCAAAAAACCGACCACGAAAATTATTCCGCTATAGAGCAAAGCCTGCCAAAAATATTTTAGATAATTCATCAGCTTCAAATTAAATCAGCGAAATCGTCTTCCATGCGTTTGAAAACAAAAAGCGAAACAAGCATTAAAACGAGCGTCAGGACAAACGAAATGCCGATTATCGTCCAATCGAATCTGCCGCCGAACAGCGACGCGCGAAAGCCTTCCAGAATTCCCGACACCGGATTAAAGGCAAATAAAAACTGGCGTTTCGCGGAAAAAATGCCGAGCGGGTAAAAAACCGGCGAAAGAAAAAGCCAGATTTGCAAAGCGAACGGCAGCGCGAATTTGACGTCGCGAAAGCGCACGTTTAAAGCCGAAAACAAAGTGCCGAAGCTCAAAGTCAGCAAAATCGTCTGCAAAACAAAAATCGGCGCGAGCAAGATTTGCCACGTCAAGTTTACGCCGTAATAAATCATCAAGCCGAGCAAAATCAAAAAACCCAGCGCCAAATCCAAAAGTCCGGCGAGCGTCGCGGAAACCGGCACAATCAGGCGCGGAAAATAAACTTTCGTGACGAGATTGGCGTTGCCGACCAGACTGTTGCTCGACATATTTATCGAGTTATTGACGAAAAGCCAGAGCAATAAACCGCTCAGAGCAAAAAGCGGATAAGGAATTTCGATTGACTCGAAGCGCGCAAACTGCGTGAAAATCACGGTGAAAATCGCCGTCGTCAAAATCGGCTGCAAAATCGCCCACGCCACACCGATTGCCGTCTGCTTGTAGCGCACTTTTATGTCGCGCAAAGTCAGAAAATAAAGCAGTTCGCGGTAAATCCAGAGGTCTTTTAAATCCGGATTGAGCCGCGAGCTTTCGGGTTTTATTTTAGTGACCGGCGTTTCGTGCATTTTATTTTTCACCACAGAGCACACAGAGAGCACAGAGATTTCTTGGAAAAGAAACCGCAGATTTTCGCAGATAAACGCAGAGTCGAAAAATGCTTTATCAAGCCGCGAAGCCTACTTTTAATTTCCTCTGTGCTCTCTGTGTCCTCTGTGGTGAAGCATTCTTGTGTCA
>DASVWG010000339.1:0-3026 GCA_036389695.1 Pyrinomonadaceae bacterium
CAGCTAAGTCCGGCGACTGTCTTCGCGGTCGTCTCCGGTCTGATTGCTGCGATGCCGTTGTTCGTCTCTTTACGTCGCCACTGGCTCTCGTTTGGTCGGTTGTTTTCGTTCAGGCTTGAACCCCGCATTCGCTAGTGCTGAGTCGTTTTTCAGGAGTGCGACTGCTAGTGCTAACTAACTTTTGGCACTCCCGATTGCTAGTGTTGAAGCATTTGTGCGCCTTTCCCTTGCTTGTTTTCTCTTTACAAATACATATTTTGGTCTTTCCAATCAAAACGCCTGATTAAGGAAGCCATCTCTTCGGATTTTCCTAACCTGGAATGCTCTTCCGTAACAAATTGCGTAAGAGTCGGGTAATTCTCATAGACGGCATCGGGATTGTCGGGATTTACAGCTTCAAGCCACATCGCCGTCGCCACTTCCAGAAGAGTATTGTCGTCAATACCATTTTCAACTAAAGCCGCGATTTTGTCGGCTAATTTTTTATCCGAATTGTTCGATTGTTGTAAATTATTCATAGTTGTCGGTTCCTTGTTAATTTTTAATCTAAAGTTATTTTGTTGGTGCGTAACTTTGCTGCGCTGCTGCCGCACCAAATGCTGCTTGCCAGTATCGCGGAACGGGATTTTTGACCGTGAAAACCGCGAAAACTAAAACTTCGCTCAAATGTTTGCAAATTCGTCTCCGGTAAGTGAAATCTCCGCATTCACACTCACCGAATAATCTGCCGTCGTGTGATTCGAGTTTAACGTGATATTCCGAGCCGTTATCTTCATTAACGACAACGAAAGAATTATGCTCCCAATCCTCATAGACTTCAAAACGGCTGTCTTTGCCGCGTTCCAAAGCCTCTCTGAACTCGCTTCGACGCTCTGTGAGATTCAGCATTTTCGTCGCAACTTGCGGTTCGATTTGCAAGGCGTATGCAGTTAAAGCCGACTGACGAATTGCCGAGCGCGAAACCGTTCCATCGGGAAATTGATAACGATAGGCACGTTCGCCGTCGCGCTCGGTAATTTCCACGACCGGAAAGAAAACTGTTTTGTCGCGGTCGTCAATGTCTTGCGCCAAGATTACGAACCCGATTTTGTCGCCGATGTTAAGGATTGGTGTTTGCTGCACTGTCATAATGTTTTGCTCCGTCTTGATTAATTATTTCTAACTTAACTATACCTCTACGCCTATAGTTTGTCAAGTTAAACCATTCCTCTTGACCAATATTTTTCTATGTGTATAATTTGATTATGAATTTAATCGGAACAAAAGAAGCAGCGGAAAAATTAGGCGTGAGTCAGAAGCGGGTTCAGGCTTTAATCAAGAGCGGTCGGTTACCCGCTGAAAAGATAGGAAGGGATTTGCTGATTAAAGTTCAGGACTTACAAAAGGTCGCGGAAAGAAAACCTGGCAGACCGCCGAAAAAGAAAGACGCGAAGGCGTAATTTGGTAATAGGCTTACTTCAAATTACTGGAGTATTTTTGACAATTAGGTGACGCGGAATCCTTTGAATGTGTCCCGCGAAAGTGTCTCAACGGAAAAAGGCTTTAGCCTAAAACAAGCCAAAGCCTTTAAATATTTGGTGGAGATGAGGGGGGTCGAACCCCTGACCTCTGCATTGCGAACGCAGCGCTCTGCCAAACTGAGCTACATCCCCACGAGACGCGAATTTAGATGATAAAAATCTATGGCGAAACTGTCAAGTGTTTACTGCACGCTGGCGGGCAGCATCGAGCCTTTCGGGTCGTAGGCGAAGGCGTAGCCGTCTTCGATTTTGCCGATGACGCCGTGAAATTGAATTTCGTCGCCGTCTAAAATGACGATGACGTCGCCCGGACTGTTTTGCGTCTCGTCAATCGGAAATTTAATCATCGCCGCGTAGCCGTTTTCGCCTCGGACGGTTTCGTATTCAAAATCGTCGGCATTAAAGCTGGTTGTTTTACAAAAAGATACTTCCATTTTTCTCCTTTAGCTATTAGCTGATAGCTATTAGCTTATAGCTTTGCAGGCGCAAAGTCCAAAGCAATCGCGTCGTGGTCGGAAAGCGGAACGTTTTCCGCGTCATGCAAATCGCTGACCGTCAGCGGCTTGCCTTTCAGCTTAATGCCCTTTCCCGCAAACCAATCCAGCCGCGACGAGACGCGCCCGCCGACATAGCGCGCCGCCGCGAAGATAAACGGGAAACACCAAGCCGGAACCCAATCGCGCAGATTCGTGTTTTTCTCGATGCTTCCGACATTGTAATGCAGGGTTCCGACGCCCAGATTATTCAGATTTTTATAATCGTAACCGCGCTTTTCCAGCTCGCCGAATAAATCCTTTTCAAAATACCGGTCGGGATGCGGAAAATGGTGATGCGCGATTCGCTTCGGACCCATCATCACGCGCCGCCAGTAGCCGAGAATCGCCCGCGTCGCCGTCTGCGAATTGTAAGTCGAAGTGTTCCAGTCGCCGCCGATAAGCGTCGGCAAAACGGGCAAAGCTTCCAGATGTTCGAGCACGATGCGCATCTGCCGCCGCCGATGTTTGCGGGAAGAATGCGCGTCCAGATGCAGCGTCACCGCGCGAAAAACGCCCGCCGGATGCTCGACGTCGGCAATCAAAGCCCGCAGATGTCCGAGCCGTTTTTCCTTGCCGAGCATTTTGTCTTTCCCGTTCGGCAGCGGCACGGCGTGCACGTTTTTCAGTGGATATCTGGAAAACATCGCCAGCCCGTGCAGCGATTTCGTATTCTCGCCCGCCACCTGCGATTCGACGCCGCTTCCCTTCTGCAAAGCGATGTAAACCGGCGCAAACGCGTAGTTTAAATGTAACTCGTGCGCCAGTTCCCGCGCGACAAAACGATTCCCGCTCCGCGCCATCCCGTAATCCAGCTCGGTCAAAAGCAAAACGTCTCTATCCTTCAACTGCGGATGATTTTTCAACGCCTCGACAATTCCCTCAAAACGGTTTCCGCGCTCGATGTTCCAGGCGAGAGCGTGAACCGTGCCAGAACCGCCTGCGGTAGCGGGCGGGTGAACTTTTGCTGGTG
>DASVWG010000340.1:0-4728 GCA_036389695.1 Pyrinomonadaceae bacterium
TCCCGAAAATTTGACGGCAGAGTTCACCGGAGCTGGCAAGCCGAGCTTTTGGAAGAAACCGAAGAATTTTATTTGTTGGTCGGCGAGTTTGATTCGGAAGTCAAACATTCAAAACTAGGCGTTATCGGACGCGGAACTGTCAGTTATGAATATTACTGGAAAAGCGAATGGTATAACGTGTTTCGCTTTCACGAACCCGACGGGAACTTAAGAAATTTTTACTGCAATATCAATCGCCCGCCGCAGTTTGCAGGCGGTGTTTTGGATTACATAGATTTGGAAATCGATATTCTGGTCTGGCGCGATTTTAGCTTTGAGATTCTGGATTTGGACGAATATGAAGAAAGCTCCCGAAAGTTTAAATTTTCCGGTGAAGTAAAATACAAAGTCGAGGAAAGTTTGAATAAATTGCTGGAAATGATAAAGGAAAAAACATTTCCATTTGATTTTAAATAATCTGTCTTAAATTTTAAAAATGTATCTGGCGCTTTCTAAAATCGATTTCACGGACGTTTTTGCCGTCTGGCGGCGAAACTGGCGCGTTTATCTGCGGCTCTGGAAAACCGAGCTTATCGCGCCGGTCATCGAACCGATTTTTAATTTTTTCGCCTTCGGTTTCGGCATCGGCTCGCTGGTCGCCTCGCAGGTCGAGGGCTTGAGTTATCTGTCGTTTGTCGGCGCGGGCATTCTGGCATTTACGGTTTTGATGCGCGCGGTTTTTGAGATGACTTACGGCGCGTATTTTCGGATGGTTTATCAATCGACTTACGACGCGATTCTCGCCACGCCCGTCAATGCCGAATCGCTCGCCTTCGGCGAGATAATCTGGGCGGTGACGAAAGGCTTGATTGATTGTCTCTTCATTTTGCCGCTGGTCGTCGCCTTTTCGGCGACCTCGCTTTTCACGCCGCTTTCCATCGTTCCTCTGCTCATCGGCTGTTTGCTGCTCGGCAGCTTCGCTCTGGGTCTGACGGCGCATATTTTTGAGATTGACCATTTCAACATCTTTTTCGCATTCTTTTTCTCGACGATTTTTTTGTGCGGAGCGTGGTTTTCCGTCTCGGTATTTCCCTTCTGGCTGCAAATTTTCGCGTATATTTTGCCGACCACGAGCGTGATTGATTTGACGCGCGCCTGCCTGAACGGCAATTTCGCGGCGCGGCACGTTTACGAAATCATCTATCTGGTCGTCATCGCGTTTTTTCTGCTCGAATGGGCTTTGCGCAGCATCCGTAAAAGAATGGTGGTTTAGTTTATCGGGAAAGCGTGTTAAATTGTTCCGGTCAAAAGGAGAATTTGAAAATGAAATCAAGGCTGCTTCTTTTTTTAACCGTTTTGTTGTCTACCGCAACCGCAACATTCGCCCAAACCAGTCAGCCCAGCCCCATTAACGAAGATGTAAATCGCCGGACGGCGCAGTCCGTTGACGATATTTCCCGGACATTGGCAAAAATTTCAAAATCTTTGGACGGCTTTAACGAGCGTCTCAAAAACTTCACCGAAGTCTTTAACAGCAATCAGGGCTTGCGTCTGACCGAACGGCAGCAGAAGCTTCTGGCGGCATTCGAATTTTTAAATCGCGCCGAGCAGAGGCTCGCCAATCTGCAAACCTTGAAAATCACTCTGTCGGAAAGGCAGACGGCGGCGCGCGTGCGGCTGGCGCAAAACGAAGCCGACTCAAAACCCGAAGTCATCGACCGCAGCGTCGCCGTGCGCGGCGCAATCACCGACGCCGAGGAAATCCGCGAAAGCCGTCGCCGCGCGCTGGCGCGCCAGCGCATCGAGATAAGCAATCTGATTAACGAAATTCAGACTTCGATTACCGCCATCAACGAGGAAATCCGGCAGACCGAGAATTTTTTGAAAATCATCCGCGAACGACTCTTCCCGGAAATCGAAAAAGAGCTTTCCGACCTGTAAGTTTTGCAAAAGTTTGCAAACTCGCTAAACTTTATTCTTATGCAGCCTAAAGCTAAATCTATGAATAAAATTGAACTCCTGCAGGAAAAATCGCGTCTTGCCGAACAGGGCGGCGGCGCGGCGCGGATGGAAAAACAACGCGCTTCGGGAAAATGGACGGCGCGCGAGCGTCTGGAATTTCTTTTGGACGAAGGCTCTTTCGAAGAATTCGACAAATTCGTCGTGCATCGCTCGACGGATTTCGATTTGGATAAACAAAAATTCCTGGGCGACGGCGTTGTGACCGGACACGGTTTGATTGAAGGGCGAGAGGTTTTTGTTTTCGCGCAGGATTTTACGGTTTTCGGCGGCTCTTTAAGCGAAACGCACGCGCAGAAAATCGTCAAAGTAATGGATTTGGCGATGAAAACCGGCGCGCCCGTCATCGGCTTAAACGATTCGGGCGGCGCGCGGATTCAGGAAGGCGTCGTCTCTTTGGGCGGCTACGCCGATATTTTCCTGCGCAACACCTTAGCGAGCGGCGTCGTGCCGCAGATTTCCTGCATTATGGGACCGTGCGCGGGCGGCGCGGTTTATTCGCCGGCGATTACGGACTTTAACATAATGGTCAAAAATTCGTCGTATATGTTCATCACCGGACCGGACGTGATAAAAACCGTGACGCACGAAAACGTGACGAAAGACGAGCTCGGCGGCGCGATGACGCACAACGCGAAATCCGGCGTCGCGCACTTTGCGGCGGACGACGATGAGCATTGCCTGCGCCTGACGCGCGAATTATTTTCCTTTATTCCCTCGAATAATATGGAAAATCCGCCGTTCGTTCCGACCAATGACCCTTCAAACCGCGCGGACGAAAAATTAAACTCAATCGTTCCCGAATTTTCCAATCAGCCATACGACATCCGCGACATCATTCACAACGTCGTCGATGAAAATTATTTTTTTGAAGTGCAGGAGCATTACGCGCCGAACATCGTTATCGGCTTCGCGCATTTGGGCGGGCATTCGGTCGGCATCGTCGCCAATCAACCGGCGTTTTTAGCCGGAGTTTTGGACATCGACGCGTCGGTCAAAGCGGCGCGCTTCGTCCGTTTCTGCGATTGTTTCAACATTCCGCTCATCACCTTTGAAGACGTTCCGGGCTTTCTTCCGGGCGTCAACCAGGAACATTTCGGCATCATCCGACACGGCGCGAAGCTTCTCTACGCCTTCGCCGAAGCGACCGTGCCGAAAATCACGGTCATCACGCGCAAAGCCTACGGCGGCGCATATTGCGTGATGGCGTCGAAACACATCCGCACAGACATAAATTTCGCCTACCCGACCGCCGAAATCGCCGTCATGGGCGCGGAAGGCGCGGTCGGCGTTCTGCTGCGCAAGGAAATTGCCGAAAACGGCGAGGAATTTCGCCAATCGAAAGTTTCCGAATTCGAAGAAAAATTCGCCAACCCGTATATCGCTGCTGAACGCGGCTTCATCGACGAAGTAATCGAGCCGAGCCAGACGCGCCCGAAACTGATTCGCGCACTTTCGCTTCTGCAAAACAAACGCGATTCAAATCCGCCGAAAAAACACGGCAACATTCCTTTGTAAAAAATTCAGAGATTACTTTAAGTGTCTGTTTGCCGACACTTAAAGTAATCTCTGAATGAAACACTTAAAATATTATATTGCTTAGTTTAACTAAACAAAGTTAATTTACCTTAAAACACAAAAGGCTTACGAATTGAAGGTTCGTAAGCCTTAACATTGCACTGTTGAGATTATTGTTTTTGATAGTATTTGAATTTTTTTACCATTTAAGATTATTATTTCGCCTAACTTAAAATAATTTATTTCCCTTTAAACTTATGAAACCAAAACTATTCGTAGGTTCCTCAGTAGAAGGTTTAAATATTGCCTACGCTGTCCACCAAAATCTTCAATACCAAGCAGAAGTTACTGTCTGGGATCAAGGTGTTTTTAATCTTTCAAGGTCGGCGCTTGATTCGCTTTTGAAAGTGCTTGAAAATTCCGATTTTGGTGTGTTCATTTTTTCACCCGATGACATGGTAAAGATGCATGGAAAAGAAAGCCGTACAGTCAGGGATAATGTGCTTTTCGAATTAGGATTATTTATTGGGAAACTAGGACAAGACCGCTCTTTTATATTAACACCTAGAGACCATACTGATTTGCATTTACCAACAGATCTAATTGGAATAACGCCAGGGACCTATGAAACTGACAGAATTGATGGGAGTTTCCAAGCTGCTACTGGTCCCGCATGTAATGAAATTAGAAAAGCAATAAATTTATTAGGATTTATTTCAAAAGTGAGCAATTTGCCTTCCGCACCACAATCCGATGACCGCTCGACACAACTAGAGGAAAAAGCATTGGAAATTAGCTCGAAAAATAATGAGCATTCAGAAGACAAAGACAGCATTACTGAAAAAAAATCAAGCAAAGATGAATTTGGATGGCTTGATAGCTATTTAGAGCAAGATTATGAGAAAGCCATTTCTTTATTAGAGGAAAAACTAGAAGGCACTGATGAACTAAGATTGAGGTCTTATTATAAGAGTTGGATTGGGAGAAGTTTAGCAAAAAAAGATTTTGAAACAGGTATTCAGTATCTTAATGATCTTAAAGAAGAATTTCCTGAAAGCGTTCATCCTTATAATGGCATTGCCCAAGTGTATATAGACAATCAATTATTTGAAGAGGCTATTTCAGTATATGATTTAGGCTTAACAATAGTACAAGATAAATATTGGCTAACTGTCGAAAAATCCCAAGGTTTAGATGAAATGGGCTACTCAA
>DASVWG010000341.1:0-2114 GCA_036389695.1 Pyrinomonadaceae bacterium
TGGGACGATATGATGGCGCACCCGAATTACGACCAGTTCTGGAAAGACCGCAACATTTTGCCGAAGCTCAAAAATATCAAATGCGCGACGATGACCGTCGGCGGCTGGTATGACAACGAAGATTTGTTCGGCGCGCTGAACACATATCAAGCCATCGAGCGGCAGAATCCGGGAATTTACAACGTGCTGGTCGTCGGTCCGTGGGACCACGGCGGCTGGTCGGGACGCGACGGCGATTGGCTCGGCACGGCTTATTTCGGGCAGAAAACCGGACAGTATTTCCGCGAAAATATGGAGCTCCAGTTTTTCAATCATTTTCTGAAAGACAAAGGCGATATTTCCAAAATCAAGGAAGTCAACTTATTTGACACCGGTTCTTATGAATGGCGCACGTTCGATACTTACAATCCGAACGGCGCAAGCGAAACGGCGCTTTATTTGACGGCAAACGGCGGGCTTTCGTTTGAAAAACCGGCTGGCGGCGCGGGCTTTGACGAATACGTCAGCGACCCGTGGAATCCGGTTCCGTACACGCAGAAAATTACGCTTAATTACCCGCGCGATTTTATGACCGAAGACCAGCGTTTCGCTTCGTCGCGCCCGGACGTCCTGGTTTATCAAACCGAGCCTTTAACCGAAGACATTACGGTCGCGGGCGACATCAAGCCGCAGCTGTTCGTTTCTTCGAGCGGCACGGATTCGGATTTTGTCGTGAAGTTAATCGACGCCTTTCCCGATGATTATCGCTATCCCGAAACCGGAAACAAACAGGCAAACGGGCAGCCGGAACGCGTCAAGCCGCCGGAAAACTTCGCTTCGACCGTGTTCAATCCGAACGGTTATCAAATGCTTCTGCGCGGCGAGCCGATGCCCGCGCGTTTTCGCAACAGCTTTGAAACGCCGGAACCTTTAAAGCCGAATGAAGCGACGCGGCTCGCCTTTGTGATGCCGGGCATCACGCACACTTTCAAAAAAGGTCATCGCATCATGGTGCAGATTCAAAGCACATGGTTTCCGCTCGTCGCGCGCAATCCGCAGAAATTTATGCCGAATTACAAGATGAGCACGAGCGCCGATTTCCAGAAAGCGACCGAGCGCGTCTATCGCGGCGGCGCAAACGCTTCGAGCATCGTCCTGCCGATTGTGAAGAAGTAATTGCTGCGAGGAAATTCAAACAGGATGGACAGGATATACAGGATAATTTAAAACTATTAACGTTGCAGTTTCTTTTTTATCCTGTATATCCTGTCCATCCTGTTTGAATTTCCTGTCAGGAGAAATCTTGTAGATGACTAAATTCAGGCTTTTCATCGTCGCTACGTTTTTTGTCTTTTGTTCGCTTTCGGCTTTCGCCCAGACGGCGAAACAAAGCTTTGAACTCGGATTAGAAAGCTATAAAAAGAAAAATTACGAAGTGGCGATTTCGCGCTTTAAACGCGCCGTCGAATTGGATTCAAGCTTTCACGAAGCGTATTTTTATCTGGGAAACAGTCATTTCGATTTAAAAAAATATCCATCGGCGGTCGAGGCTTATCAAAACGCCGTTCGCCTCAAGCCCGATTATTTTGAAGCGCTGCTCGGGCTTGGGCGGGCGCTGAATAAATCAAATCGTGCGGCGGAAGCCGTCGAAGCTTTTCAGAAAGCCGCGAAATTACGCCCGGCGAGCAGCGAGGCGTTTTACGAACTGGGCGCGGCGCGGCAGAATCAAAAAGATTTCAAAGCCGCGCTCGAATCTTTTCAAGAGGCGGCGCGTCTCGACCCGCAATCCGCCAAAGCTCAGCTCGGTCTCGGCGTCTCTTTCCGGCAGCTAAATCGACAGAACGAAGCGGAATCCGCGCTGAAAAAAGCCGTTGCGCTCGATGCGACTCTCGCCGACGCGCAGCGCGAGCTCGGCGCGGTTTACGAATCGCTCTACCGCGAGCCGGATGCCGCCGCCAGATACAAAGAAGCCGTCCGTCTGAATCCGAACGACGCCGAATCCAGCTTCGCGCTCGGCAACATTTATTTTAATCGCGGCGAATATCAGATTTCCCTGCCCTTTTACAAAAAAGCGGCGGAGATTAATTCGCAGTCGGTCGCCGCGCTCGTCCGTTTGGGCAATAATTATTTTCAGC
>DASVWG010000342.1:0-1923 GCA_036389695.1 Pyrinomonadaceae bacterium
GGAAAATCTAAAATCTAAAATCTAAAATCTAAAATTCTTCCGCCCTTGCTCACGCGCGGGCTTCCGCCCTATTCAATCGCCCGCAAAGCTGACCAGAATCATCAATATAAATATTGCTCCGAGTCCGATTAAAACGCCGCCGCCGAGACGATGCCAGATGACGCTCGGGCGTGTTTTCATCGGCGTTACGATGTATTCGGGATTGTCGGGATGAAAGCTGACTTTGATGTCGTCGCCTTCTTTGACGGCGTTAAATTCGTCGCGGTCGACGCGCGCGTCCAATGATTTGTATTTGCCGCCTTCTTCGTAACTAAGCTGCAAATAATCGACGTCGACGCTTCCTGAATCGTGGTCGTTGATGCCGCTCGAACGCTCGCTGCGCGTGGTCTTATAGCGAATTTCGGCTTCGATGGTTTTGCTTCCCGCGCCGACCGCCGCATCGTATAAAGCGCGCTCATTGCTTCCGCCGCGCCAGACGTAAACGCCGGCGGCGATAAAGGCGACCGCAATCAGAAAAGCCAGCAGCCGCGCCGGTATAAATTCCAGAATAAATTCCATAGCTGCCTCAAAAACTCTTAGAATTTCGGATAAAACATTGAACTTTTCGCGCAATCTTACTACACTTCCTTGAATAAATCTTTATTCGTCGCCTAATTTTGAAGAACAAACAATAAATGTCTGAAATAATTTACGAAACCGAAAATAAAATCGCCGTCATCACTCTGAACCGACCCGAAAAGCGCAACGCTTTGAACGACGCGCTGGTCGATTCGCTCAAAAACGCTCTGCGCGAAGCCGACAGAAGCGAAGAGCTCCGCGCAGTCGTCATCAAAGGCGCGGGCAAAGATTTTTGTTCCGGCGCGGATTTATCGGCTTTGCAGAAAATTTCGGAAAGCGATGTTCTGGAAAATTGGGACGACGCGCATAATCTGTCGGAGCTTTTCGTTTTGATTCGAAAAGTAAAAATTCCGGTC
The DNA here is from genome assembly GCA_036389695.1 of Pyrinomonadaceae bacterium. GTDB lineage: Bacteria > Acidobacteriota > Blastocatellia > Pyrinomonadales > Pyrinomonadaceae > JALZHR01. The sequence continues at coordinate 975 of DASVWG010000342.1, forward strand.
GTCGCGGCGGTTCACGGGCGAGCGCTGGCGGGCGGCTGCGGTCTGGCGACGGCTTGCGATTTGGTTCTGGCGAGCCGGTCGGCGCGTTTCGGTTACCCGGAAGTGAAAATCGGTTTTGTTCCGGCGATGGTGATGGCGATTTTGCGCCGCAACCTTTCGGAAAAACGCGCTTTCGAACTGGTGACTCAAGGTTTTGAATTTGATGCCGAAACCGCGCGTGAATTCGGCTTAGTCAATCGGGTTTTTGCGGACGAAAATTTTGCGGACGACGTGAAACATTACGTCTCCGCTTACGAAAAAGTCTCGCGCCCGGCAGTCGTTTTGTCGAAACGTCTGCTTTATCAAATGGACGGTTTAAATTTCGAATCAGCGCTCGCGTCCGGCGTTGACGTCAACACGATTGCGCGTCAGACGGAAGATTGCCGGAACGGAATCGCTAAATTTTTAAACAAAGAAAAATAAAAGCCGCGCGGACGGCTTTCTATCTTTTTTAATCTTGTATTAACTTCATACAACTTTTAGTATCACAAATTTACGCTGCGGCTTTTCTATTTTAATAAAATTCAGTCTTTGTAAAACCTCACTTGCGATTTAATTTATTTAATTTCAATAGTTTATAATCATTGTTAAACATTATTTTTTATTGTGGAACGCGCGTTGCCATACGTTCCGGCATAACCGATTTCGAGCAAGGGTGGGCAAAAAAGTATGGCAACGGCAATTATTAAGCTGGATAAATCTTTAGGCATTAAAAGTTTTCCTAAAAGCCGCAGACTTACAGTCAAAAAAATCTCGCCGGCGGCGACGAATGTTAACCATCGCGCAAAAGCTCTTAAAAAATGGATTTTCGGTCTGAGCCTCGCGCTTCTTTTTTGCGGCGGGCTTGCCTCAGTCGCTTTTTATTATTTTTATTCGCAGGCGGCGGCGGTCGTCGAACAGCGAATGAAGC
>DASVWG010000343.1:0-13861 GCA_036389695.1 Pyrinomonadaceae bacterium
TTTCGCTGTCGTCGATGGATTCGATTGCCGATTTTAGATATTTCGCCCAAATCGCGTAGCCGGCTTGCGTCATATGCAATTGGTCTTGCCAGTAGACGGTGTTGGTCGTCACGGCGTTGTTGCCGATAACGGGGTCGTTGGAAAAATCGGCGTAGGCATCGGCGAATTCGTGCCAGTGCTGGGCGAGCCAGGCGTTGACTTCCAGACGAACGGCGGGATAAATAAAGGGCTGTCCCGGATAATTGGCGATTGGCAAAGGCGCGACGACGATTTTCCAGCCGCGCGCTTTTCGCGCCAAACAATAGAGAATAAACTGCGCTTTGATGGTCAGCGCGGTTTCGCCGCCGTTGACGTCGTTCCAGCCGGTCGAGACGACGAGAATATTCCGCGCCGCCGACGCGCGATACAACGTGTCGATTCTTGCCGCCGCGCTGTTTATCAAATGAAACTCGCCGCCCGATATATTATTAAATGACGAACCCGGAACGGCGCGATTGTAAACGTCCCAGCCTTCGCCCAGTAAATCTCTGGTTTGCCCGCTGTAATTAATCGTTTCCCGCTTAAATAAACCCAGATTCGAGCCGTACGCCAGACTGTCGCCGTGAACGACGATGCGCCTGCCGTCCAGATAATAATTCATCTGGCTCGCTTCGATTGTGTCTCTATCGACGCTCGAAACATCGCCGTCAAACAGCAAAAATTCGCCGATGCGCCCTAAGAATAATCCGCTGCCGATACCGGCATAATTGCCGAGCCGGATAATTCCGCCCGTCAGCGGCGCGTCGCCCGCGTTCGCGCCGCTCGAAACGGGCTGCGTCACGCCGTCGACGCGAATTCGGTCACTGCCGGTTTTAAATTCCGAAGTCAATTGCACCGTGCCTCTTTCCGAGACGCGACCGCCGTAGGAAACGTCCGCGCCGTTCGTTTGCGTGTAACGTCCGGCGCTGAAACGCGTGGCGAACTGGCTGTAACCGAAATGCGTCAGATAGCTTGAGCCGAGAATCGGGTCGATGGCGAAAAACTCGGTCGGCTCGTTTAAATTGACGGTCGCCGCCGAGCGAAATTCGGTCGTGTCGTCGCACTCGTAAAAATCAATCATCGCGCGCGTGAGATAACTGAGCTTCGGCGGCGTTCCGATGACGGTCAAATCGCGCCCGTTGCCGCTCTGGTCATAAATTTTAATGACTTTCAAATTCGCGCCGAAGGCGTCCGCCGCCGCTCGCGAAAATCCCGCCGCCAAATCGATTTCGGCGCCGTCCGACGGTCGCCTGACGCGAATCGCCGCGCCGATATACGTCCGCCGCAGGCGCCGCGTCGAATACGCGCCGAGCGAGCGCGCCGAAATCCGGTCGAGCACGTAGTTTTTCGCGCGTCGATTAATCGACGCGCGCGTCGAAAGCTCGCCTCGCGCGCCCGTCGAAAAACAGGAAACAGACAAAATCGACAAAAGCAGCAGCGACAGAAATTTCTTTATCAAAATCATATTGCTCCATTGATAAAAATTAGGTTGACTTTTGAATTACGCGGCTCGCGGCGAGGCGGAAACGCCTGCCGTTTCATTGCAGATAGAACCCGCGTCGCGGAATTATCGGTTTAGGAGAGTTTATTTAATTGCGGTTTTACGTTTGAATTTTTAAGAACAAACTAGGTGCGACTCGAAAATCGGTCGCCGGTCAGCGAGACGTCTTGATTACTAACATAGCAGATACTTTCGATGAAAATCAACAAGTTTTAACGGAATAAGATTTTTTCATCAAGGCTTCGTGAGTTGAAAGATTTTTTTTATAATTCCGGGTTTGCCGCGAGTCTTAATTCCGCCTGCTCGCCGCCGGCTTTTGCGTCTCCTATGTTCCTGAGCGGGAAACGTTTATCGCTCTCGTGATGAACTTTCGGAGCGTGCTCCGTAACATCCAACGGATACGAGCGCGGACTTTTCAGATTTATTTTATGAAAGCCAGCCAGCACATCGACCAGACACAAAATTTTGGCGGGAATGAAAAGAAAGGTCTGCCGCCAGCTGCGTTTTTTTCTGAAAACAGCCAGCAATCCGAGAATAAAAATCGCCGCCGAGACCGTTTTCGGAAAAAGAGATTGCGGCAGAAAAAGGGACGTCGATAAAAGAATCAACCAGCCGAGAAAGACGATTGTGGTTTTCAAGCGAAGCCAGCAAAAAGCCATTCCGAATCCTTCGTAAAAGGCGCGGGCAATCGTGTTGGTCATCTCTCCCAAACGCTTTGAAACAATGTCGCGCCGGAAAGCCGAGATGATGCTTTTGAAAGTCTGCAAATGATAACAGCGCGTATGACACGCCATCGCGACGGGAATTATTTGCAGCTTCCAGCCGTTTTTGACGAGCCGCAAGCCGAGCTCGGCTTCTTCTTCAATCGCCAGATACGGATTAAAAGAACCGGCTTGCTCAAGCGCGCGGCGACGATAAAAACAGCACGGACCGCGCAGCCATTTCGCGTCCGTCACGTCGTCGAATCTTTCTTCAACATCCGTCAAAAGCTCGCCGTTTTCATTTAAATCGTCCAGCCGCCCGTTGATTCCGCCGACGTCCGCGTTATTCTGAAAATGCTCCAGCGCGGCGGGCAGAAAATCCCTGTAAACCAAAGTATCGGCATCGATAAACAAAATAAAATCGCCCCGCGCGTAATGCGAGCCGACGAAGCGACCGGCGGACGGCGAAAGCTTCCAATCCGGTTTGAGAGACAAAACGTGCACGCCGAAAGACGCGGCGACGGCGACCGTTTTATCCGTCGAAGCCGAATCGACATAAATTATTTCCGCGCCGCCGATTTGCTCAGCCGCCAGCTGCGCGGCGCTGAGGCATTCGCCGATGCCGCGTTCTTCATTGCGCCCGATGATGACGATTGAAACCTTATGATTCATAAATTTCGCGCGATTTCTCCGGCTTTAAATTCGCCAGCTCCCGGTTTCTTTTCCACGCGCGGCGATGCGTTTTCAGCGTTTCAACCAGATTGAAAGGCAGCGCCGATTTTGAAAAATTTCTCAGCCCGAGCCACGCCCGATTTATTCCTTCGTGCGCGATTGCCGGAGCCGTCCGGCGACTAAAATTGATTGTCATCAATTCCGTTCGACTCGTCGCCCAATCGAATTTATAGCCCTCGTCGCCGCGCAAAAAATCATAAGTTTCACAGCCGCGCTCGATTGCGCTTTTGACCGAAACACCGATTAAAACCAGCCCGACGCTGAAACTTGCCCACTCCGAATCGTAACCGGAATTGTAATAATAAAAATTTCGACGGTCGTCCAGACCGTAAACCGAAGCGCGGCATTCGCCCGCCGCCCAAAGCTCATCGAATCTGAGCAAACCCGCTTCGCCGAGCGAATTGACCAAATCGCGCTGAAACGAAACGAGCCGCGGATGACCGCTCAATTCCGAGCCGCCGTTTTTCGACCAGCGTTTTTCGTGCAGGCGAAAAAATCTTTCAAAGGCTTCAGCGGTTTCGGCGCGTGAAGTCACCGAGCGAAACTCAAAATCCGGCATTTTTTCGAGCTGTTTCAGACGGCGTTTGAAATTGCTCGCGCGCTTGCTGTTTTTCAAAACCGTTTCCCAACCGCCCGCCAAATCTATCTGCGGGCAGACGGCGCTCGCCTGAGCGGATTGACGAAACGGCGGTTTCGCTTGACGCTTCGCGAAATTTTGCAAAAAACCGGCGATTGCGGAATCAATCGAAACGTTTTCCAGCGAAATCAAATCGAAACAATTTTCTTTTTTCAGAAAATCGAAAATCGCCTTTAAAATTTCCGCTTTGTCTTCGGGCGCGGCAATCAAGTCCAGATAATCCGCGCCGCCCTGCGCCTCGCCGATAAAAGCCAGCCGCCTGAGCCGCATTCCCAAAACTTTTTTTTCCTGCCGGCAAAGCGGAAAAATGCCGATGAGACGATTTTCCCGAAAGGCTTTTAAAACAAACGGCTTTCTGCCTGCGCCGAACCATTTATACCAGACCGAGAGCCATTCCCACGCCAGAAACGGAGCGCAATGGGATGCGGCGAAAAGCTGTTTCCACTCTTCGCGCAAGTCGTCGAAAACATTTTCGTCGTCCGCTTTCTCGATTAAAATTCGGCTCATATTTTTTTCTACGCCGCCGCCTTTAAAGGCGTGTTTTTCTTAAATTTACGCAAACGTTTAATAACGGAAAACTTCCATTTCCAGAGCATCGAACCGATGACGCCGCGCTGAAAAATATAAAACGCGACGTGCTCGCGCTCGCCCGACGCCCAGAATTTTTTGTTTTCGGTCGCGGGACTGAGCATATCCAGCTCCAGCGAATCGTTCCGGATACAGCCTTTTAAAACTTCCCAGAGCAGGAGATTTCCCGGCGAAAACCGGGCGTATTCTTCGTCAAAAGACATTTTCCAGCCGATGGTTTCGCTCGCATACATAATGCTGATATACATCGCGATGGTTTTGCCGTCGAGCTTCAACTCGTAAATAAAAAGCGCGTTTCGCGCGGCGACGGCGCGGGCAAAATCGTCGTGCAATCGCGCGACTTTCGCATCCGAACCGGCGTCGGTCCCGCCGCGTCCTTTCCAGCTTTGCGCTTCCAGAGCGAAATATTTTTGCATTAGTTCGGGCGAATAACCGCGAGTCACGCAAAATTCGACTTTGCCGAGCTTTTCCAGACGCCGCAATTTTTTTCCCAGAATCTGACGGCGATTTTTGCTGAAGTTTTTGAAATAATCCGCGATTAGTTTTTCTTTATCGTCGCCTGCGGGCAGCCGCACGAAAGGCGCGCCGTCCATCTGCCAGATGCCCGTCCGGTAATTTTCGCTTTCGGCGAGCGCGATTAAATCTTTGAGCCAGCTTTCTTTCTGCACCAGACGCATTTCCAGAACGTCCCAGTTTTTCTGCTTTTTGATTTCCTTCCAGAGCGCTTCGACGGTTTCCTTGCGCCGGGTTTCGTCGGCTTCGTGAATCAAATCGAAGCGCTGCGTGTTGGCGTTAAAAACCGCTTGCAGCTTGCGCGCCGGAACGCCGTGCAGGCTTCCCTTTTTTTTCACCAGCGGCAAAACCGCGCTCAATTTTCCGCCGCGCCGGACGGTCAAAAGCATAAGTTCGTTTTCAAAATTTTTCACGAAAGCCGCGAACCATTCCGGTCGAAAAAACGGCTGATTGCTCGCGCCTTCCTCGCACAAAGCCGTCCACTCGGGGAAAATTTTCCCGATTATCTCGCTTCCGCCAGTTAAAATTTCCGTTAATTCCATTGCTTTTATAAGGCAGAAACGCGACAGTCATGGAGCGTGTCGAAGATTAGCGATTCGACACGCTGATTAAAATTCGCGTCTTCAATAATTAATGTTGGACACGCTCCATCACTGTCGCGTTTCTGCCTTTGTTTTTCTTTTTAAACGCGCGCCGTCCATTCGTTCGCGCCGTCTTTTTTTAAATCAAATTTTGCTTTCGTCCGCTTGCCGCCCGCGATTATTTCGACTTCATAAGCGCCGTAAAAGCCGCGAAATTTTGCGCCTGTTTCCGCGCCCGAATTGATTTGCAGGCTCGTGCGCCATTCGTCGTTTATCAAGTGGTCGAGCATTTTGTAATTCGCTTTCGGATTTCCGTCGGCGTCAATCAATCCGATGCCCGGCAGCCACGCTCTTTCGTCGTCGAGACCCCACGCGACAATCGCTTCGACCTGCGGATTGCCGAAAGCGACCGTGTAAAATTCGCGATAAAATTCGGCTTGTTTCTCTTCATTCCAGCGTCCGGCGCGATACGTTCCCGAAATTTCGAGCGGCGTTTGCCGGTCTTTGTCATCGAAAATCCGCGCGCTGAATTCCGTAACTTGAATAGGCTTTCCGAGCGCGGCGTAAAACGCGAGCTGCCCGGCGACGTTCGCCGGTTCGAACCATTCGCCATTCGCGTGCGCCTGAATGCCGATAACGTCTATCGGAACATTTTTTTCAAGCAATTCTTTCAGCAGAAAAAAATATTTTTCGCGATTATAGTTATGCGCTTTGACCGCGCCGAAAACGCCGTATTCGTTTATCATTAAACGCCCGGCGGGCGCGGCTTCGCGTGCCCACGAAAAGGCTCGCGCGACGTAATCGTCGCCGATTCCCTGCGCGAAAACGTCCGCTTGCGGCGCGAGCGGCTCGTTGACGATTTCCCAATCGTCTATCGAATTTTCGTATCTTGCGACGCTCGTTTGCACGCGGCGTTTGAGAAGCGGGAGCAGTTCGTTTTTCGCCGCCGGAAGCCACGCGGGAGTTCCGGCTTCGTTTGTGCCCCACAAAACCGGCGCGGCGGCGATGCGCAGATTTAATTTTCGACCGAGCGCGATTTCCCTTTCAAACCACGACCAATTTTCGACGTCGCGTTTGTTTTCGACAAAATCCCAGTAAGTTCCGACGACCGCGTAATTAAAAAGCCCGGCGAAACGCGCTTCGTAAGCCGCCAGTTTTTCCGGCGCGAGGTCGTCGATTTTCAGATAACAGCCGAATTTAAAGCTGTGCGAAATCTGTTTGATATTGATTTGAGCGCGGCTCAGAGGCTTTCCGCGCGCGTCCAGAATTTTTATCCGCGCGTCGCCTTTGCGAAATTTTTCGATGTTGTCCTGCGCCTGCGCGAGCGCGGCTTCGTTTTTCGATTTATCTGTGATTAAAGCGTTTTCGGCAGTCGCCGCCGATTGGCAGGCGGGACTAAAATTTAGAATCAACGCGATGAACAGAAGATTTCTGAACAGGCAGAAACGCGACAGTAATGGAGCGTGCCAAAATGAGGGCGGAAGGATGAAGGATGAGGGATGAAGCAAGATTATATTCTTTAATTCATCCCTCATCCTTCCGCCCTCATCCCTCTCAAAGACACGCTCCATTACTGTCGCGTTTCTGCCTTTGTCTTTCATTTCCGTGAAATTTGCTTTACTTACGCCGCATTAACCGAAACGCATCTCGGTCGGCGGCGCGGTTGTATCTTCGAGCGCCATCGTTCGCAGCTTTGCCATCTGAAGCATTATCAGCAGAAGGTAAAGCGGGTTGAGCAGCGCGTAGCGCTTCCAGAGGCGGCGCGGCTCCTGCGCGAAACGATAAAGCCATTCCAGACCGCGCTTTTGAAACCACGCGGGCGCTTGCGAAACGGTTCCGGCGTGAAAATCGAACGCCGCGCCGACGGCGAGCAAAGGCATCCGAATCAGCTCTCGATTTTCAAAAACCCACGTTTCCTGACGCGGGCAGCCCAAGCCGACCAGCACAATCGAAGCGCCGCTTTGACGAACGGTTTCGGCAATCTCGGCTTGTTCGTCCGCGCTGACCTGTCGAAAACGCGACGGTTGGCTGCCGGCGGTTTTTAATCCCGGAAATTTCTTTTCCAGATTAGTCTGAAATTTATCTAAAACTTCCTGACGACTGCCGTAAAGGTAAATGCTCAAATTTTCCTGCGCCGCCCGCTCGCAGACTTTTAAGGTCAGCGTCGGTCCGTAAACGCGGTCGGGCAATTTGATTTTATAAAGCCAATCCAGCGCCCAGCGCACGGGCTGACCGTCGGGCACGACGAGGTCTAATCCGTTTAAGCGGTGACGATGAACGGCGTCGAGCGCGCCGGTCATAACGCCGTGAACCGCCAGCGCGCTGACCGCCAGCGGACGTTTTTCGCGCGCGGCGAAAATAATTTTCTCGACCGCCGATTCATAATCGACGGCGTTTATGCCGACGCCTAAGACGTTTTGTTTTCCGAAATCCAGCATAAAAAATCAAATCCTAAATTCCGGCGCTTTACGCCGCGACCAATTCGTATTCCAGTTCTTCTTCGCGCTGACGTTCCAGCGTCGCTTCGACCATCTCGGCGATGATGGCGTCCAAATCGTATTCGTAATGCCATTCGGGATAATCGTTCTGAAAACGGCGCACGTCGCTCACATACCAGATATGGTCGCCTTCGCGGGCTTGGTCTGAAAGATTGTAAAAAAGCGGTTTGCCGGTTTTTTCCTGGATGATTTCGATGGCTTCCAGCACCGAGCAATTGCTGTGACGACTGCCGCCCATATTGTAAACCGCGCCCGGTTTCGGATTTTTGTAAAATTCCCAGAAGGCGCGCACCAGATCGTTCGAGTGAATATTATCGCGCACCTGTTTGCCTTTGTAGCCGAAAATCGTATAAGGCTTGCCGTAGACGGCGCATTTGATGAGATACGCCAGAAATCCGTGCAGCATCGCGCCCGAATGCGCGGGTCCGGTTAAACAGCCGCCGCGAAAAATTCCGGTCTTGATGCCGAAATAACGACCGTATTCCTGCGTCATCACGTCGGCGGCGACTTTACTCGCGCCGAAAACGCTGTGTTTCGAGCTGTCGATGGTCATCGTTTCGTCGATTCCGTGCTCGAAAAACGGGTGCGATTCGTCGATTTCCCAGCGCATTTCCTTTTCCACCAGCGGCAGCGAGTTCGGCGAATCGCCGTAAACTTTGTTGGTCGAAGTAAAGATAAACGGCGCGTCGGGACAAAATTCACGCGCCGCTTCGAGAATCACCAACGTCCCGGTCGCGTTGACGCTGAAATCCGTCAGAGGTTCTTTCGCCGCCCAATCGTGGCTCGGCTGCGCCGCCGTGTGAATGACGACCGAGATATCTTTTCCGTAACGGCGAAAAATATCGCGGATGGCGCGTTTGTTGCGAATGTCCGCCGGATAATGCGTAAAATTCGGCAAAGTCCGTTTTAGCGTCTGCGTATTCCAATCGACCGAGCCGTCTCTGCCGAAAAAATACTCGCGCATATTGTTGTCGATGCCGACGACTTCAAAGCCCTGTCGATGAAAAAATTTTGAGGCTTCGCTGCCGATTAATCCTGAAGAACCCGTAATAATTGATACACTCATATCTTTATGCTGCCGCACACCTTAAAGTCTGTTTGGATTTTGTTGCTTACGCTTTAAAGAGTAATAAATCGGGCGGTTTTCCAGAGTTTTTTGTAAGATTTGTAAACTTTTTGCGGATTGAAAAGGCAGAAACGCGACAGTCATGGAGCGTGTCAAGATTAATCATTGGAAACACGAATTTCAATCAACGCGTTTCATTACTAAACTCGGACACGCTCCATGACTGTCGCGTTTCTGCCTTTTTCTAGATTCCCAATCTCAAATCCGCGACGCGCGGCGAATATGTGCCTTTAAAGCCGCGCGTGGATTCTTCGCACAGGCTGATTCTGCCGAGCGCCAGCAAATCGGCGCCGGGCTGGTTGATTCTTTTTTCGGTCGTCACGGCGACTTTGTATCCGGCTTGCTCGACAAGTTGCCTGACGCGCGCGTTATATTCGCCGTTCGGATAAGCGAAAGAAACGACTTTTTCGTTTAAACGGCGTTCGAGTTCTTTGCGGCTTTCGACGATTTCGGCTTCCAGCGTCGGTTCGTCTTCGAGCGGCAAAACGACGTGATTCGCCGTATGAACGCCGAAGCTGATTCCTTTACGCGCCATTTCCAGCACCTTTTCCCAGCTTAATAATTGATATTCCGGCGGATAATCCGCAAAATCGCCCAACAATTTTTCCAGCTCGACGATAATTTTTTCGCGCTGCTCATTCGGCAGGTAAACTATCGAATCGGTCAGGCTCAGCAAATCGCGCGAATTGACGGATGCGTTCGTCAAGCCAGCCTTCTTCAACGCGTCGCCAACAGAAACGAATTTTTCGCTTGCCTGTTTGACGAGCCAGAAAATGCGGTCGTGCGCCAGAGGCTTGTTTTGCCCGATAAAACCGGTCGGCAGAAAAACCGTCGCCGGAAGCGCCAAATCGTTCAAAATCGGAAAAGCTTCTTCGTAAAAATCAATGTAACCGTCGTCGAAAGTAATCACCGCGAGCGGGCGCGTCACTTTGCGCTCGCCGTCCAGAAAATGCATCGCCGTTTCCAGCGAAACGACGTCGAACGCTTTTTTCAGCGCTTCGCAATGCCTTCGGAAAGTTGTCGACGAGACGACCAGCCCGTAAATCGCTTCTTTTTCCGCTTTTGCAATGTCGGCGACCACGCGATGATACGCGATGATATTGACCGAACCGGGCGCGGGCTGCGAAAAACCGACGCCTTTCGCCAGCGAAGCGACGGATTTGATTGAGCGTTTAATTAATAATTTTGTGCTGTTCATATTTCGATTTCGGAATCGCAGGCGGCGGAAAGATGCGCGCGAAGCTTCTCCGCATACGTCTTAAAATCCATCTGCGCCTGCGCTTTCTCGCGCGCTTTTCTGCCGATGTCGATTCGAATATTTTCATTTTCCAGCAGAAACAGAATCTTTTCCGCCAGCGTTTCCGTATCGCCCGGCGAAAATAAAATCCCGTGCGCGTCGTCTTCGATTAATTCGGGAATTCCGCCGACGTTTGTCGTGATAATCGCCAAGCCCGCCGCCATCGCTTCGATAACGGACATCGGCATCGCTTCGGCATAAGTCGGCAGAACGAAAATGTCGGCTTTACGATAAAAATCGATTCTTTCGCTCATCGAAACCGCGCCGAGATGTTCGACGAATTCGGAGATTCCCGATTCTTCGCAATAATCTTTCAGATTTTCCGCGCCGTAGCCGAGAAAAGAAACTTTTATATTTATATTTATATTTGGCTGGCGCCCGCGCAAAATCGCCAGCGCCTTGATTAAATCTCGCTCGCCTTTTAATTTCCCGACCGCGCCGACGAATAACAATCTGATTGTGCGGTCGTCGAGCTTATTTTCCGCCGCAAAGTCGCGTTTAAAAATCGAAGTATCAATCGCGTTGGCGATAACGGAAACGTTTGTCGAATTGGTTAAATCGCGAAGCTGACGCGCGGATTCCTGCGAAACGGCAATCAGTTTGTCGCTCAGGTTAAGCGCCGCGCGGATAAATTTTTGACCGGCGCGGCTTTGAAAAGGAAAGTAATTGTCGATGTCGCCCGCGTGAAAATGCGCGACTGTTTTTTTACCGAAAAGCTTTGCCAGAAAAATAAAAACGGATTCGCGGTAAAGACTGGCGTTGCTGCCGAGATGAACGTAAACCAGCTTGGGGCGTTTCCAAAGACAATTGAAAATAAACCGGAAAACCGCGCCGAAAGCCAGAAACAGCTTGCCGAATTTTCCGAAATCTTCGGCTTGCGATTCGATATAGATGAACTCGAAATCGTCTTTCAAAGGCGATTTCAGGATTTCCGCAATCAGCGTCGTGATGCCGCCGCGCGTTTTGGTCAGGTGCATTCCGACCATCAAAACGCGCGGTTTCGCGACGCGCGCGTTTGTTTGAGCGTCGCGGCGAATAATTGTCGCGCGATTCGTCTCGGCTATCTCGGATTGAAAGTGATAATCGCTCATCTGCTAGTTTGTGCAGGCAAAAGCATTTACAAATACTTAGAGCGCGAAACGTCTAATATTTCCAGAGAATTATGTAAATCAGCGCGAGACACACGGACGAGACGGAAGCCGCGCGCCAGACCTTGAAGCCGCCGATTTTTCTCGATAGATAAACGGTTTCCAGCACAGCCATCACAAAAAACGAAAACAATTGCGCCAGCGCCGCGCCGCCCGCGCCGTATCGCGGAATCAGGATTAAACCGGCGGCGAAACACGCGGCGACGCCCAAGGCGTTAGCGAGCAAATCGATATGCTGCGCGTTTGTCGCCACCAGCCCGCGCGCGACGACCATCACCAGACAAAACGGAACGACGCTGAGCGCCAGAATATCCAGCGTCGGCGCGACGTCGGCGTAACCCGCGCCGAAAAATGCGCCCAGAAAATAGCGTGACAAAAACGGCGAGAGAACTGCCGCGAGCGTCGATAAAAGCAAAGGATAACTCGCCATTCGCGAAACATACGAGCCGAATCTTTCCGGCGATTTTTGCGCGCATTGCGCGATGACGGGCTGAATCACGCTGGCGTAGCTCGCCATCAGAATCGAGACCGGAACGAGAAACCGCGAGGCGACGCCGTATTTCGCGAGCTCGATTTCGCTGCTGAAATGTCCCAGCAAAATTATCACCGCCTGCCAGTTAATCGAAGCGAGAATTATCGTGCCCGCGAAAGTCGGCGCAGCTTTGAAGATTTGGCGAAAGTCTTCGGCGTTGAAATTAAATCGCGAAAGATATTTTCCGCCAGCCGGAAAATAAACCGTTAAAGCCAGAATTCTGACCGCGACGAACGAAACGCAGATGACGGAAATGTCGAAGCCGAACCAGATTAAACCGAGCGGAACGATTGTTCGCAAAACGTTTTCGAGCGTCGAGACAAAGGCAATCAGACGCGTTCGCCCGAAGGCAATCGCGCTCGCTTCGGCGACGGCAATCAAGCCGGTCGGAATCATCGCGAGGCTCAAAATCAAAGTCGAAAGCCGCACCGACCACGATTCGCTCGCCCAAAATCCGCACGCCGCCATCAGAAAGGCGCAGAAAATTCCCGAAGCGAGCAGAAAAACCGACGCGCTTCCGATAAAGCCGGAAATCGTCGCCGCGCTTTTCTCGCCAGCCGCGTTGCGGCGGCTGATTTCGCTGACTAAATAAGGAATCAAACCGAGCGAGCAGACGCTGTAAAAAAGCGCGTAAAGCGCCATCACAATCGTAAATCTGCCGAGCTCTTCGACGTCGCGCATCCGCGCCATAAATATCCAGACCAGAATGCTGTTGGCGATGCTGACCGCGCCCGACCACGCCATCCACAGCAAATTCCGCGTGATGGCTTTTGAGGAAAATTCTTTATCTGTCGCGTTTAAATTCATCGTCTGATTAGTTTTGCAAAATTAAAAAAACAGTTGACGGCGCAATCTGCCGAGCGCCAAAACCGTCCCGAACAAAAAAAACAGAGTCCGCATCGGCGGGCGCACGGAGCCGAGCGAGCCGGGTTCTTTCATCGCGGAAATAACAAAGGCGATGATTCCCGCCGCCGCGCCCAATGCCAGCGCAAAAAGCAGGCGGTCGCGCGTCGTCATCGTTTTAAAACATTCGTAGAGAGCAACGAGAATCAAAAGGCAGAAAATTATTCCGCCGGGAACGCCGATTTCCGACGTGACGTGCGCGAAAACGTTGTGGACGGGATTCGGAAAAACCTGCGAGACGAAAATTCCGGTTTCGTCGTAGCGCGTCATATTCGCGCGATAGCCGTTTAAGCCGATGCCGACCAGCCAGTTGTCCTCAATCATCCGCGCGGCGTTTTCCATCAAAGGCACGCGAATCAAAGCCGAGCCCTGGTCGTCTTCGGTCAGACGGTCGTAAATTTTAATCGAAAACGGCGCGAGCAGCAGAAGCGCCAAAACGATAAAACCGCAGGCGGAAACGAAATAAGTTTTTCTTTCGTCGGCTGTGAGCTTTATCCAGCCGAACAAGATAATCAGCAACACGCCGACAAGAAGCGACAGCCAGCTTCCGCGCGCGAGCGAAAGTATAGCGCCGACGACACCGGCAAACGCGGCTGCCGGAAAAAGAATTTTCTGCCACGATTGCAGGCTTTTCACGCGGCAGATAATCGGCGCGAGCGCCAGCGGAACGAGCGCCGAAACGACCCAAGCCATCTCGGTCGGCGTCCGCAGAAAAGCCGGAACGCGCGAAAGAACCTGGCTCTGCGTGCCGAGCATCTCTTCTTCCGTTCCGGTTCCGAAAAAAGCCGCGTTCGTCGGAAAATCGAGAAAGTATTGCGACAGCGCCGCCGCGCCGGTGAACAAAAGTCCGGCGGCGAGTCCGGCGATTAATTCGATTAATCTTTCGCGACGGCTAAAATGCGAAGCGAGCGTCAGGGCGATTAAAATCGAGGTCGAAAACGACCACAGCGAAAACCAGCCGAGCAAGCCCGCGCCGCCGTAAACAACCGACACCAAAGCGCAAACAAACAACGCCGCCAGCAAAACGGAAAACGCCGTCGGAAATAATTTTTCCCTTAAACCGTCTTCGGCAAACTGGTCGTAAAT
>DASVWG010000344.1:0-10261 GCA_036389695.1 Pyrinomonadaceae bacterium
GAGCACGCCCGTTTTCGACGGCTGCGGAAATTCGTTGAAATTCGACACAAGTCGTTATTCGGCTTTGTTCCAGCGCAAAGTTGCATTAAGATTCGGTTGTTTCAAATTGTTTGGAAAAGGCGAGCCGCAAAACAAATTTGCGGCTCGCTTTATCAGCTAAACGGGAAATAATTAATTAAACAGCGAAACCTTTAAAAGATGCGCGGCTTATTCGTTAAAACAAAAATCAACAGCTCTCTGGCTTTCTGCCGGACGGCGTGCTTATTGTTGTTTGCCGTCTTCGTCGTCAATGCCGAGCGTTTGCCGGTCAAGATTTATACGAGCGCCGACGGTCTCGGCAGCAGCGCGACTTTTAATCTGGTGCGTGACTCGCGCGGATTTATATGGATTTGCTCGCGCGACGGTTTGGTTCGTTTTGACGGTTATCGCTTTATCACTTACCGCATCGGCGACACGGACGCCGACCCGGCGGTTTTTAATTTACTGCCGACGCGCGGCGGCGTTTATTGGGTAGACCTTAATCGCGGCACGGATTATCGCTTTATTCCCAAAGGCGATGATTCTTTAGTTGAACAAATCCAGCAATCTCCGGCAAAAAACGACGCGCGGATTCCGCTGCTCGCCGAGCCTTTGCCGCCGGACGCGCCTTTGCCGGATTTTGAAGACGCGGCGGGAAATCTCTGGACGGCTAACGACAAAGGAATTCTTCTCTTGCGGGAAATCGACGGTCGGATGACGAGCGAAGTATTCGAATTGAATCTGCCCGGAAATCCCGACAAGGGTTTAACCAGAGCCGTTTTCAAAAACTCGGAGCAGAATGATTCAGGCTTCTGGATTGGAACACATTGGGGTTTAGTGCGCCGCCTGACGGGCGGAAAAACGATTCACTATGCTATAAGCGCGCAAAACCAGCGCGACGCCGTTTTTGTTTATGCGGAAGATAAAGAGCGCAGAGTTTGGATTGCCCGCCCCGAAGGACTCGTCGCGTTAAAAACGGAGGCGTTTTCCGAATCGGCGAATTTGAGTGATTTCACCTCTCGCCGCGCCGTCGTTAAACAAGGCGTTTTCGATGCGGAAGGACAAGCGCAGCTTCCCGAACAGGCAGGCGAAGCCAGCGTGTTTTCGTTTGCCGATATTTTGCGCCGCGATTCGGAAAGCTCTTCAAAACCTAATTATCCGAAGCCCGAAATCTACTCAATCATCTGCGCGTCGGACGGCAGGCTGTGGATGACCAGCAATCACGGCTTGATTGTCTTCGACGGGAAAAGATTTCATCAATATACGACTGAGCAAGGTCTGGCTTCCAACACCATCGCCTCGGTCGCCGAAGACGGCGAAGGGCATATCTGGCTGACAGCTTACGGCGGCTTGCATCGCATAAATCCGAAAGGCTTGACGACGTTTGACCGGACTGACGGTTTGGAAAATGAGAGAATCCATTCCATCTACGAAGACCGCAGCGGAGAGCTCTTCGTCGTTTCGGGAAATTTTAATATCAGCCGCCTGCAGCCGGACGGCACGTTTAAAATGGTGCGTCCCGCCTTGCCCGCGGGTTCAATCTGGATGTGGTCAACGAACGCGGCGCTTCTCGACAGCCGCGATGATTGGTGGGTAAATACGCAAACGGCAGTTTATCGCTACGCGGGCGTGAATCGCATCGAGGATTTAAATAACAAGCCGCCGTCAGCGGTTTATAACGAAGCCGGCGGATTGATGAGCGACAACAACGTGCGGGTCTTTGAAGATTCCAAAGGCGACGTGTGGTTTAGCTCCTGGGTTACTTCAAAGCGTCTGGGGTTGACCAGATGGCGACGCGAAACCGGAGAGTTTGAGCAATTCACCAAAGAGGACGGTTTGCCGGAATCGTTTGTCGCCGTCGCTTTTGCCGAAGACGAGGCGGGCAATTTCTGGGTTGGTTTTACGGACAGCGGCGTCGCGCGTTTCCGCGACGGGCGATTTACGATTTTAGACGAACCAAACGCTCCGAAAGGCGGAATCACAAATATTTTCCGTGACAAGCGCGGGCGAATTTGGATTGCCAGCAACCGCGAAGGCTTGATTCGCGTTGATGCGGCGGAAAGCGAGCATCCGGTTTTCAGGCGTTACACTATCGCTGACGGTTTAACGAGCAACAACGTCCGCTGCGTGACCGAAGATTTATACGGCAACATTTATGTCGGAACGGTGCGCGGCGTCAATCGCCTCTCGCCCGAAAGCGGGCACATCAAGTATTACGGCACATCCGACGGCTTGGCTTCGGACTTTATCAACACCGCGTATCGCGACCGTCACGGAATGATTTGGTTCGGCACGTTCAATGGCTTGTCAAAACTCGTTCCCGAACCGGACGCCGCGCCTGCGCCGCCATCGCCGGTTTTAATCAGCAGCCTGCGCATCGCGGGCGAAGACTATTCGGTTTCGCCGCTCGGTCAGCGCGAAGTTTACGCGCCGCAGCAAAGCGCCGACCGCAACAATCTGCAAATAGAATTTTTGAGCATCGCGACGGGCGGCATCGCTTCGACGCGTTATCAATATAAGCTGGAAGGCGTCGATGCGGACTGGAGCGAGCCGAGCGCCGAACGCTCCGTGACATTCGCCAATCTCTCGCCCGGCGCTTATCGTTTTCTCGTCCGCGCGGTTAATACAGATAATGCCGCAAGCGCGCCCGCTCTGATTTCTTTCACGATTTTGCGCCCCGTCTGGCAGCGCTGGTGGTTTTTGCTGCTCGCGGCTTTGGCGGTTTCCTTTTTGATTTATGCTGTTTACCGCTATCGCATCGCGCAGGTTATTAAGCTTGAAAGAGTCAGAACGAGAATTGCGACCGACCTTCATGACGACATCGGCTCGTCGCTTTCCAAGATTGCGATTTTATCGGAAGTCGTGCGACAGCGAAACGGCTCGAACGGAAACGGGAAAGACGAGCGTAACGAGCCTTTGGAAATCATCGCCAACACGTCGCGCGAGATGGTCGATTCGATGTCGGATATTGTCTGGGCGATAAATCCCGAGCGCGACCATCTTTCGGATTTGATTCAGCGAATGCGCCATTTCGCCGAAGAATTGCTCGACGCGCAGGACGTCGGTTATCAATTTCGCGTGCCGGAAAATCTGAAAGACATTTCATTGGGCGCCGACCAGCGGCGCGAGATTTATTTGATATTCAAGGAATGCATCAACAATCTGGCGAAACATTCCGGCGCCAGCGTTGCCGAAATTGCCGTCTGTCTGGAAAACGATAATTTGATAATCGAGGTCAAAGACAACGGGCGCGGCTTTGACGTCGCGGAAAAATCCGGCGGCGCCGCAGAAAACGGCTTCGGCGGAAACGGCTTAAGAAATATGAAAAAGCGCGCCGGAAAATGCGGCGGCGAATTTCGGATAGATTCCGAAATCGGAAAAGGCACGCATCTCGTGCTGCAAATCCCGGTCGGTAAAAATTATTTTTCCGCCTGAAACAAAACGACTACGCGTTTACGTAGTGAAAAATTCTTTCCGAAAGCTTATGGTGTTATTGTAAAAAATTAAGGCGGTGTTTCAAATTTTATGACGGAAGAAAATATTAGAAGATGTGGCAAATGAGGCGGAAGCCCGCGCGTCCGGCTTGGGCGAAGTTTTTGCACTCTCCCTGACGGTCGGGTTTCTGCCTCGTTCGCCAAGCATCATAAATTCTGAAACACTACCAAAATTAAAACGAATATGCGGCAGGCGCAATCGAACAAATTAAAATGACCGAAACGACAGCAGAAGAAAAAACAATCAATGTCTCTATTATCGAAGACGAGCGCGACATCCGCGAAGGCTTGGGAATGCTCATCAATTATACCGGCGGTTTCAAATGCAGCGGAAAATACGGCTCGATGGAAGAAGCCTTAGCGGGCATTCGCCATCGCACGCCGGACATCGTTTTGTCCGATATCGGACTTCCGGGAATGGACGGCATCGAAGGCGTCAAGCGAATCAAGCAGATGTATCCGCAGATGACGATTCTGATGCTTTCGGTTTACGAAGATAATGAGCGGATTTTCGAGGCTTTGTGCGCCGGAGCCAGCGGTTATCTTTTGAAAAAAACGCCGCCCGCCAAATTGATTGAATCCTTACGCGAAGCGGTCGCCGGCGGCGCGCCGATGTCGCCGGAAGTCGCGCGCAAAGTGATTACCTTGTTCAGAGATTTCAGCCCGCCGGAAAAGGTCGATTACGATTTGTCGCCGCACGAAATTCGCCTGCTGAAACTGCTCGTCGAAGGTCACAGCTACAAAACCGCCGCCGCTAAATTGAACGTCACGACCAACACGATTTCCTTTCATCTGAAAAACATCTACGAAAAGCTTCAGGTTCATTCAAAATCCGAAGCCGTCGCCAAAGCCTTACAGCACCGGCTCGTCAAGTAAAGTAAAAAATCGGTCATGGGGTAAATTTGTGTTGTTCAAAAGTTAAGAGAATCATTCACCGCCGAGACGCAGAGAATTGGCGCAGAGATTCGCCGAGATTTCTCAGCGCTGCCCGGCGAAATCTCTGCGTCTCGGCGGTGAAAAACTTTTCCGAAATTATCTGCCGCACAAAATCACTCCACTACTGAAAAATCAATAAACCGCGCCAATCCATAAGCAAAAAAAATACTAAGCTTCCTACGTAAATACGTGGTGAATATGTTTTTTGAATTCTCTATCTTTGCTTCAACAGTTTTTTTTAATTGAAAAGGAGCAAAGATATATGTCAAAAAATTTAATCATCGGTTTCGCTATTTTAGTTTCGATTTTTTCGTTTAGTGCCATCGCTTTTGCGCAGACATCGACGTTTGTATATCAGGGAAAATTGCAGGACGGCGGCATCGCGGCAAACGGTACATATCAATTCGAGTTCAAATTGTTCGATGCCGCCGCGGGCGGAAATCAAATCGGCAACACGATTTCAAATCTTCCGGCGACCGTCACGAACGGCATCTTCGCCGTCAATCTGGATTTCGGCGCGGCAAATTTTGACGGCACGCAGCGATTTCTGGAAATCGGCGTGCGTCTGAACGGCAGCAATCAACCCTTTACGCTGCTTAATCCGCGTCAAACCGTGACGTCAACACCTTATGCGGTGCGCTCGCTCAATGCCAATCAGGCGACGACCGCCAACAATTCATTAAATCTCGGCGGCATTCCGGCAAATCAATATGTGGTAACGACCGACCCGCGTATGAGCGACGACCGAAATCCTTTGCCGAACAGTCCGAATTACATTCAAAATTCGCAGAGTCAGCAGGCGAATTCCAATTTCAACATTTCCGGCGAAGGCGGCGCCAAGAGCCTCAACACTTCGGAAGGCTATAAAATCAACAGCGCGAAAGTGCTGAACGCGCCCGGAACGCGCAATATTTTCGGCGGCGCGGGCGCGGGCAGTTCAAATATCCTCGGCACGAATAATTCTTTTTTCGGGACGGAAGCCGGATTTTCCAACACGATTGGAAACAGCAATTCGTTTTTCGGCGACAACGCGGGCAGAGCCAATACTTCGGCGCTCGCCAATTCGTTTTTCGGCGCCAACGCCGGAAAATTGACCACGACCGGCGGCGGCAATTCGTTTTTCGGATTCAACAGCGGATTTAATAACACGACCGGCACGAACAATGCCTTTTACGGCGGTTCAGCCGGACAGTTAAACACAACCGGAAAAAATAACGTCTTTATGGGTTTTTACGCCGGTTATTCAAACTCCATCGGGCAGGACAATACTTTTGTCGGCAGCGAAGCGGGCAAGGAAAACGACACCGCCAAATACAATTCGTTTTTCGGCGCGCGAGCCGGAATGGCAAACACGGACGGCGAAAGCAATTCGTTTTTCGGCGTCAATGCAGGCTTGAAAAATACGACCGGCAACTGGAATTCGTTTTTCGGAAACAACGCGGGTGCGGACAACACGACCGGATATTACAACGCTTTTTTCGCCGCTAACTCCGGCAGCAATAACACGACCGGCACGCAAAACGTGTTTGTCGGATTCAGCGCCGGTGCGAACAACACGACCGGCAAATTAAACACTTTTCTTGCCTATCAGTCCGGGCTTCTCAACACGACGGGCGAAGGCAACGCCTTTGTCGGAATTTTCGCCGGGCAGAGCAACACGGTCGGCAACTACAATTCATTCATGGGCTACGCGGCGGGCGGCAGCAACACGTCGGGCAGTTACAATATTTTTATCGGTAAAGACACCGGCGCGCAAAACACGACCGGCAATTACAACGCATTCTTCGGCACGCAGGCTGGTTACAACAACACGAGCGGATTTCAGAACGTCGCCGTCGGTTATTATTCCGGCATCTCCACCACGACCGGCACGAATAATATTTATGTCGGCTTTTCGTCCGGCGAGGGCAACTCCGTCGGAACGAACAACACGGCTCTCGGCGCAAACACCGAATTTACCAGCAATAATCTCCAATACGCGACCGTGATAGGCGCGGGCGCGAGCGTCTCGACCGACAGCACGGTGGTGCTCGGCAGGTCGGCGGATACGGTTCGGGTTCCGGGAAAAATAATGCTTATCGGTCTCGGCGCGGCTGGCAGCACGGCGCTTTGCCGCAACGCTTCCAATCAAATTTCGACCTGTTCTTCGAGCGCGCGCTACAAAAACAACATTCAAAATTTCAACGGCGGTTTAGGCATTGTTAATCGCCTGCGTCCCGTTACTTTCGATTGGAAAGAGGACGGCAAGCCGGATGTCGGTTTCGTCGCCGAGGAAGTCAACGCCGTCGAGCCGCTTTTGACGGTTTATAACGAACGCGGCGAAATCGAAGGCATCAAATACGCGCAAATTACGACCGCGCTGGTCAACGCCGTCAAGGAACAGCAAACGCAAATCGAGCGGCAAAACGAGCAAATCCGCCAGCAGCAAGCGCAGATTGACGCGCTCAAGGCTCTGGTCTGTCAATCCAGCCCGAACGCTCCGGTTTGCCAAAAATAAAAGGAGAATAATGAAACACAAAAATCTACCATTATTCGATTTAATATTTTTCGCCGTTATTGTCCTGGTAATTTTGCTTTTCGCTTTTTCGGCGCGGGCGCAGACGAATGAGCTTCAATCGAGCGGCGGCAGCTTTACTTTGGAAAAACAAGTGGTCGCGGGCGGCGGCAGCCAGATGCAGCAATCTTCGTTGCAGCAATCGGGAACTGCCGGTCAGACAATCGCCGGATATAAATCGACCGGCGGAAATTTTTCTCTTTATTCCGGTTTCTGGACGCCCGAAACTCTGGCTCCGACGGCGGCAAGCGTCGTGGTCGGCGGGCAGATAAAAACCGCCGACGGCAGAGGCATCAAAAATGTTCCGGTGACAATTATGTTTCCGAGCGGACAAACGCGAACGGCGCTTTCCAGCTCGTTTGGTTATTATCGTTTCGCAGAGATTCCGGCGGGCGAGATTTACGTTTTCAGCGTCGCCGCCAGGCGATATACATTTGCGCAGCCTTCGCAGGCGAGAGAAATTTTAGACGACACGCAGGACATCGATTTCGTCGCCGACGCGGGCAATGTCTCCGCGCCGCAATAGTCGGCGGCTCTTTTATCAGCTTCAATAAAATCAACGGTTTAGAGCGATTATGTAATCGCTCTTTTCTTTTTCTCAAGCCTTTTATTTTGTTTGATTAATGTCGATAGTTTTCCGCGACGTCTCTTATTCTATGCCGCCCGCGCCGTTTTCTGCACGAAAGACAAATCAATTTTTGCCGAAAAATAACCCAAAACTAACTACGCAAATGTGTGGTGATTATTGCGTCCGTTCACTTCATTATGGTTTCTGACAAGGCGGGAAATTTTTATATTAAACATAAACCGGAGAAAAACGAACGTGAACAATAAATTCTTAAACAAAATTAATCTTTTCTTATTATTTTCAATTCTGCTGCTCGCCGGAGCGGCTCAACAGACGCTGGCGGCAACCTTGACGGTGACGAAAGTCGCCGATACTAACGACGCCGTGTGCAATGCCGACTGCTCGCTGCGCGAAGCCGTCGCGGTCGCGCAGAGCGGCGACGAAATTACATTCCAGCCCGCGCTGGCAGGCGGCACGATTACGCTCGCGCTGGATTCAATCACGATTAGCAACAAAAGCATTACGATTACCGGAATCGACAATCTGAAAATATCCGGCGCGAATAAATACAGAATTTTTACCCTTCATAATCAGGCGCACGCGACGATGAAAAACTTAGACCTCGGCTACGGCTATATGGATTCGCGCCTGCAGCCCTATGTCGGCGTCGGCGGCGCGATTGCCGTCTATTGGTCATCGCTCAGCCTTGACGATTGCTACATTCATAACAATAAGGCTTTTACCGAGGGCGCCGGAATTTGGGGTGTCGGCAGTTTCATCAGCATCAAAAACAGCTTGATTGCCGCCAACTCGGCGCCTGCCCGCGGCGCGGGTCTGAGCGCCATAGACAGCCGCCGGCTCAGCATCAGCAATACGAAATTCAATCTGAACAGCAGCACGGGCAACGGCGGAGCCATTTTTCTGGAAGGCGGCAATTTTGAGATGACGAATTCGAGCATTTATAAGAGCAGCGCGAAAAAGGGCGGCGCAATATATCTGGAGCAATCCAGCGATGCCAACTACACCATCAGAAATTCAGCCATTTTTAGCAACAGCGCCGAAAATTCGGGCGGCATCTACAACGCAGGGAAATTAAATCTGATTAACTCGACGCTTTCCGGCAACAAAGCGACGGCGGGCAACGGCGGCGGTCTGAGCAACAATAATCAGGTGCTGATGCGCAACGTGACGGCGGCATTCAACACGGCGACGGGCGACGCCGGCGGCATCGAGTCATCGGGCAGCGGCGAGGTAAATTTCGGCAACACGATTATCGCCGGCAACACGAGCGGAACGCCGTTTTTCCCGAATCTGAAAGGCGCGACCTTTACTTCAGCCGGTTACAACGTCATTGGAGCGCCGAAAATCAGCACCGTCATCTGGGGCGACCAGACCGGCAATCAAGAAAACGTCGCCGACCCGATGCTGAACCCGCTCGCCTATAACGGCGGAACGACGCTGAATCATCTGCCGAAACCCGGAAGCCCGGTCATCGACGCCGGTTCCGTCCTGCTGGCGACCGACGAATTCGGCAGCTCACTCCCGTTTGACCAGCGCGGGCTTAATCGCGTCTTCGGAGTCAGCGTCGATGTCGGCGCAGTCGAAGCGGTGTATTAATAAGTGCGGCGCCGTTTGCCGTCGATTTCATAATTTTCGAAAATCGAAATCCGTGTGACGGACAAACGCGGAAAAGCCGGAAGTTCCAGCGATTCAAAGAAATCGAGCGGAATTTCCGGCTTTCTCGTATTTGCTTAACGGTTAGTGATTTACGCCCCGCCTGACGCCGCTTTCTGCACGAAAGACGAATCGATTTTTGCCGAAAAACAGCGCGAAACCGGCTACGTAACCGCGTGGTGATTATCGCTTGCGGCTACTCTATTCTCATATCTGACAAGGCGGGAAATTTATATTAAAAAACATAAACTGGAGAAAACGAACGTGAACAATAAATTCTTAAACAAAATTAATCTTTTCTTATTGCTTTCGGCTTTTATATTGGCGGGCGCGGCGCAGAGCATTTTGGCGGTGCCCAGAACGGTGACTAAGCTGGCGGATACGGACGACGGAGTTTGTAATGCCGATTGCAGCCTGCGCGAAGCGGTCGATGTCGCCATCAACGGCGACAACGTAACGTTTGTCGCCGGGCTGGCGGGACAGACCATCTCGCTGACCAAAGGCGCGATAACGATTGCCGACAAAAACATTCTGATTATCGGGCTTGACGGTTTGAGCGTGTCGGGCATAAACCAAAGCCGCATTTTTCATATTACGGACGGCGCAATTGTTAACATTAATAATCTGGACATGAAGGAAGGTTTTGCACAAGACCCGGACGTTCTGGGTTTTGGCGGCGGCGGCGCTATTCTGGTTCATGCGGGCAGCCACCTTGTTTTAAGCAACTCCCAGCTTTTCGCCAACAAGAGCGCTTTCGGCGGTGCGATTGTGGTCAGCGACAGCGATTTGAAGCTTCAAAACTCGGTTATCAGGGACAATTCAGCCAGCCATTCCGGCGGCGGTCTCACCGCGCAGGGGAAAGGCGCATTTGTCGAAATCAGCAATTCGTCTTTCAAATTTAATACAGCCCCGAAAGGCGGCGCGATTTGTTCCACCAACGGCACGCTGAAAATGACGACCAGCAGCGTTTATCAAAATACGGCGACGGGCGAGAACAATACTTACGGCGGCGGCTTG
>DASVWG010000345.1:0-11255 GCA_036389695.1 Pyrinomonadaceae bacterium
CGACGTAAACGGAGACAAACAAACGTCGCGCGAATTTTACCCGCAGATTGTTTCGGATTTGACCGCGCGCGCGGGCGTCTCGTCGCGGGAATTGCAAAATCGCGCCGCCGCAGCGTCGAATCCGCTGCTGCAAAAAGACGATTTGAATCTGCCGGGCGAGCTTCAAACCGAAGCGCAAACCAGTAACGCCGTTTCCGCCGACGCGCAGGCGACGCAAAAATGGGTCGCGGCGCAGCCTGGCGCGAAAATCGCCGTCAAACAGGACGGTTTATATCGCGTCACGCGCGCCGAATTGCAAAACGGCGGATTTGACGTCAATGCTCCGACAAATCTCTGGCAGCTTTACGCCGACGGCATCGAGCAGGCGATTAACGTCGCTGCCAATGGCGATTACATCGAATTTTACGGGCGCGGCGTCGATACTCTCGAAAGCGATACGCGCACCTATTATATGGTCGTCGGAACTGAGCCCGGCAAACGAATCGGCACGACCTTTATTCGCGGCATCGCGGCTAAAGTCCTCGCGCCGAATTTTTCGCAGAGCACCTTTAAAAAAGAGCGACTGACTTATCTCAGCCCGGTTTTAAACGGCAGCGCGGAAAACTTTTTCGGCGCTTCAATCTCCGGCGGCAACCCGGGAATTACGACCGTCAATCTTGCCGACGTCGATACTTCGGCTCCCCAGCTTGTGACCGTAAAGGTTGCCGTGCAAGGTTATACCTTCGCGGCGCATCAATTAAGCGTTCGTCTGAACGAGACGGAAATCGGAACGATGAGCGGCGCGAACCGCGAGCTGATGACCGGAACTTTCAACGTTCCGTCTTCGCTGCTGGTCGAAGGCGCGAACGTCGTAAAAATTACCGCGCTGATAAGCGCTCTTTCCTTTACCGAATCGGTGAAGATTTCCTATCAGCGCCGCTATCAAGCGGTTCAGGAAAGCCTGCTGTTTTATACGCAGAATTACCGCACGACCAAAGTTCAGCGCTTTAATACGCCGGACATCCGCGTTTTCGATTTAAGCGACCCGACCGCGCCGAGCCTGGTCACGGATTTACAAATTTCGCAGCAGGGATTGACTTATCAGGTCACTCTGCCGAGCAATCGCAGCCGCGTTCTTTACGCCGTCGCGGGCGGCGGACTTTTGACGCCCGTCTCCATTACGCCGAATGCGCCTTCGACGCTTTCGACCGTCGCGCACAATGCCAATTTAATCATCATCTCCTACAAAAATTGGATGGCGCAAGCCGAAAACTGGGCGAATTATCGACGCGGGCAGGGCTTGAGCGTCGAGGTCGTCAACATCGAAGACGTTTTCGATGAATTCGATTACGGGCAGCCGACCGCCGAATCGATACGCAGTTTTCTGAGCTACGCGAAAACCAGCTGGCAGACGCCGCCGGGATACGTGCTTTTAATCGGCGACGCGTCCTACGACGGGCGCAACTTTTTCGCGCAGGGCAACAATAATTTTATTCCGGCGATGATAGTCGATACGACTTTTTCGACCACCGGCAGCGACGACGCGCTTGCCGATTTTAACGACGACGGCTTAGCCGAAATCGCCGTCGGCAGAGTTCCGGCGCGCGACGCGGCGACCGTGACGACGATTTTGACGAAAACATCGGCGTTCGAGCAGGGCTTGGCGACGGCGCAGTCGAGAGGCGCGCTGTGCGCCAGCGATTTGCCGGACGGCTTTGATTTTGCCGCGATGTGCGTGCGCGTGCTTCAGCCTTTGCCGTCGAGCATTCCGACAATGTTCGTCAATCGCGGCGAGGCGGACGCGCGCAACACTTTAATGACGTCGCTCAACAACGGAAAATATATCGTCAATTATTCCGGTCACGGAACCTTCGGCGCGTGGGCGGGAAATTTCTTCAGCCGCACGGACGTTCCGCTGATGGCAAACACTAATGAAAATCAGACAATCTTTACGCTGCTGACGTGTCTGAACGGATACTATGTCGACGCTTTCGGCGACGGGCTCGCCGAAGTTCTGGTGAAAAAACCGACGGGCGGCGCGGTCGTCTCATGGGCGTCGAGCGGCGAAACGACGCCCGACGTGCAGGAAATTATGGCGACGCGTTTCTTCCAGCAAATCGGAAACAACGCTTCGATGAATCGCATCGGCGATTTGTCTAACGACGCCAAAAGCGTCATTAATGGCGGACGCGACGTGCGCCTGTCGTGGGTTCTGCTCGGCGACCCGACGATGAAAGTCAAGCCGTAAAAGAGTAGGGGAGAAAGCGAGACGCGGTGACGCGGAGATTATTTCTGTCGGCAATCTCTAAATCTGATTTTCAGATTCCAGATTGCTAAAACGAAATTCTCCGCGTCACCGCGTCTCCCTTTCTCCGCGTCTCACTTTGGTTGGATTCGCAATAAATAGCTGCAAATGGCAATCGGGACGCCGGGCGCGACCGGGACGCGTTGTCCCATCGGCACTTCGTAATTATTTACCATCGCCGGATTGCGTCCTTCGTTTATCAAAAAATATCCCTGTTCATTGCAGATGAGCGTCGCGTGACGGCGGCTGATTTCCGGGTCGCCGGCGAGCGGTATGTCGACGGGTTTCGATTTCGAGCCGCGCCCGACGCTGATTTCGTTCTGGAAAATCGGCACGACCGTCTGACGCACGCCGCCGCGCCAGATTTCCAGCTTGTAAAGCTCGGTCGTGCGCTTTTTAACGTGCGTCATTTCCTCCGAATCTCCGGCTTCATACGGCGCTTGCTGCTGCTGCAAAGGCGTCTGTTGATACGGCGGCGTTTGCTGCGGCGGAATATGCGGCTGAACGTTTAGCTGCGCGACGGTCGGCGGCGGCGCAGTATTCGGCGAAGTTCCGCCGGCTTGATTCGGCGGCGCGAAATTCGGAATCGGCGTGACTTGATTCGTCGGTTTCGGCTGCGGCGCGGGCGGCTGCGGCAATTGCGGTTTCGGGCGCGACAAAATGCTCGTTTTGCCGCTCGAAGAATCGTCCCAGCTGTGCTGGACGCGGACATCGCCTTTTTCCAGCGTTCCGTCCACACGAAGCTCGACGGCGAAAGACTGCGTTTCCAGCTTTTTCTTGCCGGAAATTTCTTTCGCGCGCTCCGCTAAGATGTGATACAAGCCCTGTTCCAGACCGCGACGACGGACGCCCGTCCAATCTTTATCGTCTTCCTCGCTGAGAAAAATAATATATTCGCTCGGAATCAAAACCGTGCCCTGCGGCAGCGGCGTCATTTCGCGCTGCATCACTTCTTCGACGGCGCGGGCGAGCTTGACAATAAATTCTTCGGCTCCGCTGCGCGGCTTCACCTGCGCGTCACGCGCGGCTTCTTCCAGCACAGTCTCCGCCGTGTCGCCGTCAATCCAACGTCTTACTTTATCCAAAACACTCATAACATTTTCGATTTTCGATTGCCGATTGGCGATCGGATTCTGATTTTGCTGCGCAAAAACTTTTAATTTGGAAATGAAAACGCTGAATTAAAAACTCAACGCCGCAATCCTGAAAAAATAAAAAATTTCCTTAGCCAATCGCAAATCTAAAATCTAAAATCGCAAATCCCCTTATTCCTGAATATCAATATATCGGCGGTTTACCCAGCCGTGGTCGGCGTCGGTCGCGGTTTCTTTCGGGCGACCGTATTCCAGCACATCAATTTCATACCAGTTATCTTTGGAATTTACAATCCGCACGCGCGAGCTTTTCGGCACGAGACCGATTTTTTGACTGTCGGCGTTGGCTTCCGTCCGCATATTCACGTCCTGGACGGCAATGCCGACGGGCTTGACGAAAGGATTTCTGAGGTCGGGAATAATTCTGCCGGTTCGGAGATAGCTCTGCGTGACGAACAACGCGGCGGCGAAAACCGCTAAAAATAGCAAAAGCACGCCGGCGCGACGCAGAAAGCCTTTTTTTCTGACGGGCGCGGCTTCTTCCTCTTCGATGTAAGTCTTTAAAAATTCTTCGTTTTTCGCGGGCGGCGCGGGTTTTTGCGCGGGCGGCGCGTGATTTGCGTCCAGCCTGACGACCAGATTCGGCGCGCTTGCCGGAATGCCCAGATTTTTCAGCTTCAAATCGCGCGAAGTGTTGAATTGCGGGCGCACCGGCGCGAGCGGCGTGTAGCCTTCGGCGACGTGCGCGCGCGGCGCAATCGGCTGACGAGCGGAAAGCGGCTGCGTTCGGAGCTCGCCGTTATCGGCTTCGGCTAAAAGCTTGATGCGCGATAAATCTTTCCAGAATTCATCGACGGTTTGATAACGGTCTTTCGGATTATTTTGCGTCGCTTTTTGCAGAACCTGAAGCAAAGCGTCTGCCCAAACTTCTTTGCGCACGTCGAAAGGAAGCTCCTTGACCGGCTGATTGGCGAAAAAGCGCGGCGATTCGCAGGTAATCAGAACGTAAGCCGATTTTGCCAGCGAGTAAACGTCGGCGGCGGGCGTCAGTTCCGTGACGGTCGTGACGTTTCCGTCGTCGGTTATCATCGGGCTGTGTTCGGGCGGCGCGTAGATGTTTGTGCCGACGCGCGTAATCGGCGAATCCGATGTAGAAAAACGCGCGACGCCGAAATCGGCGATTTTGACCGTTTCGCGGTCTTCGGTCAGAAGCAGGTTCTGCGGCTTGATGTCGCGGTGAATGACGCCGTTTTTGTGCGCGTGTCCGAGTCCGGCGCAAACCTGCTCGATATATTTCAAAGCCTGGTTGAGCGTCATGCTTTTCTGGCGGCACAAACGCGCCAAATCGCCGCCCGATAAATATTCTAAAACTAAATAATGAAAAACCGTTCCGCGCAAATCGCGCGCGGTTCCGTGACCGAGACGGCTGACGACGTTCGGGTGGCGAACGCGGTCGAGCGCGACGGCTTCGTTTTGAAAATTTTCGACCAGCGTGCGCTCTAAATCCGCGTCTAAATCGTTTTGCATGAAAACGTTAAGCGCTTTGACGACGACCTGCCGGTGCGGCGAATCCGGCGCGGCGAGCGTGTCGCGGGCGACATAAATTTCGGCATAGCTGCCGCGCCCGAGCAGCGAGGTAATATCATATCGCCCGTCGAGCCGCGAGTTTTGCAGGGAAAGTTCTTTCATCATCAGACAAGTAAATGCTACATCAAAATGCGAGACTTCACCAATAAACTGATACGAATCAGGCGCGCGAAAGTTCAATTTTGGAAGAAGACAGAAGACAGAAGACGGAAGACAGAAGTCGGAAAATGTAAATACTAGCCAAAACGAGAGACGGAAGACAGTCAGTAAGTTTACTGACGACTATCTTCCGTCTTCTGACTTCCGTCTTCCGTCTTCCGATTTAATCGTTCGTGCGCAGAAAGCCGGTTGTCTGCACGTATTGGAAAAACGGCGTGCCGGGCGGCAGGCGACCGGCGTCCAGAAACGTGCTGTCGAAAACCCAGTTGCGCACCGGCGGGTTATAAACCGTGTTGCAGCATTTGAAAGCGCCGTTGTTGTTGCGCGAATTGTAAAGATTAATCAGCGAGCCGGAATAATTCAAGTAAGTTCTGAAGTTTGCGTCGGTAGGGTCAGTCCATCTTTCCAGAAAGCGCTTGAAATTGTGGACGCCGCCGTTTAACTGCGGCGATATTCCGCCCTGATTCGGCGTGCCCTGAATATTGGCGATGGTGTCGCCGGAAATCATCGCGAAGCGGACGGTCGTTTCGCTCGCCTTGCGCTGGCTTAAATTATACGGGTAAGCGAAGCTTTTGGAGTCGTCCCAGTTGTTGGAAAGAATCGTGACCGAATCGGCGACCACCGAAGCCGGAATGTGGCTCGTGCTGTTGAACGGCAAAAATTCATTATACGGCGTGTTGCCGGTCGTGTATTTGTTGGCGACGCCCGTCGCGTTGTAGTTTCCTTTGACGTAAATGCCGTTTTCGGAAGCGACGGTAAAGCCTTTCGTGTTTGACGCGTTAGCCGAATCGTAAATGCCCGGCAGCTTCTCGCCGTTAATCAGGCGGACGCCGCGACGGAAGAATTTATGGTCGATGACGGCGGCATAATCCGGAAACCAGATGTTGGCGTATTTGGTCGCTTCGTTGATGTAATCGGTGTTCAGCGTGCCGTAACCGTAGCTTCCCGGGCGCTGCAAATCTTCGCCCGGCTGTTTCACGCCGTCGTTGCCCGGATTTGCGCCGTAGATGTCTTCCATGTCGTATTCGCCGTCGAAATCGTAATCGCCGCGCCGGTCGGAGACGTATAAAACCCAGCCGTTATTATCGGGAATATTGGATTTTCTGAGAGTGTTCGTGCCGTTGCCGTTGGAGAAAGGCGTATTGCCCGGAAAGAGTCCGTCAAAATCGCCGCGTAAAAAGCGCCGGAGATTGGCGATGTCGATGTCGACCATGCTCATCACGCCGTTTTGCGTGACTCTGCCCGCGGTATAAAGCGAAGGGTCGTCGTAATAAGTTCCTTCGCGCGAGTCATACATTTCAATCGGGAACGGAACCAGCGCCGCGCGCGTCGTGCCGCTGTAATCGGCTTTTTTCAGGTGTCCCATATTTTCCCAGCTCGCATCGGGATTGCTCGGGTTATTCGGGTCATCGTTTATCTTGGTGCAGCCGGCGATGCAGCCGGCGTCAATAAGGGTATTAATTCCCAGATAGCGCACGACGAAATTATAACCGCCATACGGATACAGATATTTCGTCGCGCCGTTCGGAGCGCTGTAAGCGTTTGCCGCGCCGGGAATCTGCGCGCCCGGAATGGCGAAACGCTGTAGTTTAATGATGGCGCGGCTGTCGGTTCCGGTCGAAGGCGGCTGCGCCGTCGTCGCCGTCAAGGAACTGCTCGGCGGCGTTTCGTCGTAATTGTCGATGGCAATCGCAGTGGGCGCTTGCTCGGTCACGCCGAGACTTAAAAATTCCTGCGTAATGTCTTTGGTGATAACCGTTTCGGTCGAGCTATCGTAATTCACGGTTTCGACCTTAATCCAATGCTGTCCGGCTCCCGTATATAAACGCTCGCCGTTGATGCGCGTTGCCTGATAGCCGCTGCTCATCGGCAAAGGCAGGTAGCCGCGCGAGCGCTTCCAGAGCATCAGGCTGGTTCTGTCAGGCTCAGCGCCTTTTCCTTCCCAATCGCCGTCGAGCCGGATGCCGCAGTCGCCGGTCACGGCAGTTCCGGTGCCCGTCGCGCAGCCGGGCAGCCTGGCTTTGCTGTCGGACAGGCTGATGCGAATGCCGGGTTTATTGGCGTATCGCTCGCTGGTCATAATCGGATTATCGACATCGGCGGCGGCGACGGCTCCGATGACGCCGTTTTTATTATGAATGTCGCCGACCTGTTTGCCGCGCCTGATCATTTCGACCAAATCCGTATCGACGCCGACGGCGAGCGGAAGCTTTAATTCCTTGACGCCGGCTTGCAGATTGCCGTCAAAAATCGCGCTGTCGGTCGTCCAGGCGGTGTTGAGCTTGGTCGGCGGCAAATCGGTATTGCCCGCAAAAATATTGTCCGAAGCGCCGGAAGTCGTGTTTAAACCGCTGCCTTTGGTCGGCAGAAGCTGTTTCCAGACGCCCGAAGCGTTTTTGATATAGGTATCGTCGTTGGCGCTGTCGCCGGTGTAGCCGTTGCGCCAGGTCTGCGTGATGATTTGACCGACAGCCGTCACGCGCGAATCGAAATACACGCCCTCGGAGCCGGGCGAAATAAAAAAGTGCCGGTTGGAATGGACGCGACCGCCGAAGCTGAATCTGGGCGGGCGATAAAGCTCCAGGTCGTCGTCGTAAAAAATACCGAATTGAAAGATTGGAATACGATTATTTAAAACGTTGCGCGTCAGTTGAACCTGCACGCCGCTGTAATCGGTCGCCGTCGTGCGCAGCCGCCAGTTGTCGCGGATGGCGTATAAACCGGCAAATTCGCCGCCCGGCAGAACGACCGTCGAGCTGGCTGACGTTTTGTCGAGCTCCTGTTTAAACGTGTAGTCTTCCCACAGGCGCGGCACGAGCGCGGTTCTCACAGCGGCTAAATCCGTGTCCGACGGGTTGATTTTGACTTCAAAAGTTTTATTGAAGTTTCGCGTCATCAATTCCAGGCTGGCTTGCGCGGCGTAAAAAGTTCGCCCTTCCGCCGTTTCGTTGCCGACGGCAGCCGCTTCGATTGACGTTCTGGTCAGCGCCAGCGCGACAAAAATACTGATGAGCGCTAAAACAAATACCGCGATGACCAGAGCCGAACCGCTCTGGCTGGGCTGGGCGAAAAAATCATCTTGCGCCGTAGTTTTAAATGTCTTCATATTAACGTTACCTCATCTGTTTTCAACTGGCGTCGTAGCCTAAATTTCGTGTGCTGAAAGTGGAAGTCATATTGACTCGATAAGGTTGATTCCGATGGTCTAATTCGTTTGTTCTGACGTTGACCGTAAACCTGACCTGACGAATTTTCGCCAGATTCGACTGCAAATCGTCAGCCGTGCCCGGCACGCCGTCCGGTCCGGCGCTCGGGTTATCCGACAGGCTGCCGTCATCCATCACGTATTTGATTTGAAAATTTTCGACGCCGTAGACTATCGGCTCGTCCGTCCAGTTTATCGGCGGATTCGTTCCGGTCGGCGGGACGTTGGCGTATTCGCGGCGCGTCAGAATGCCGTCGGTCGTGACGAAATAAGTCACCAATCTGACTCTTTGCATACTGGCGGGCGTCGTGATTCCGCGCAAGGTTCCGCCCGTGCCGGTCTGGTTAAATCCGAGCACGTCGCCATTGGAAAACTGAACGATGTTCGTCCCGCTCAGCGCGGTCACCAGCGCCAGCGCCGAGCCTGTGTTTCCGGTCACCAGATAGATGTCGTTTTTCCGGCACGCCGCGTTGCTGCCGGAAATCGGCACGATTTCGTCGATGCCGGTCGCGTTGGTCGTCGCCGCATTGATGTTCAGGGGCTGCGAAACTTCGCTGCCGGGCGCGCCGACGAGATTAAAGGTCGAATCCTTAAAAATAAACGTCACCTGGTCGGTCATGGTGCCCGCCGTCGTATTAAAAGTGTTGGCGTTGACGTTGTTTCCGGCAAGTATCGGCGGCACCGTGTCGCGCGACGTGTCGAAATCGTTCGGAATGTTGAGCAGGGTGGAAATTTTATTGTCCGGCAGCACGACCGTGCTGTTCATCGGGTAACCGAAACCGGCGTTGTAAGTGTCGCGTCCAATCAGGTTCAGGGCGAAACGGACATTTTTGGTCGATTGCACCTGTTGATTGACGAGCAGTCGATTGCGCTGCGCCAGCTGCAAAACGCCGTAAACCGCCGTGGTGACGATGATAAAAATCACCATCGCGATGACGACTTCGAGCAGGGAAAATCCCTGCTCGCGGCGGCGGGCGGCAGTTTTTACAGCGTTCGGAGAAATTAAATTATTCTGCATAAATTTCTTTTTCGGCGTTAATAGTTTGTCAAAACCGTTATCAGTTTTTCCTGCCGCTGAATCGCGCCGACGTAATAATTAATGTTGATTTCAATCGAGCGGACTTTAACCGGC
Source organism: Pyrinomonadaceae bacterium (assembly GCA_036389695.1). GTDB lineage: Bacteria > Acidobacteriota > Blastocatellia > Pyrinomonadales > Pyrinomonadaceae > JALZHR01. The sequence goes on from DASVWG010000345.1 coordinate 9,462, forward strand.
AGCGTTCCGGCAGGCGTGCAGTTGTAAGAAGGTCTGTCCTGGTCGCATTCGTCGCGGATAATTATTTCGCGCGTAAAGCCCGTCATGACGGCGCCCGTATCGTCGGCGGTTCCCAGCACTTCGTCGGCGCCGGCGTCGGTTTTGACCGGCTGGACGCCGTTTTGAAAAATGCCCTGCGGAACGGCGCAAGGCGTCGTGACGCAGATATTTCCGACTTTGTTCCACCCCATGCGCGCGGCGTCGGTTTCCTTGACGGACATTATGGATTCCATCGTCGAGGTCGCAATCTGCTTGGCGTTCAATTGCTGTTCCTGTCCTCTGGCTTGAAAAACCGCGCCCGTGATGGCGGAAACCAGCGCTAAAATCCCGACCAGGAGGATGACGACGGCAATCATTACGTCGATATACGAAAATCCGGCTTGCTGTTTGTTTTTCATATTTTTCGGCTCGTTTGAATTAATACGCTACAAAGTTCGTGCCGTCGTGTTTCCAGTACCGGACCGCGCCGCTGCCGCCGAACATCGTGATGCAGCGCACTTCTTTTTTATTTCGCGGATTCGTATTGGCGGCGGCGACCGGCGCCCAGACGTATAAATTGGCGCTGATGAGCGTGCCCGCGCCGTTGACGACCGAGCCGTCGCTTTTAAAACGCGCCGCCCAGACGTTGTGCCCGGTGACGGTCGTGCCCGCGCGTTTGTGTCCAATCGTGTCGGCGGCATACGCGGCGTCGTTGTAATTCGGCGGGTTCGGCTTCGAGATGCCGGTCGGTATCTGGTCCATCCTGACTTCGAGCGTTTGTTCGAGCGGGATTGCTTTGACTTCCGTGTCGTCGCTCGCGCCCGGCTCTTTTTCGTCGATGAGCAAAAGCTTATTGTCCGTCAAATCGATTTCCAGACGCATCGTGCGGCGCTTGGTTAAGGCGAGCTGATTCGCTTCGCGCATAAAATCCATCACTTGCAGCGCCTGGTCTTCGGCTTTGAATCTTCGCTGGTAGTTCAGTATATAAGGCAGGGAAATAGCGGACAGAATCAATATTATGACGAGCACGATGACCAGTTCAATCATCGAAAATCCGCCGGCTTCGCGTCGCCGTGCCGCACGGCTTACAGCAGGTTTTTTCTTGGCAATTGCTTTCATTGTCGTGTTGTTCAATCTATGCAGTTCTTGTCGGATAAGATAAATGACATCGCTTCGGTCGCCGTCAGTTGCTCGTTTGAAAATCTTGCTGCCGTCGCAACCTGTGGAGCTGAAATTGATGGCTGAAGGTGAGTTTTTAAATCAATTTGACCGAGCTTGAATGAAAAAACTTCAATCTGACTCAGTAATAATTATACCAACAATGTAAAACATTTTCCAACAAAATTTTCAACGCAAGCAGAAAGTGTAAAAATAAGCGGACGGATTGCTTCCATTTGCCACAGGTTTCGGATAAAATTACGGCACGTTAAAGGAAAATTTTTTCCGGTCGAAACTTCGGAAAATGGCTGAAAATAAACCAACATCGACACCCAAAAAATCCTTCTCGGCGGACTGGCTGGTCGGCGGGATTCTGGCAAAACTCGGCGAGTCGTTCGACCGTTTGACGGGCAGAAACTGGAAGCCTTCGAGCAGTCTGGCGACGAGCGAATTGATTGAGCGTCTGAAAAAGCTGCTCGACTCGAAAGTTCGCGATTTAGGCGAAAACGGGCGCTTCGTGCCGCACAGCATCAAGCTGAAAATGCAGTGGGACAAATTTTCGACCGACGCCGAAGCGGCTCTGGAAAAACTGCAAAACGAGCTTCACGCCGCCGCGAT
>DASVWG010000346.1:0-17641 GCA_036389695.1 Pyrinomonadaceae bacterium
CAATCAGCGACCGCAACACGGCAGACAGCAGCTGCCAGTGCCGATAGAAAACAAACGATGAACGCGAACGCGGAAGGATGAATTGCGGGTTTTAAGTGACGAATTCATCGCTCATAATTCCGCGTTCATCAATTTTATCCAGCAAAAAAGCCTGCGGCTCGTCGATAAGTATTTAGGGGCGGGCGCTTTAGCATTACCGCCTCTGCATTTCTTTCGCCTTTGCCTCTTTCCGATTTACGCTGCGCGCCGCAAGCGTGAAAATAATGATGCATACCGCGCGAATATAAAAAATATTTCGCGAAATCGCCAAAACTTTAAAAAACCAGTAAAAAAAATTGCCAACGACGGATTAATGGAGTATTGTTCAGTCAAAAGAATTTTAACCCAACCGGCAGAAGCGCAGTAACACCAGGAAGACTGCAATCTAAAAAAGTTGTTTGAGTTGACCGCCACAGGTAGTTCCGGTTCTGCCCGAACGGTCGTTTTAAAGAGGAGGCTAAATGAATTACTTATCGTATTTGAAAGGGCATCGACCTGTGAGATGGTTTCTTCATTCGTTGATAATCTTCTCACTTCTTGTGACGGTTTGTTTGTTCCCGCATTCAAACCAAATTGTCAAAGCCGCGCCGGATGAGCCGCAAAATGTAACGGTGTTTTCCAATCCGGCAGCAATCAGTCCGGTTGACCGCGCGAACAATAACGCCGGTTCGAATCCCGGACTTCCGACGACGAATTACCCTTCGGTCATCACTGTTTCCGGCTTGACCGGCGTCGTGACGAAAGTGACGGTGACATTCGCCATCACCAGCACTTTTCCCGACGATTTCGATATTCTGCTGGTCGGACCGACCGGCGCGATGTCGCTGGTCATGTCCGACGCAGGCGGTTCGGCAGACCACACGAATATAACTTACACTTTTGACCAGACGGCGGCGGCGCTGATGCCGAACGACCCGTCGACTGTTACTCCGAGCGGAACTTTCCGACCGTCGAATTACCCGGGCGCGGTGACGGCGACCGAGCCGGGCGGTCAGGATAATTTCCCGACGGCGGGCGGATTGATGAGTTACCCGGCTGATTTTAATATCTTTAACGGCACGAATCCGAACGGAGACTGGAAGCTTTACGTCGTTGACGACCAGGTGCTCGATACGGCTAACACTCTGCCGAGCGGCTGGAGCATCGACATTCAATCGGCAATTCCCGCCGCCACCGCTTCAATCGCCGGAAGAATCACTTCGCAGTCGGCGGGCACGGGCTTGTCGGGCGTGAGAGTGGTCTTATCGGGCGGCGGTTTGACGACGCCGCGCATCGCCTACACCAGCCCGTTCGGCTATTATCGTTTCGACGGCGTGCCGCAGAACCAGACTTACACGGTGACGGTCGCTTCGAAGCTGTATCAATTTTCGACGTCGAGCCAGCAGGTCAATCTGGCTGCGTCGGATGTCACAAACGTCGATTTTGTCGGGACGCCCTGACGAATCGAAGGCGAATCTCTCTAAATTTAAAAGGCTTCGTTCAATATTGAACGAAGCCTTTTTTCTTTCGCAAGTTTCAGGCGGATTTAATCATTCGTGATGCCCATATAGCGGGCGAAGGCGAAAATGTTTCCGTTAATTTCCGGGTTTGGATTTCGCGTAAATCCGAATACCAGAATTTTTCCGTCGGGCTGAATAATCACGTCCGAAGCGCCGGAATTCTGCTCGTTGGTAAACGCCGTCTGCGTCTGCACTTCGGGCAATCCGTTCGACGCGTGTCGCGCAAGCAGAAAATTCCACGGCGCTCCGGCAGATAAGCTGGCGCGTCCGACGACAATAATCTTTCCATTGCTTAGAAGAGCCAGGCGCGCGCCGCTGTCTTCGCCGTTAATGGTGAAATCCGTGATGACGTTTCCCGCATTGCCGAAAGAGCCGTCGGTTTTTCCCCTCGACGTAAAGCGCGCCATCAAGACATCGGAATCGGGATTTTTAATCGAGCCGAGAATCAGATACCTGCCGTCGGGCTGAACCGCCAAATCGGCGGCGGACATCTTCAATCCGCCGAGCCGCAAACGCGCCGCGCCCAAGCCGCCGAACGAATGGTCGGCGTTGCCGTCGGAATCCACGCGAAGCAGGAAAAGCTCGTCGTGCTCCTGAATATTGGTCGAATCTCCCAGACTGCCGCCGATTAAGGTTTTGCCGTTCGGCAGCGCGCGGACAAAGCTCACAGACGGCTTGCTCAGGTTGTTGAGCCGGATGATTTCCTTGACGCCGCCGCTGCCGAAGCCCGGGTCGCGGCTGCCGTCGGGCAGCAGCCGAATCAGGTAAAAACGGTTGCTCGTTTCTCCGGTAAAGACTAAAACAATTATTTTTCCGTCGGCTTGAACGGCGAATCTTCCCGGATACGTCCTTGAGGTGTTGATGCGGACGTTGGGCGCAAAACTTGTATCCGTCGAGCCGTCCGTGTTGACGCGGTAAAAATTTAATATCGGCACGCCGATGATAGAGTTATACAGTGAAAGATACAGCAGCCTGCCGTCGGGCAGCATCTGCGCGTCGTTCAGTCCGATGTTCGAACCCGAATCCCAATTCAGAACCTTGCCGCCGCTGAAACCTTCATCGAGCGCCCCCGTCTGAGTCAAACCCACCATCGCCACGCCCGACCACGTTGCGCCTTTGCTGCCGGTCGCCCTGTGAAAACCGATGCCGACGATTCTGCCGGAAGGCTGTATGAAAACCCTGTAGCCGGAAGAGCTGTAATCGTTGGTCGGCGGGAAAGGAAATTCAACCCTGACTTTTCCGCTCGCGCCGAAAGTTCCGTCGAAAATACCGGCATAAACGGGCGCGGCGGCGAGCCAGCAAAAAACGACGAAAAACTGAAAAGCGGAAATAATCGCGGGCTTGAAACGATTGGCGGCGCACGGCTTCATAAGAAACTCCTCGGCGGCAGATTGTAAGAGAAGGGGCGCTAAAAGTTTATGGCAAATCGGCGCAATTTGCAATATTTTCAGCCGCCGGGTAGTGTCCTAATAGATTATTGCCGGAAAAAACAGCCGCGTCCTTCAGGACGTGGTCGGAAAAAACGAATCAATAAAAGGGCGTTTCAACGTCCTTCCCGGACAATGAATTGGCTCAAGCCAAAAAAAAAGGACGTTGAAACGCCCTTTCGATATTTATCCATCATTTGACCACGCCGTAAACGACGTGGCTATCAGCAACACTTTATTAGCACACTACCAGCCGTCGCGTGATGATTTCAAACCGGAGCGAAAGCGAAATTCGCCGGAGACGCTTTTCCGTCGCCCGCGTAATTTCTGTTGATAACCGGCGAAAACTCAAGTATTATCGATGGCGCTTGCGTTAATAAGTAGTTAGAGAGCTTACGCTTTTCGCCTTATAATAACCGGCGCGTCTGAGTTTCGATAACTGAAAAATGAAAGTGAGAATTTATGTCATCTAAAATGCCGCCCGAAGGTTTCCGGCGAATGAGCCTTATTAATCGTTGTCCGGAGTTTCTGCTGACGCTCGGACTCGCCGGCTGGCTCGAAGCGATATTTACGATTGAATGGTCGTTTCCCTATTGCAGCAGTCAATCGGATGGTCCCGCATCCGCCGTCTACGGTATGCCGCTGCCGTATATCCGCTGGGCGGGCGTGTCTTCGATGGAATACGAGCTGATGCCTTCTATCCTGATTTTAAACATCCTGATGCTTTCCGTCATCCTGTTTCCTCTGGTTTCCTGGACGGTCAGGAAAATCGCTTCTCCCAATCGGGGCTGGCTTCGCATTCTGCTGAGCTTAGCCGGTTTAGTCCTTCTGGTCGGCGTCGGCATGTTGACGGCTTTTCTGGTGCGCGTCGGCGTCTATAAAATTCCGGTTTCGACCATCGCGAGCGATTACGAGACTTACAGTGAGTTCCGCCCGATTCGATTTACCACCAAACACCTTCGTTACCAATGCACGCCGTCAAACTTCTGGTTCAAGGACGGCTGGCAACCGAAACCTGAAAAAGCGGATAATGCCGCCGGGCGTTAAGTAATAATCAAACAAAAAGGCTTCGTTCCTGTTCAAACGAAGCCTTTCGTCATTCGTCATTTGAAATTCGTAATTTTCAGGTTTTAAGTATTCGGCGGCGCGGTCGGTTTCGTTTGCGGCAGCGTCCGCTCGACGTGACGGGCAGCTTCCCAAGCCGCCAGATTTCCGGCGTCATTGCTATATTTCAATTCCACAACTGGCGTCAATCGCCGCACGATGTTCATTCCGTCAGTAATCAACGGAGCAATCGCGGCGGTTTTACCTCTTTTCTCCTGCCCCGCAACGTTCGCCGGAACTAAAGACTGCTCAAACGCATCCGTCGCCGCCGTCAAATCAGCGATAAAAGTCGCGGACATTCCGTAACCGATAAACTCATCTTCAAACGCCGCCGCGTCAGCCGCGAAAGCCCGCCCCGCCGCAATCAAATTCTGGTCGCTGCGGTTAACAGGCATACGAAATTTTTCTTCCAGCCCGTTTATTTCAAAACCGAGCGCCGTCGCTAAATCTGAAATCTTACGCAGCATAACATGTAAACGGTCGCGAGCATCGCGCTTAATCTGCATCGCCTGCGAGTAAGTTCCGCGCGTCGAAATCTGTTCGCCCGCAATCTGCGCGATTTGGTCGATAATCGGCAACAAAGGCGCGAAAATCGTCGCCGCAATCGAACCGGCAGGAAAATCCGCCGCGTGCACCGCAAAAAAGTCGCGCACCTTCAAAAACATCTCATAACGCCGTCTTTGTCCAGCAGTCATACATTTAACTCCTTATTTTAATAAATTTAACTGCCAACGGCGGAAAGCTGTGGGCAGCTTTGTTAAACAACATTTCACTCTGAATCTGTCACTTTCACTCTGAATCCGACACTTTCACTCTGAATCTCTGTCTTTCGCTCTGAATATCGAACTTTCACTCTGAATACGGAACTTTTGCGCTGAATATGAAATTTTCGCTCTGAATATTCAATTTTCACGTTAAATATCAAACTTTCGCTCTGAATACGAAACTTTCACGCTGAATACGAAACTTTCACGCTGAATATTCAACTTTCGCTGAATTTCCTTTGCAAACGCTAAATGTCGAACCGCTAAACAGCCATTTCCGTGCCAAAATACTGCACGCCGCACCGAAAATCCGCGAAGTGTTGAAATAGTTAGAAAAATTCAATTGTTTATTGGTTATTGCGAGAAATGCGAAAGGTGAAAAATAATATCAATTTTGATAGGTGAACAATCATTTTTGATAGTTTTCGCAAACAGAAACAAGATTATTAAGAATTGTGATGAAACCTAAGAATAATTTATCAAGCGGCGTTTTGTGATTTTACCGATTATTCAATCTTGGCTTAAAGACGGAGAGTTTTTGATTATTCTGAAAATTTTTATTGACAAAAATTTGATTTAGCTAGAGAATCAGCCAATTACGGACAGCGGGTATTGCGAGTACTCTTTCCAACTTTGTATAAATGTGAGGAATAATCGTATGCCAAGAAGTATTTTTAGATTATCTGATGAACAACTCAATAAATTGACAGGTTCAGTTAATAAAAGCACTCCAAGTAAATTTAACTTGGATATGCTTTTTAAGTTAATTCAATTACTGGCTATTCTAGCCGCTGGAATATGGACGATTTATACTTACGTTACATATCAAAAAGGACAACAGCAACTCTCTTTACAACAGCAACAAATAAGTAAGGAGCAAGACGAACTGACCTTAGAGCAAAACAAACTGCTTGCCGATACTCGTCGTGATAGTGAGGAAGTTTCATTAAAACAACAAGAATTTGATTTAGCCCAAAAAAATCTGTTAGCCGATACTCAAAAAAATGCTGCTGAAACATCGCTTAATCAGCAAAAATTTACCCTTGCGCAAAATACGTTATTAGCCGGAACTCAGAGAGATTTAGCTAGAACTTCTCTAGAGCAACAAAAATTTACGCTGCGACAACAACAATTAATTTCTGATTCTGAAGCCAGTAAATCTAAATCTGAAGCGGCGATAAAAGAAGCACAGGCACAAGCTGTTGCTCAAGAGTCCATCAAGATTGATGTAAAAGGAACTTTAGAAAAAATCAAAATTAATGAGTCCGAACTGAGCGAGTATAAATTGAAGCTTTCTCTGACAGCCCAAAATCTTTCTGATAATGAGATAGAAATCTCACAGGCTTGGGTTAGTATGTTTTTAGGTGATTTTAAGAAGGCTGACAATGTTCAATCTGTAGTTAAAATTAATAATCCCAACACAGACGGAGCGATTGAATGGCAGCAAATTGGCGATACTGTAGTTTATTTGTCAAAACGTGCAGTCTACGAATCTTCTGGCAGAGGAAAAAATTTATTTCCCTGCCTCCAAGCTTCATTTTTAAGTGAACATCTAGTTGGCGGATTTGCCGTTGGAACACTTAAGCGCTTGATGGCAATGTCGTCAAATATGGAATTCCGAATAATATCTCACAAAAGCAAATGGGTCGGATATACGGTAGTTATATCTCATGGTAAATGTCTTAATGAAACTACTATTATGCAGTATTCCGTTAATAATTATCTCCCTTTATCTGAGATTCAATAGTCAGTCGATTCTTTACCGCAATAAGATTGCAAACAGTTTATAGAAGCTACAAATAATATGCTTTGCAATTACGAAAAAGGCTTCGTTCAATATTGAACGAAGCCTTTCGTAATTCGTAATTTGAAATTTGTAATTTCAGATTACATTCCCATGCCCATGCCGCCCATGCCGCCGGGCATTCCGCCGCCCATTTCGCCGCCTTTTTCGTCGGGCAGTTCCGAAATCATGGCTTCGGTGGTCAGCATTAAGCCGGCGATTGACGCGGCGTTTTGCAGAGCCGTGCGGGTGACTTTTGCCGGGTCGATGACGCCTGCCGCGACTAAATCTTCGAAGACTTCCGTCTGGGCGTTGAAGCCGTAGGTTTCGTTGTCTTCGGCGCGGATTTTTTCGACGATGACCGCGCCTTCCTTACCGGCGTTGCCGGCAATCTGGCGGAGCGGTTCTTCGACGGCGCGCTTGATGATGTTGACGCCGATTTGCTCGTCGGTGTCGCCGCCTTCTTCCGTCTGGTAGGAATCCAGAACTTTCGAAGCGCGAACTAAAGTGACGCCGCCGCCCGGGACGATGCCTTCTTCGACTGCCGCGCGCGTGGCGTGCATCGCGTCTTCAACGCGGGCTTTTTTCTCTTTCATCTCGGTTTCGGTCGCCGCGCCGACTTTGATGACGGCGACGCCGCCGACGAGTTTGGCGAGACGTTCCTGAAGTTTTTCGCGGTCGTAATCCGAAGAAGTTTCTTCGATTTGATTGCGAATCGTCTTCACGCGTCCTTCGATGGCTTCGCCCGCGCCCGCGCCTTCGACAATCGTCGTGTTGTCTTTGTCAATCGTGACTTTCTTGGCTTTGCCGAGGTCGTCAACCGTGATGCTTTCGAGCTTGATGCCCAAATCTTCCGAGATAACCTGTCCGCCGGTCAAAGTCGCGATGTCTTCGAGCATCGCTTTGCGACGGTCGCCGAAGCCGGGAGCTTTAACCGCCGCGACGTTCAGAGTGCCGCGCAGTTTGTTAACAACCAATGTCGCTAAGGCTTCGCCTTCGACGTCTTCCGCGATAATCAGAAGCGGTTTGCCCATCTTCGCGACCTGTTCGAGAATCGGCAGAAGGTCTTTCATCGACGAGATTTTCTTTTCGTTGATTAAGATGAGCGGATTGTCCAGAACCGCTTCCATGCGGTCGGCGTCGGTCACGAAATAAGGGCTGAGATAGCCGCGGTCGAACTGCATACCTTCGACGACTTCCAGCGCGGTGTCCATCGTTTTCGATTCTTCGACGGTGATGACGCCGTCTTTGCCGACTTTGTCCATCGCTTCCGCGATAATCGTGCCGATGGTTTTATCGCCGTTCGCCGAGACGGTTCCGACCTGCGCGATTGAATCGCCCGAAACCGGTTTCGCCAGACGCTGAACTTCGGCGACGATTAATTCCACGGCTTTGTCGATGCCGCGTTTCAGCGCCATCGGATTCGCTCCGGCGGCGACTGTGCGCACGCCTTCTTTGAAAATCGCCTGCGCCAGAACGGTCGCCGTCGTCGTGCCGTCACCGGCGACGTCCGAGGTTTTCGAGGCGACTTCGCGCACCATCTGCGCGCCCATATTTTCCAGAGCGTCTTTTAATTCGATTTCTTTCGCCACGGTCACGCCGTCTTTGGTGATGGTCGGCGAGCCGAATTTTTTGTCAATCACGACGTTGCGACCTTTCGGTCCGAGCGTCACTTTCACCGCGTCGGCGAGCTGATTGACGCCGCGCAGGATAGCTGCGCGTGAATCTTCTCCATGAATAACTTGTTTAGCCATAATTTTATGAATCTCCTGTTAAATATTTTCTGCTAGCTGTTAGCGTTTAGCTTTTAGCTATTAGTCGGTTTATTCCTGCTAATAGCTAACGGCTAATGGCTAGTAGCTTTACGCCGCATTTCCGGCGTTCGCGCGCTCGATGATTCCGAGGATTTCGTCTTCGCGCATAATCAATAATTCTTCGCCGTCGATTTTGATTTCCGAGCCGCTGTATTTGCCGAACAAAACGCGGTCGCCTTCTTTGACGTCCAAAGTCTGGCGCGTGCCGTCTTCTTTATATTTGCCCGCGCCGGCGGCGATAACTTCGCCTTCCTGCGGTTTTTCTTTCGCCGAGTCGGGAATGAAAAGTCCGCCTGCGGTCTGATTGCCTGATTCGTCGAGGCGACGCACGATAACACGGTCGTGTAACGGTTTAATTGTTGTAGCCATTTGTATTTTCTCCTTTCGGGATTTTTGAAAAAGTTTTATTATGAAATTGAAACGACAGAGCGGAATTTGTTTTTTAGCACTGTCGTTCCAAGAGTGCTAGTATAAAAAACAGAGTTTAAACTGTCAAGTGCGTTTCGCTCATTTAATTTGATTTTTTAGAAAATCTAACAAGAGTATTATCAAATCTTAATTTATGATTCTTTCCGAAATTAACATTTATCCGGTTAAATCTTTAAAGGGAATTTCTTTAAAAGAAGCGAAAATCGAGCGGCGCGGGCTGGAATTTGACCGTCGCTGGATGCTGGTTGACGAGAAAAATAAATTTTTCACGCAGCGCGAGTTTCCGAAGATGGCGACGATTGAAACGCAAATCGGGGAAAACGGTTTGCTGGTTTCGGACGACGGAAATAAATTGGAAATCCCTTTTTCGCCGGGCGACGGTGAAACGGCGCGCGTGCAGGTCTGGAGGAGCAAATGCGCGGCGCGGGTTTACGAAAATTCAGTCAACGAATGGTTCAGCGACGTTTTGCAGACGAAATGCAGGCTCGTTTTGATGCCGGAAGAAACCGAGCGGAAAGTCAATTATTTTTACGCCGTGCATCGCGACGACCACGTTTCGTTTGCCGACGGTTACCCGTTTCTTTTAATCGGAGAAAATTCGCTGGCGGATTTGAATTCGAGGCTGGAAGAAGATTTGCCGATGAATCGTTTTCGCCCGAATTTTGTCGTCCGAGACGCCGAGCCTTTTGCCGAAGACGGCTGGAAAAAAATCAAAATCGGCGCGGGCGTTTTTCACGTCGTGAAGCCTTGCGGGCGTTGCGTGATGACGACGATTGACCAGACGACCGGCGAAAAAGACGGCAAAGAGCCTTTGCAAACTCTGGCGAGCTTTCGCATTCCGAAAAGAAGCGTCAAGAAAAAAATTCTTTTCGGGCAAAATCTGATTGTCGAAAAGGCGGGAGACGTTGTGCGAGTCGGCGATAAAATCGAAGTGCTGGAAACGAAAGACAAACCGAGATTTGCGTAGGTTATTTCGTTGATTCGTATAAATTATTTCGCGCGACGCGATTGCAGAAGGCGTTTCGGAGTTTTCGCGGGAGTTTGATAAGTCGCCACGCGTTTCGAGAGCGTGTTGCGGTGAATGCCGAGCGCGCCGGCGGTTTTCGAGAGATGCTCGTCGTAGCGTTCGAGCGCCTTTTGAATATAAAGCTTTTCAAATTCGGAAAGCGCCTCGCAGAGCATTATCTGCCCGTCCAGCATTTCTTCAATCAACGATTCCATACGGTTTCTTATTTGCATAATGTGCATTTCAGATTTTAGATTTTAGATTTTAGATTTGGGGAATCGGAATTATTTAATTATTAAATCCGAATCCAATCGCAAATCTAAAATCTAAAATCTAAAATTTCTAAAGTTCTTTTCCTGTCAAAATTTTATAGGCTTCCAGATAGCGGTCGGTTGTCGCTTCGACGATTTCGGTCGGAAGCGCGGGCGCGGGCGGTTGCTTGTTCCAATCCAGAGTTTCCAGATAATCGCGCACGAATTGTTTGTCGAAAGACGGCGGCGACTGACCGGCGGCGTAATTTTCCGACGACCAGAAACGCGAAGAATCGGGCGTTAAAACCTCGTCAATCAAAATGATATTTCCGCGCTCGTCGCGCCCGAATTCAAATTTCGTGTCGGCGATGATTATGCCGCGCGTCAGAGCGTATTCGGCGGCTTCCTGATAAAGCTTCAGCGACAAAGAGCTTAATTTACAGGCGTTTTCCGCGCCGATTGCTTTGACAAATTCCATCTCGGTAATATTTTCATCGTGTCCGGTCGCGGCTTTCGTCGCGGGCGTGAAAATCGGTCGCGGCAAACGGTCGGCTTCGCGCAAGCCTTCGGGCAGCTCGTGCCCGCAGATTTTCCCCGTCGCTTTGTAATCTTTCCAGCCCGAACCCGCCAGATAACCGCGCACGACGCATTCGACCGGAAAAACCTCGGTCTTTTTGACCAGCATCGAGCGTCCGCGCAGCTCTTCGTGCTGTCTTATCGAATCGGGCATTTTATCGAAATCACCGGTTATCAGGTGATGCTCGGTCAAATGTCCGAGACGCGTAAACCAGAAACGCGAAAGCGTCGTTAAAACCGCGCCTTTATGCGGAATCGGCGTCGGCATAACGCAGTCGAAAGCCGAGATTCTATCGGTCGCGACGAGCAAAAATTGTTTGTCGTTGACCTGATAAACGTCGCGCACCTTGCCTCGATGAACGAGTGTCAGGCTGGAAAGATTCGTTTCCGTAACGGTTTGAACGGCGGACATTATTTTATTTTATGGTTTTATCTGCTGAATGAAAAAACGGTTGTGACTAACTTTATTACGAAAACGTGTTTCCGTAAAGGTTCAGCACCGTAATTATACTTAAAAAATACTAATGTTAAACTTTTTTGGCAAATGTCGAAACTAATTAAAATTTTGCGTGACATTTTTGTTTTCTCGTTGCATAATTAGAAAGTGATTTTCGGCATCGGAGGCTGAAAATCGATGGCGAAGTATTTGCCGCCCTCTAGAAACTAATGAGCTTCCCCTTTTCTCCTACCTTTAAAGACTGAATATTTGGATGAAGAGATGAATAAAAAATATAATTATTTCGCGCTGATAAACCGTTTACCGGTCAATCCGGCTTCACTTTTATTGCTGGCGGCGTCTTCAGTTTTCGCACAGATGCCAACGCCGATTCCGCCGAAAGCGCAGGAATCCGAAGATTATACGTGGTGGTATGTTTCGCTTTTTATATTGCTTCTCGGCTTAGTCGGCGCGGTCGGCTGGTGGCTGAACAGCAAAAAATCGGCGAAAGCCGCCGCGCAGAACAAGCCGAAAGAGCAAAAAGGCGATTCGTGGGAAAACGCGCTCGATGTCGATAAAGAGCTCGAATGGCTCAGAAAAAATCAGGGCGTGATTAATAAAAGAGGCAACAAAAGAAACGCGGCGAAGAAAAAATTTCCCGAAGGAATGCCGCAGCCGAGCAAAGTCTTCGGCGGAAATTCTGCCGAAGAAGTTGTGCCGGAATTGAATATACCGCTGCCGGTTTTCGGTATCCAAAAGCTCGAACGCGCGCGTCCCTTCAGCGCTCTGCCGATTTCGAACGACGAGGCTTTATTGAGCGCCGTCGAGCAGACGCACGAAGAATACGAGGAAGATGAGGAAATCCGCGATTTAGCCGTGCGAATTTTGCAGGCTTTCAAAACCAGAAACGCGGTCGAGGCTTTATCGCAGGTCGCGCTTTATGATTTGTCTGCGACCGTGCGCTCGAAAGCCGTCTCGATTCTCGCGGATTTTGACCACGAATCGGTTTTTGAAGCGATTGTGCTCGCTTCCGCCGACCCGACGCGCGAAGTTCGCGCGGCGGCGGCTCGCGCTTTTACGCGTCTCAGTTTTGACCGCGCCGACGCGTGGTCGAGAATCAGCGAATCGGGCGAAGAAGGCAAAATGCGTCATGCCGCGCGCGGCGCAATCGAAGGCGGCTACGTCGAAAGAATTTTCGACCGCCTCATTCACCGCGACACGAAATACGCTTACGAAGCGGTCGCGCTGCTGTCTCTGCTGATTCGCGCGGGCGAAACCGGTTTGATTTTCGAGAAATTAAAAACGAGCAAAGACCCGCAGCTTCAAAGGGCGATTCTGCACGTCATTAAAATCACCGACGACCAGAGCGTCCTTAACGAGCTTTACGCTTTGCTGGAAGAAAAATTTATCTCGGCGGATTTGAGGAAAGCGGTCGACGAGACAATCGAGGCAATCGGGCTTGTTACAGCGTAGAAACATTATTTCATAAGTGACAAATCGGCGGGTTACGGAGTAAAATAAAAAGATACTTTGTAACCCGTTTTTTGTTTCTATGCAATTCAAATTAGTCTCAGAAAATCAACCGAAAGGCGACCAGCCCGAAGCCATCGCCCAGATTGTCAACGGCTTAAACGACGGCGCGAAAGACCAGGTTTTGCTCGGCATCACCGGCAGCGGAAAAACTTTTACGATTGCCAACGTGATTGAAAAAGTCCAGCGCCCGACGCTCGTTCTGGCGCACAACAAAACGCTCGCCGCGCAGCTTTACCAGGAATTCAAAACCTTCTTTCCCGAAAACGCCGTCGAATATTTCGTTTCCTATTACGATTATTACCAGCCGGAAGCCTACGTTCCGGCGTCGGACATTTACATCGAAAAAGAAGCGACGATTAACGACGAAATCGACCGCCTGCGGCTGAGCGCGACGCGCGCCTTGTTTGAGCGGCGCGACGTGATTGTCGTCGCCTCGGTGTCGTGCATTTACGGTCTCGGCGACCCGGACGCGTATTTCGGGATGATTATGTTTCTCGAACCGGGACAGATTCTGCGGCGCGAGGAGCTTTTGAAAAAGCTCGTCGAATTGCAATACGAGCGCAGCGAAATCGAATTCGATAGAGGTTCTTTCCGCGTGCGCGGCGATGTCGTGGAAGTTTATCCGAGCTATCAGGACAAAGCTTATCGCATCGAGTTCTGGGGCGACGAAATCGACGCGATTTACACGATTGACCCGCTTCTCGGCGAAGTTTTATTTAAACACGAATCGCGTCTGCCGATTTATCCGAAATCGCACTACGTGATGTCGAAGCCGACCGTCAAACGCGCGATTCAAACCATCAAGGACGAGCTGGTCTGGTGGGAAGAGGAATTAATCAAACAGGGAAAAATCGTCGAATCGCAGCGCCTGCACCAGCGCACGATGTATGACCTCGAAATGATTAAAGAGATGGGCTTTTGTCGCGGCATCGAAAATTATTCGCGCCATCTGACCGGCAAACCGCCGGGCGCGCCGCCGCCGACGCTTCTGGATTATCTGCACGAAGACGCTTTGATGGTCATTGACGAATCGCACCAGACGATTCCGCAGCTCGGCGCGATGTATAAAGGCGACCGCTCGCGCAAATCGACGCTCGTCGAATACGGTTTCCGATTGCCGTCGGCGATGGACAACAGACCTTTAAATTTCGAGGAATTCGAAGCGCGCGTCGGGCAGACGATTTACGTTTCGGCGACGCCCGGACCTTACGAGCTGACGAAATCGGGCGGCGAAGTCATCGAGCAAATCATTCGCCCGACCGGACTTTTAGACCCGATTGTCGAAGTTCGCCCCGTGCGCGGGCAGATTGACGATTTGCTCGGCGAAGTCCGCGCGCGCGCCGAGCGAAACGAGAGAGTTCTGGTCACGACCTTGACGAAAAAAATGGCGGAAAGCCTGACCGAATATTTTCTGGAAGTCGGCGTCAAGGTAAATTACCTGCACTCGGACATCGAAACGCTCGAACGCATCAGGATTTTGCGTGACTTGCGGCGCGGCGAATTCGACGTTCTGGTCGGCATCAATTTGCTGCGCGAAGGCTTGGATTTGCCGGAAGTCTCGCTCGTCGCGATTCTCGACGCGGATAAAGAAGGTTTTCTGCGCTCGGAGCGTTCGCTGATTCAAACGATGGGACGCGCGGCGCGCAACGCGGGCGGCAAAGCGATTCTTTACGCCGACAAAATCACCAATTCGATGGAAAAAGCGATTGGAGAAACCGAGCGCCGCCGCAAAATTCAGGAAGTTTACAACGCGGAAAACGGCATCACGCCGACGACGATTGTGAAATCCATCGAATCGACTTTGGTTACGGCGTATGAAGCCGACTACTTCAAAATTCCGCTCAATCTGGACGCTTTCGAGGAATATTCGCCGAAGCAGTTAAAGGAAACAATCGCCGGCTTAGAGCAGGAAATGCGGCAGGCGGCGCGCGATATGAAATTTGAACACGCCGCCGAGCTGCGCGACAAACTGAAATATCTGCGCGACAGGGAACTGGTTTTGCGATAACGGAAGGCAGAAACGCTCTCTGACTGCCTTTGTTTCTGCCTGATTTAAGGCAATGTCCTAATCTTGTCGAGCTATACTTATTTTTGTCTCAAAAGCAGCCGTTTTTGAGACCAACTGAAAAGAGTTGCAAGTGCCGTAAAATAGGCGCAAGCTAATGATAAAGTTCAATCGTCCGAGATTAACCGGAACTGCCGCAGTTGTCGGTAAAATTCGGCTCTTGTCTGACAGTTTTGAGAGAAATTGTTGAAAAAGAATCGTTTAGAAATTCCGTATAATAAATCTATGCGGAATTTAATTCGGTATAATACAAAGTTAGGTTGCTTGGACGCAAATCTTGTATGGCGAAATCCCTCGACAACACCATCTTGTCCGGGCAGTCGCGGGCGGATAAATCTCGTCATCACAGGCGGCTCGCAAGGTTATTATTAATTCCAACAGTAATCGTAAATGCACTACTGGCTTTTGCGACGGTGGTAGGAACGGCTGCTCTAGCGTCTCGTACTCTTAATTCTTCAACTTTCGTAGTGCTGTCAATGGTATGCTGGTGGGCAGCCAAGAAAATAAGAGAACGAAGAAGCATGCACCGGCGACTGGCTGCCGGATACGCGCAACCATCAGCCGAAGAAGTCTTGCAGAGAGCCAGAGAAGAAGGGCGGCATTTCGTATTATTTTTACGTGGGTTTGATATGGAGCTTAAAGACGTTACCTACGACGGCATTAATGTTGAGGTGGGTTCCAGAGAAGCAGAAATCCACGCTCGCCCTATAGAAGCCCTGCTGGTCGAAATGCTCAATGAAGATGTCCCCTTAATAGCCCTGACCAATCCGCTTGTTACTGGACCGTTGCAGGGAGCTTACAGATTTGAGGCTGTGCCGGCAGACTGGAAACAATTCCTCAATGAATTGTTGCCTGAAGCATCCTTGATAATATTGCACCTGACTTCGCTGTCTAAGGGGATTTTAGATGAAGTGGAGTTGCTTAAAAATCCTTCGTACCAAAGAAAAACTGTGGTCATCGTCGGACGAAATATCGCGTTTGAGAATACCGATGCCGGGAAATGGTTCCAAAGAATGCTCAGTAAATTTGACCATATTATCTTCCAACAAAACTCTTTGGTATGGTCAGCAGAGCAGGAGAGGCAGTTCCACTCTCGCCTGCTAACGTGTCTTCAGGAAGTATTGCGTAATTATCAGGACGGAAAGAGCATCGTGCGCGAGGATGCAACGAATTTCACCTTGACCACATTATATTGGCCGGGCAAGCTGTGGGACTTTATGAAGGGGCCAATGCTTGGCAGTCTGGGCTTATTGGCATTATTCTTCCTGGCCATACTTATTAATCCAGGAAATTCAGCAATCGCGGGAGTTTACGACCTCTTCAGGCTCATTGTCATAATTGTTTTAACTTGGATTGTATTTTCGCTGGTTCTGGCTTGCCTTAAAGGAATAGATATCTTTATCTTGGAACCTGTCTTTAGTGCCGTTATAAGACCGGTAGATGAAATTTATTACAAAGCTCAAAATTCTCTCGACAAGAGGGTGGATAGCATTCGCGGAAGCATCGCTAAGCTCTTCAAATGACGCAAAACATCGACGGCTTGACGAGCAGCCACAACCTAACAACTCATGCAACCGGGTGCGCAATTAGCGAGCCTCTCATCGAGGCTTGGGCGGTTTCGGCAGCCCGTGCGCGCCGGTTAATCCGGGCGTTCGACCGCTGCTCATTCCCATCAATCTTTAAAGAAAAATAAAGTCTGCGCCCTCATAGCCCGAAAGCGCCGTTATTATGGCAAGGCGCGAAGGCTCGTGAGGCAGCTTGTCGTGTCCAGTCATTTACTTAAATAAACTCACCTTCGTAATTTATTTTCCTTTCGACTTTTCCGAAATATTCGGTTTGCAGCTCAAACCAGTTTATAGTTATGAGTCACAGCCGAATCTTTATCGACGACTAGTTTGCACTGTAAACCGCATTCCAACAATTATTTCATTTTTGGATTAGAAAAGTTTCCAGATTAGAACGCTACGGGATTTAAAAAAACATTGTTAAAATATTATTAATTCTGCTAAAATAAAACGGTCGCTTTTCTCAAAGCGGCGATTTTTTCATTTCTTTCCCGCGGGCAACTCCACTCTTTATGCAACCAGTCACCATCAGCAATCGTTACCGGATTGTGCAAAATTTGGGCGAAGGCGGTTTCGGGCAAACCTTTCTCGCTGAAGATTTACATCTGCCGACCAAGCCGCGCTGCGTTGTCAAGCATCTGAAGCCGCAAGCCGGAGATGAAGAAACCGTCCGTCTCGCGCGTCGCCTGTTCGAGCAGGAAGCCGAAGTGCTTTATCGTCTCGGCAATCACCCGCAGATTCCGACGATTCTCGCGCATTTTGAAGAAGCGGGCGAATTTTATCTGGTGCAGGAATTGATTGAAGGCAAGACTTTGTCGCAGGAATTTGCGCGCGGGCGAAAATACACCGAATCGCAGGCGATTGATTTGATGCGGCAGGTTCTGGAAACCCTCGCGTTCGTTCACGAACAGAACGTCATACACCGCGACATAAAGCCTTCTAACCTGATTCGCCGCGCGTCGGACGGCAGAATTTTCCTGATTGATTTCGGCGCAGTCAAACAGGTCAGCGTCAATCCTTTTAACAATAAAGCGAGCTTTCATTCGACGGTCGCCATCGGTTCGGCGGGCTATACGCCGGGCGAGCAGGCGGCGGGGAAGCCTTGTTTCGCCAGCGACCTTTACGCCGTCGGCTTGGTCGTCATCGAGGCTTTGACGACGCTTCACCCGCTTAAGCTTTCGCAGAATCAAACGACCGGCGAGTTTCACTGGCAGCATAAAACCAACCTCAAGCCCGATTTGATGAGCTTTGTCAACAAGCTCGTCCGATACGATTTTCGCCAGCGTTTTCATTCGGCGAAAGAAGCTTTTACGGCGCTCAACACGATTGCTTCGAGTCTCGGTTACGGCA
>DASVWG010000347.1:0-6847 GCA_036389695.1 Pyrinomonadaceae bacterium
GCCGAAAGCTTTTCTGCCGGTCACGAAAACGTCGAAATGCGGCTCGGTGTTGACCAGAAAATACCGGTCGCGCTTGTAATGCACGAGCGCGAAAGTTTCCGGGTCGTAAAACGCCGTGTCGCCGACTTTGTTTTCCGAGATGCGAAAATCGTGATGCAGAAAAACGCGGACGTCGCGCGCGGCGTCGCGCAGATTGCTGACGCGGACGCAGCGCAGAAAAATGTTTTCGTGGCTCGCCACCGTGTCGTGCGAAACGATTTCCAAGCCGAGTTTTTCGTTGATTAAATGAACGTCCGTGACGAGCGTTTCCGTCCGGTAACGCAGCCGGCGTTTCCAATCATTTGCGGAAATCCACGAAAACTCGCCGTCCGCCCAGACGCCGAAGCGAAACGGGTAGCCTTCCGTATGATTTTCCTGCCCGACGTGCGGAAAATAAACGTCGCGGATTTGATATTTTTCGTCAAAAGTGACGAGCAAAGAGCCGTTGCCGACGGGAATATCGCGCATAAAATTACGAGAAAAAATTCGTAATTATTCTACACGATTTTCGGGCGAAAGCATTGTTCGCCAAATGACGAAGCGCAAGCCGTCACGCCTGCGCCTGAATTATTTGTTCAATTTAAACGAGCTATTTTCGCGCAAGGCGCGTCTTATTGTCTGCCGAAGTTGATGTCGCCGTTTGCCTGAAAGGCTTGCGGTCCGCCGTTGCCGCCATCGTCCGGCTGCGGGGCAAAGACAGGCTGCGTCGCCAGGATGGCGACCGACAAGGAGCCGTTATTGAGCGGGAAGGCGCCGCCGCCCGGAAACCACAGCGACGCCGCGTTATAAAGCACGTTGTCCTGCCACAGGGTCAGAGCCAGCGAGCTGTTTCCCGAGCGACCGTGCAGAATCGCTCGCGTGAAAGTGCCTTGCAGCAGGATATTTCCCGTCGCATTGTCGAGTACCTGAAACGTCGACGGCACTCCGTTCGGGTCGGTTAAAACCAGATGCCAGATGCCGTTCGGACTCATCTGGTAAGTGGGACAGAGTCCGACCATCTGGCTGAAGACGACCGTCACGTTCGGATTAAAGCCGAAGCCGGCTTTGCTTCGGATAAAAGCGTTCTGGGTGCCGAGATTAAAGTTGCCGTTACAGCCGCCCGTGTAGAAAACGTTCGACGCGGACGTATTCGGTCCGACCGTGGCGATAGCCACTGACGCGCGGGCAATCGTTTGAGCGCCGACGATAAACATCAGCGATAGGGTTAAGTTAAGCAGTAAGCGTAGCGATTTCATTTTTTTCATTTCTTTTTCCTTTTGAGTTTTTTTGTCATCGCGGCAAAAAGATTTGCTTCGATGCGTCAACAGTTTGAACTCTAAGACGAAAAAAAATCCTTTGGAAAAGCTTGGAAATTTGTTGGAAAAACATTTGATAACTCCATGTCCCACAAAATCAAACACTTCTACGAATTCGGCGAGTTTCGGCTCGACGTCGAAAATGCGACTCTCTGGCGCGACGGCAAACTGGTGCAGATATTTCCGAAGGCGCTGGAAATTTTAGTTCTTCTGGTCGGGCGCGGCGGCGCCGTCGTTTCGCGTGAAGAATTGCTGGAAAAAGTCTGGCGCGACGCTTACGTTGAGGAAAGCAATATCACCTACACCGTTTCGCTGCTCCGCAAAACGCTCAACGAAAACGGCAAAAAGAATTTTATTCAAACCGTCCCGAAACGCGGCTACCGCTTCGTCGCCGACGTGCGCGAAGTCACGGAAGAAAACGAGAAAGCCCAAATCGCGGCTGCCGCTCCGCTTGATTTGCCTGCCGTCGATTCATCTCCAGTCGAACAACCTAATTCAATTGAACAACCGAAAACTCAAGAGCCGACGCCGCAAGCCGAGATTCGCTGGCATTTTATCGCCATAATTCTGCTCAGCCTGCTGTTTACGACGAGCTTCGCCGTCTGGTGGAGCTTCGGCGACCGGAAAGGACTTTCGAGCGTGCCCGTGACGCAGAGAAATATTCGCACCGTCGCCATTTTGCCGCTCAAAACGTTGACCGAAAACGAACACGGCAAAGCTTTGTCTTTAGGCTTGACGGATTCGCTGATTAGTCGTCTCGGCAGCCTGAATCATTTCGCCGTGCGCCCGCTCAATTCGGTCAAAGATTATGCGGAAGCCGGCAAAAATCCGCTCGAATTCGGCGCGGAGTTAAAGGTTGACGCCGTTTTGGAAGGCACTCTGCAAATAGCCGAAAATCGCCTGCGCGTCAACGTCCGTTTGTGGGACGTGCGCGACGGCGCGCAGCTCTGGCAAGGCTCGTTTGACGAAACCGAATCGGATTTTTTCAATCTCCTGGACGGGATTTCGACCAAAGTCACGCGGTCGCTCGTTTCCAGTCTGATTGAAAATGACCGAAGGCTTTTGCGCAAGCGCGACACGGAAAACCGTGAAGCCTTTCAGGCATACTGGCGCGGGCAATATTTTCTGGAGAAAAGAAATCCCGAAAAGGCTCTTGCCGAATTTCGGCAGGCGATAAATCTCGACCCGAATTATGCTCTGGCTTACACCGGCTTAGCCGACGCATATATCTGGCAGGCGAGCTTTACGAGCGACGCCGACGACGCGCTTTACGAGCAAGCCAAAACCGCGACCGGCAAAGCGCTGGAATTAGACCCGAATCTCGCCGACGCGCACAGCTCGCTGGCGCGGATTAAATATTTATACGACTGGGACTGGGCGAGCGCCGAAGCATCTTTCCGGCGGGCGCTTGAGCTTAATCCGAACAGCAGCAACGCGCATCAATACTACGCGCGCCTGCTTACTACTTTGGGGCGCTACGACGAAGCGCTCGGCGAAATCTATAAAGCGCGCGAGCTCGACCCGCGCTCATCGGATTTGGGCATTCCGCTCGCCGCCATTCTGGAGAAACAAGGTAAATTCGACGAGGCGCTGAAAATCGCCGAATCGACGCTGGAAATGGATAAGGATTCGGGATTTGCCCGCCGCGTCGCCGGTAAAATGTATCTGCTCAAGGGCGATTACGCGAAAGTTATCGAAATGGGCAATAAGCTTTTTCCGAACCGCGAAAAAACCGATTTCGCGTGGACTTCGATGCTGGCGACCGCTTACGGGAAAAACGCGCAGCCGGACGAAGCGACCGTAATGCGCAGTCATCTGCAAAAAATGGCGCTGACCGACCCGAAATCGCTTTATTTTCTGGCGATGCACGACGCCGAAACGGGACGCCCGGAAGAAGCTCTCGACGCTTTGGGAAAATGTCTGGAAATGCGCGAAGAACGAATGATTTGGACAAAAGACGAGCCGCGTTTCGCCAATTTGAAGGAAGACGCGAGATTTCAGGAAATCCTGCGAAAAATGAATCTCGCCGATTAGCTTTTCAACGCCGAACAAAAAAATCGAATCATAATTTAGCTAGCAGATTCGAAGCTTTTTTGACCACTTCTTTCTCGCTTTTAAAAGCCAGCATTTCGATTGCTTCATCGACCTTTACCCAGCGCGCCTCACTGATTTCGTGGTCGTGATTTTCGACCTCGCCGCGCAGGTATTTCAGCAAATAAAAATAGACGAATTTGTGAAAGCGGACGCGCTCGGCTCTATGAAAACCGACATACCAGTATTCGACTTTTTCAATCAATTCCAGCAGCTCGGTTTCCACTCCGGCTTCTTCGCGCACTTCGCGGACGGCGGCGATTTCCGGCGTCTCGCCCGCATCGATAATGCCTTTCGGCAATTGCCAGCGACGGCTCGGATTGACCGCGACGATTGCCACTTCCGTTTCCGCGCCGGTTCGGCGAAAGGCGACGCCGCCCGCCGAGATTTGTTCGACAATCGGGAATTTGGGTTTCGGTTTTTCGGCGTCTGAGTCTTTCAAATTAATTTCTGATTGCCTCTTCGATTGCCGCGTCCAGCTCGGCTTTTTTTTCCGTGTCGAAGCCGACGATTTTCCTGATTAATTTCCCGTCGCGCCCGAAAACGAAAGTTTGCGGAATCGCGGAATCGCCGCCGAAGAGCGCGTTGGTTAAACCGTCTTCGGGATAGGCGAGCGTGTAATTCATCTGTAATTTTTCGACAAACGCGGAAACTTTCGGACGGTCTTCGTCGCCGCCGACGTGAAGCCCGACGACCTCAAAATTCTGCGCTTTGTATTTTTCCTGTAACTGGACGAGATGCGGAATTTCTTCCAGACACGGCGGGCAATACGTCGCCCAGAAATCCAGCACCGTGACTTTGCCTTTCATCTCGCCGAGCTTTATCTGCTGATAGTCAAAAGTCTGCCAGCCGAGGTTTTCGATGGCTTTCGCGGGCGGCACGGGCAGATTCGTCTGCGGCACGCCGTTGACGGAAACCGGACGATTTGAAACGTAAACCGGCGCCGCCGACGGACGACACGCCGCGAGCAGCAAGGCGAAAGGCAAAAGACAAAAGGCAAAAAATCTCATCACTTGAAATTTTACACAAAAAGCCGCGCGGAACACAGAGGTCTCAAAGAAAATGAGATTTGTTTGCAGCGAAAATTATCAATTGTAAATTATCAATTATAAATTGATTGGCAGTTTCTCCGGTCAATCAATTTATAATTAACAATTTACAATTGATAATTTTCCTTCTTCCGCAAAGACGGAAATTCTATTTGATTTTGTTGTATTTGCGCAGAATTTTCAGCGTCGCGTCTATCGGCAGAGCCTCAATCGTCCGATTTTCCCTGCCTTTCACGGTCGTCGCGCGAAACAGCGAATTGTAAATCGCTTCTTCGGTCGCTTCGATAACGGCGAGAAAAAGCGGCGACATCGCGTCGTTCGACAAGACCTTCAGCGAGCGCAGATTTTCATTCGGTTTAATGCGAACGTCAGGCGCGACGGAAAAAGCGATGGCATAATCGCCGCTGCCGTTGGTCATCGCCGAGCCGGTTCGCGCCAGACCGCTCATCGAGCGCGCCGCCAATCTTTTTAACTGCCGCGCGTCGACGGCAGCGTCCGTGGCGATGACGATAATTATCGAGCCGTCCGCCGCATCATTCGAATCCGTTTTATTTTCCGAAGTTTTTGAATTCGATTTATTTTCCTTTTCCAGCGCGTCCTTCAAAAAATATTTTCCGAGCTCCACGCCGACCGGCGCGCCGTCAATCGAAAGCACGCCGCCGAAATTCGTCTGGACGAGAACGCCGACTGTATAACCGCCCAGAGAAGCGGGCAAACGGCGCGAAGCCGTCCCGATGCCGCCTTTCCAGCCGAAGGCGACCGTTCCGGTGCCCGCGCCGATTGAGCCTTCTTCGACGCGCTCGGCTTGCGCGTTTTTGATTGCCGCGAAAACGTCTTCACGCGTCACGTGCCGCCCGCGAATGTCGTTTAAAAAACCGTCGTTCGTTTCCGCGACCAGCGGATTGATTGACTGCACCGTTTCATTGCCCGCCAGACCGAGCATATAATCGAGCAAAAAATCCGAGACGCGCGGCACGCTCAAAGTCGAGGTGAGCAGAATCGGCGTTTCGATTTCGCCGAGCTCGTTGACCTGCGTCGAGCCTGCAAGCTTGCCGAAACCGTTGCCGACAAAAACCGCGCCCGGAACTTTTTCCTGAAAGACGTTTCCGCCGTGCGGCAGGACGGCGGTCACGCCCGTGCGAATGTTTTCGCCGCGCATAATCGTCGTGTGCCCGACTTTCACGCCCGCGACATCCGTTATCGAATTTAAGGCTCCGGTGGGCAGAATTCCGATTTTTAGTCCCGTTTCGCGGACGCGGGGGCGCGTGTTTTCAGTCATATTATTTTGGGCAAAAACGCCCGCGCCGAAAACGAAAACGAGCGCAAGGGCGATTGTCTGCTTGATTTTTAATTTCACGGTTTTCCTTTGATTTTAAACTTCAATTTACTATTCTAATCACGCCGGCAGAAGCCGCGCGCTTAGCAAGTGTCAGTAGCCCGACCGTGAGGGAGGGCTTGCGTCTGTAGCGTAAAGACTCCAATCCGCAGCGAAAGCCCGCGCTCACGCTTGGGCTGCTGACACCTGTTTTTTTATTTTAGATTAGAAGCTTTTCGCGCGCATTTCCAATCGCGGGCGGTTTGGTTTTTTATCCGATGAAATTTTATCCCGACAAAGTCAGCGAAAAATTTCATGCGCCGCGGCACGCGGGCAGAGCCGCGGGCGCGAACGCAATCGGAACGGAAGCGAGCTTTGTCTGCGGCGCGGCGGCGCGTTTTACTTTGCGGATTGAAAAGGAAACAAAGGAAATTCGCGAAGCGAAATATCAGACGAGCGGCTGCGGGTTTTTAATCGCGGCGGCGGAAAGCTTGGCGGAAAAAATCGTCGGGAAAAAATTAACCGAGCTTCACGGCTTCGACCGTTCCGCGCTGCAAAGACAAATCGAAAACGAAACGGGGAAATTTCCCGCGAGCCGCAATCATTGCGCCGAATTATGCGCGGACGCTTTGCAGGCGGCTTTAGCGGATTTTCGCGCCGCGCAGCTCGAAGAGTTTACCGGCGAAAAGGCGCTTATCTGCACCTGCTTCGGCGTTTCGGAAGAAACGATTGAGCGCGCCGTGGCTGAATATTCGCTGGAAACCGTCGAGCAGGTCATCGACGTTTGCAAGGCGGGCGGCGGCTGCGGCTCGTGCCAGCCGTTGATTCAGGACATTCTGGAAAACCTGCGGCTCGGCGAAATGTAGGTAGTGTCCTAAGAGTGTGTTGCTGATAGCCACGTCGTTGACGGCGTGGTCACAAAGATTGAGAACCTGAAAAGGGCGTTTCAACGTCCTTCCCAAACTTTGGCTCAAGCCAAAACAAAAGGACGTTGAAACGCCCTTTCTGTGGTTCGTTTATTCAAACCACGCCGTCAACGACGTGGCTATTTTATTTCC
>DASVWG010000348.1:0-9120 GCA_036389695.1 Pyrinomonadaceae bacterium
AATAAAACGGGGCAGCCTGTCGCGGCTGCCCCAAAGTAGTTTGTTGGAGAATGTATCCTTTCGAGAAGGGCTTATTAACTTTCAAGACAAATAAATATGCCCTGAATACTTACACGCTGTTTGCCTGTGGTTGTTGCGAAAAAAATTGTTCGATGGCGCTTCTCGTTTCGACGCGCTTGCGCTGCTGAAATTCCGTCACCCAGTTTGAGACGTTTGAAACCATTTCGCGGGCGGCTACTTTAGTTGATTTTTTTTCGATTTCCGCTGATTGCGGCGCTGCTGCGGCTACTGCTTGCGTTCCTTTTTTGATTACTTTTATTTTCCCTTTTGTCGTCATGATTGCTGTTACCTCTTTTTCTTTATGAATCCTGAATTTATTAGTCCTTGAAAGATTATGTTTATTCCCTCGCTCGAATGGTTAGCATTTACCGTGCCACTGAATAGACGCTGCCCGAAAATTTTTTTGCATTCTGCAAAGCCGAATATTTAAATTTTGCGCTTTGCTAAATTACAAGTAACGTCAAACACCTCTTATAAGTTCCTTAAATTCGCCGGGAAACGCCGATTATTTCAGCGTTTCCGCTACAGAACGCGCCCGCCGAAAAAACTTGCAAAAGGCTGGCATAAACCTTGCCGTTTTCTTTAAACGTGATGAATGCGTTCGAGATTTTTATACTTTATCTTGCCTGCGGCGCACCATTCGGTGTGTATTTCTTTTTTCAGAATCGTCATAAATCGAGCATTTCGCGCGCGCTGTTGAAGTCTTTTCTTACAGTCGTTGTTTGGATTCCTTACGCTTTGCAGGTTTTGAACGCAAACGTTACAAAAAAACTGTCCGGTTCAAAATTCGCCGCCGCGGGCGATTCGGATGCAGCCTTAACGAAAAAACTCGACGAAATCGAAAAACGGATGCTGCAAATTCTGCTTGCCGGCAAGACGGGCGTTTCCGTCTTTGAATTTCGCGAAGTCGTCGAGCGTTATACGGGTTTGACTTTCGCGCGGGCTGAACGGGACGAAATCGGCGCGAATGAATCCGAAGTTTTTAAAATTACGAATCACAAAAACGTCGCGCTCGGCGCAAAATGTTTGCACCGGCGCAACCGTTTGCGGCTGGAGTTTCATCAAAGGCTTGCGAGCCGCGATTTTTTGCGGATGCTGGCAAAAATTTCTTTTTACGAAGCGGAAAAACTTCGCACGGCGGCGCTCGAGTTTGCTACACTTTTAAATGACGGTGAAACTCGCCGCGCAATCGAGAAACAATTTGCCGAAAGCTCGCAAAATAGCATCGGTTCTGCCGTCAAACAAGGGGAGAAAGAAGTAGTATGGAGCGCCAAAGAACACAAACCGCCACTCGCCACGCCGATTTCCGTTCCTATAAACAGCCGTTCGATGAGAGCGAGAGTCGTCTCGTCCAACAAAGATTAAATACGCTTTTGGCGGTGAACGCCGAAATCGAGCGCGAGAAACGGATGTTTCGCACCGAGCGCGAACGCCTGGAAGCCGAATTGATGAAAAGCCCGCTCGCGACCGAAAAAGCGACGGCGTATTTCGGCGCGATGCTCGGACTTTTTCCGCCGTTCGCGCTGTTTAGCCGTTTTGTGTTCGAAAGTTTTAAAAGCTCGCCCGCGTCGGATGATTTCTGGATTGTTCCGCTTTTGCTTTTCGTCAATTTCGTCTGTATGGTCGTCGGCTATTTTTCGGGAAAGATGGTCGGCAGGATAATCGTCGAGCTCGAAAAATCTTCGTGGACGGCGATGCTTCTGGCGATGCCTTTTATCGGAATGCTCTGGGGCATCATCACGGGCGCGGCGGGCGGCATATTTATTTTCGTCATCGGCGCATTTTTCGGCGCGTTCATCGCGGCGGCGGTCGGAAGCCTCGCGCTGCCCGCATTTGCGGTTCTGCATCGCTGGCTGAAAAAGGGCGACGTAATTGAAGAAAAACATTTTTTCCCGATTGCGCTCGGCATCAGTTGCATCATCACGGCGCTGATTCTCGGCTTGAAAATTTCGTAGGAAGCCTTTATTGTCTGTAACATTAATTTAATGTTTTTGTAACGCAGACGGCTTCCTGATGAAATTTCAAATCTTGTTTTTCCTGATAATTTTCGGCTCGCTTTCCGCCTTCTCGCAAACAACGCCGCCCGAATCGGATTTTCAATTCTGGAACGAAACGCAGGTTGCGATTCCGATAGTAAAATCCGAAGACAAAAACAAAAAAGAATTTGACAGAGTCTCGCTTTTCTTCAGCGGAACTCTGCGTTTCGGCAGAAACTACACGCAGTTTATCGACGAAAGAATCGGCTTCGGCTTTGACTTTAAAGTTAACAAATACCTGACTTTAACGCCGAGCTACCTGTATCGCGCCGCGCAGCCGTATGAAAACAGAAAAGAATTTGAAAGTCGTTTCCGCTTCGCCGCGACACTGGAAAACAAATGGACGCGGTTTTCCGTCCGCGACCGGAATTTAGTCGAATACCGTTTGCGAAATTCGCGCGCCGATTCGGTTCGCTATCGCAACAAGCTGCAATTTAATTTTCCCGTTCACAAAGACAAAAAAGAAATTCTCGCGCCGTTTGTCGCCGACGAAATCTTCTACGATTTTCACGAAGAAGCGTGGACGCGGAACGAATTGACGCTCGGCATCAGCAAGAAATTCTCGCCCGCGTTGACCGCCGATTTTTTCTATCTCTATCAAAGAAATCGCGGCAATGTTTTAAGAGTTGTAAACGCGCTCGGCGTTAATCTGAAATTCAAATTCGACCGGAAAAGCAAAAAAAACAATACACAAACGGAAACGCCGGACAGGCGATAGATACAAAGGCGGAAGCCCGCGCGTCGGGCAAAGGCGGACAGAGACGCGGAGAAAGGGAGACGCGGCGACACGGAGAATTTCTTTTTTCCCCGCGTCTCTGTGTCTCCCTTTCTCAATCTCCGCCCTTGCTGAAGCGCGGGCTTCTGCCTCGTTACTTTTACGTTTTGCCTTCTCAAACACTTGCTCGTTTGTAACTTTGCGTTAAAATTTAGCTGATGTTGACGCTGCTTCATCTTTTCGCGCTTTTTCTGCTGGTTTTGCTCGGCTTCTATGTTTTTGTCGCCAACCCGCGCAGCCGCGCGCATCAGACGTTTGCGGCTTTTATCGCTTTTCTCGCGCTCTGGACGATTAAAGATTTAGTTTTCTGGGATTTTCACAACCAAAACACTTCAGCCGGATGGTGGGCGGCTTCGAGCTTTATTATTTCGCTTTTGATGCAGTGTTCGCTCGTCGTCTTTGCGTGGGTTTTTCCCGAAAACGCGCGCACGCCGCGCCGGAAAGCCGCCGTTCTTTTCGCGCCCGGTCTGGTTTTGATTCCGGCTGCCGCTTTCGGGCTTTTGTGGCATAGAGTCGGATTTGTCGGCGGCAGATTCGAGATTGACCTCGCGCCGCTCGCCTATGCTTTCGTGATTTACGTTTACGCCGTTTTCGCTTACGGCGCGTGGCTTCTGCTGCGCAAGTACCGGAAATATCGCGGGACGCAGAAAGGGCAGCAGGTCGGCGCGATTTTGTGGGCTTTGGGCGTGACGGGCGTTTTAAAAACCTTAGCGAATATCGTTTTGCCGTATTTCGGAAGCTACGATTTTCTGCCGATTTCGTCGCTGTTCGTTCTGCCGGGCGTTCTGATTTACGCTTACGCGATTTCCAATTTCAAGCTTTTTTCGCTGCAAACCGCGCTCGACCAGTTCCGGCTTTTTCCGATTACATACAAAATCGCGCTGAGCATCGCGACCGTCGCGATAATCAGCTTTATCGCCTTTCAAATCCCGATTGTCTTCTGGGCGTTTCAGGACGGAATGAGCTTTGAAGCGTGGCGGAAATATCTGGTTTTCAGCGTCGTCTCCGCGCTCGTGCCGAATCTTCTGCTCGTTCTTTTGATTGTCCGCACGATTTCGCGCCCGCTCCAGCGCATCACGGTCGCGGCGGTGCGCGTCACGAACGGCGAATACGGAACCGAAATCGATATGCGCCGGAGCAACGACGAAATCGGTCTGCTGGCGGAATCTTTCAACGAGATGAGCCGCAAAATGGCGGACGACATCGAGCAGATGAAAAAGCTCAACGAGCAGTTGACGCGCACCGAGAAGCTCGCCGCGATGGGCACGCTCGCCGCGGGCGTGGCGCACGAAGTCAACAATCCGCTCGCTTCGATTTCATCCTTGATTCAGATGCTGCAAAGACGCGAAAATCTCGACGCGGAAACAAAGGAAAAACTCAAGCTGATTTCCACGCAAATCACGCGCATCACACAGGTTACGCGCGATATGATGGATTTTGCGCGCGCGCGTCCGGCGGCGAAAAGCGCGGTCGATGTGAATGCGATTCTGCAAACCAGCCTGCGCCTGGCAAGCTTCGATAAAGCCTTCCAGCATCTCAATCTAAAAACCGATTTAAACGAAAATCTGCCGAAAGTTTTCGCCGACGGCGACCAATTGGAACAGGTGTTTCTGAATCTTCTCTTAAACGCGCGCGACGCGATGCCCGAAGGCGGCGAGCTTTCCGTCGAAACTTTCCGCAGCGACGGCTCGATTGCCGTCCGCATCGCCGACAGCGGCGTCGGCATCGAAGAAAAAAATCTGAAAAAGATTTTCGACCCGTTTTTTTCCACGAAACCGACCGGCGAAGGCACCGGCTTGGGCTTAGCCGTCTGTTACGGCATCGTCACCGCGCACAACGGAAAAATCGAAGTCGAATCGGACGGCGACGGCGGAACTTCGTTTTTAATAACTTTGCCCGCCAGTGAAAACGACCTTTGATTTTTGACCTTTGACCTTTGATTTCTTTAACTGACGATTCGAATCGTAATTAAAATTATCAAAGGTCAAAGGTCAAAAATCAAAAATCATTTATTCCGCTTGACACGCGCGCGGTTTCGTAGCAATTTAACTTTGCACATCCGGATTCTTCTAAAAGCTTGGGGAAATATTTAATGAAAAAAATATTAATTTGCTTTGCCAGCATTTTTCTGTTTGTCTGCGCGGCTTTCGGGCAGGAAAGACCGACGGCTTTTATCAACGCGCGGATAATCCCGATTGTCGGGCAGCCGATTGAGCAGGGAATTCTGCTCGTTCAAAACGGGCGCATTACGGCGGTCGGCGACGCGCGGACGGTTCGTCTGGCGTCGAATGTTCAGATTATAGATTTGCAGGGCAAAGTCATTATGCCGGGCTTGATTGATTCGCACAGCCACATCGGCGAAGGCTCGGGCGCGGACGGCTCAAGCCCGATTCAGCCCGACGTGCGCCTGCTCGATTCATTGAATGCGCGGGCTTCGAGCCTTCAGCGCGCGCAGTCGGGCGGCATTACGACCGTCAACGTGATGCCCGGCTCCGGTCATCTGAACAGCGGTCAGACGCTTTATTTAAAATTGCGCGACGGCAGAATCATCGACGATTTGCTGATTATGACCGAAGACGGGCGCATCGCGGGCGGAATGAAATTTGCCAACGGCACGAACCCGATTCGCTCGACGCCGGGAAATTTCCCGAACACGCGCGCGAAATCCGCCGCGATGATGCGCGAGCAATTAGTCAAAGCGCAGGAATATCGCGAGAAAATCCGCCGCGCCGGCAGCGATAAATCGAAAATGCCGAACCGCGATTTGGTGATGGAAGCTTTCGTCGAGGTTTTGGACGGCAAGCGCGTCGTGCATTTTCACACGCATCGCCACGACGACATTCTGACGGCGATTCGCCTGTCGAAAGAATTCGGTTTCCGCCTCGTTCTCCAGCACGTTTCCGAAGCGTGGAAAGTGGCGGACGAAATCGCCAAAGCGAAAGTTCCGGCGTCGATAATTATGATTGAAGCGCCCGGCGGAAAGCTCGAAACGATGGAAGTTTCGATGACCAACGGCGCGGCGCTGGAAAAAGCGGGCGCTTTGACCGGCTTTCACACGGACGATTACATCACCGATTCGCGCCTGTTCCTGCGCTCCGCCGGACTCGCCGTGCGCAACGGGATGTCGCGCGAAAAAGCGCTCTACGGAATGACGATGGCGGGCGCGCTGATGCTGGATTTGGACAAACGCGTCGGCTCGCTCGAAACCGGCAAGGACGCCGATTTTATAGTTCTGTCCGGCGACCCTTTGAGCGTCTACACACACGTTCTCGAAACCTGGGTGGAAGGCAAAAAAGTTTTCGACCGCTCCGACCCGAAAGATTATCTGATTGCCACCGGCGGCTACGGCGCGACCACCGACCGCACCGTTCACATCGACTGCTTTGACGGCGACGTGGAAGGAGGACAATAATGCAAAATGCAAAATGCAAAATGCAAAATATTTTGAATTTTATTCTTTTACTGCTCACCGCTCACTGCTTACCGCTTACTGTTCCCGCGCAGATTGCCGTGCGCGGCGAAACGGTCTGGACGATGGCGGGCGAGCCTATACGGAACGGCGTCGTTTTAATCGGCGCGAACGGCAAAATCGAAGCCGTCGGCGCGGCAAATCAAGTCAGGATTCCCCAAAATTACAAAACCGTCTCGGCGAAAGTCGTCACGCCCGGTTTGATTGACGCGCATTCCGTCATTGGACTGGCAGGCTATCTGAATCAGCCGCACGACCAGATGCAGATTGATACGTCAAGCCCGATTCAGCCTGATTTGCGCGCCTTCGACGCATACAATCCGGAAGAAAAATTAATCGAATGGGTTCGCGGCTTCGGCGTCACCACTTTGCACACCGGACACGCGCCCGCCGCGCTCGTCTCCGGTCAGACGATGATTGTCAAAACTTTCGGCAAAACGGTTGACGACGTGGTAATTACGCCGACGGCGATGATTGCCGTCACCATCGGCGACGCCGGTCTCGCCGGTCAGGGACGCTCGCCCGGAACGCGCGCCAAACAAGCCGCAATGCTCCGCGCCGAGCTTATCAAAGCCGGAAATTACAAAGGCGAGCCGCGCGATTTGAAAGCCGAGATGTGGGCAAAAGTCGTCAAACGCGAAATCCCGCTGCTCGTCACCGCCCAGCGCGCGCAAGACATTATGACCGCGCTCCGCATCGCCAAGGAATTCAACATCCGCATCATTCTGGACAGCGTCAGCGAAGCGCATCTGGTCATCAACGAAATCAAGGCTTCGGGCTTTCCCGTCATCATCCACCCGACAATGTACCGCGCCGGCGGCGAGCTCGAAAGCCTCTCGATGGAAACCGCTTCCAAACTAAAACAAGCCGGAATCCCCGTCGCCCTCCAGAGCGGCTACGAAACCTACGTCCCGAAAACCCGCATCGTTTTATTCGAAGCGGCAGTAGCGGCGGCAAACGGTCTCTCGCAACGCGACGCCTTAGCGACCATCACCATCGACGCCGCTAAAATCTTAGGCATCGAAACCCGCGTCGGCTCGCTGGAAAAAGGAAAAGACGGCGACATCGCGATGTATGACGGCGACCCTTTCGAATACACGACGCATTGTGTGGGCACGATTATTAACGGACAGGTCGTCAGTGAAGTCGTTCGTTAAAGTAAATTAAAAATGATTAATGGATAAGAAGTGTTATTATCCATTAATCATTTTCTTTACAGGTTATGACCGGCGCTTTCTTTTTCACATTATCGTTAATTTTATATTCCAGTGTTATCTTTAAAGTATCTAATCGGCTTTGCGCCAAAAGTGTTTTTTGGATTTTTACACCGAAAGTATAAAAAGCGCAGAAGCTTATTTAATTCAACAAATCTTGTAAGGAGAAACGAATGAATCAGGAAGAAACGAGGGAAAATACCGAGCAGAATGAAGACGCCGGTCAGACGGGCGAGGCGAAAGCGGAGACAGAGGCGGGCGAGATTGATAATCTGCCGGTCGAGAGCATCGGCTCGTATGCCAGAGTCGAGGAGTTGCTGACGGACGAGGAAATGGATAACACGACGCGGCGCGATTCCGAAAGCTGAAGAGCCGTAATCTTTATACTTTATAAGCAAAAAGGAAAGGCGAGAGACTTTTGCAAGCTCTCGCCTTTCCTTTATTTATACGGGCTGTTTTTATCTATCCAGCGTCGAATCGGTCTGAAACCGGTTCGTTTCCTGCTGGGCTTCAAAATTCAGCTCGGTTAGCTCGTCGTTGACTTCGACGGTTCGCGGCTCGAAAGTGTAGCGCTTGGAGAGAACGTTGAAGACATAGGTTTGTCCCGCCGGAACTCCCTCGAAACGGTAATAGCCGAAGCCGTTGGTGATGGCTTTGACTCTTTCGCTGTTTTGTCCCGCGTAGGTGACGATGGTGTTGGCAACGCCGCGACCATTAGCCATAACTCTGCCGCTGACGGTGACTGACGCCGCGCTCGGCGCAAGCGCCGGAATTTGATAAATTCCTTTGCCGTGCGTCGCCGCCCGCAGAAGTCCGCTCGAGTTGAAAGCTAAATCGAAAACCGCGACGCGCGGCATGCCCGTGCCATACGGAAACCAGTTTGAACCGCCGTCGCTCGAAACATAAACGCCGATGTCCGTGCCGGCGAAAAGAACCGAGCCGTTGGGGCTGACCAGAAAGGCATTGACCGGAACTTGCGGCAAGCCCGTGCCGCTGATTGCCGTCCAGGTCGGAGCGGCTAAGCCCTGTTCGGCGAAGCTGCTCAGAGTATTGGTGCGGTAAATCTGCGGAGCGTTGAAAAGCGACAGCGTGACGTAAGCCGTGTTCGGGTCGGTCGGGCTGATAACGGCGCGCGACACGTAAGCCGCCGGAACGGAGTTCGCCGGGTCGAGGTCAATCAGCGTGGTCGCGCCGGTCGTCGTGCCGAAGATGCCGCCGTTGTTTAAGCCGATAATGCGCACGGCGTCGTTCTGCGGCGAAATGCCGATAGCGCTCAACGGCGACGTGAACGTCTGGCTTTCGGTTGTGTGATTATCGCCGGTGTCAGCCGAGCGATACAAGCGGTCGGAACCGTAGTAAATCGTGTTCGGCGTGCCCGGACCGCGTTCGAGCGGCGCGTAGAAGTTGATGACCGCCGTGCAGGTGATGCCGTCGTTCGCGACGCCGCCGTTACAACCGCGCACCGTCCAGTTTTCAAAAGCCGCCGGATTAGTCGTGAAAGCGTAAGCCGTCAGATTACTGGCGTTGAAATAGGTGTGATACTGGTTAAACGCGACGATGCTCGAC
>DASVWG010000349.1:0-11370 GCA_036389695.1 Pyrinomonadaceae bacterium
GACGGCAAATTCAGCATCATTGGAAGGATAGAATTTAGTAGCCATTGTATTAATCTCCTTTCTAAACATCAGAATCGAGACTTCGGGGCTAGTCGGCACAGCTCAGAATCCGACTCCAACGGCTTTTTCCGTGTAAATTAATAGTTTTTCGCCAGAGAAAATAATTTTTTCTTTGGAGAAAAAAAGTTTTTCCTTAGGTTTTAAGAGTTTTTCTCCAAGCTTCAAAACTTTTTCTCTAGGTTTCAGAACTTTTTCCCCAAGCTTCAAAAACTTTTCCCTGAGTTTTAAAAGTTGTTCCCCAAGCTCCAAAACTTTTTCCCCGGGCATTAAAAGTTTTTCCCCAAGCCGGAAAACATTTTCCCTCACGAAAAACCATTTTTCCCCATCATTCAAAAGTTTTTTCCTCACGAAAATTCGCCGGAAACCAACTAAAAACTTTCAAATAACGCTTCATTCACTCAATAAACCACTTTATAAAATAAAAACGCTTTTTCTGTCAATAGAAATTTTTTCCATCGCAAATAATTTTTCTGCTTTCCATTTCCTGTTTCCCACTATTTCCTAACCAAAGGCTCACATCTATCAATAAAAATTTGTAATTTTTGCACGTCAGGATGTTCTTCCGGTAAAAATCTCAAATAAATCTCGCGTGCTTTGTAGAAATAATCTAATGCTTCCTGATATTTTTCTTCTTTTGCATAAAATGTGCCAAGCCACCAATAGCTTTGAGCAACCTCAGGATGATTTTCGCCAAAATTCATCAAACGAATTTTCAAAGATTTTTGTTGATATTTTTTAGCAAGTTTAAGATTCCCTCTCTCAAAATAAAATCCTGATAAGTTGTTATAGCTTACGGCTATATGGAAATGACTTTTTTCTAATACTTTTTCACGAATCATTAATACTTTTTTTAATATAGATTCGATTTCTTCATATCTTCCTTGCTTTCGATAAAGGTCTGTTAAATTGTCAAATACAGTAACAGTAGTAAGATGAGTTTCTCCAAAAGTTTTTTCGCTAATTTCTATCGCTTTCTTGTATAAATGTTCAGCTTTTTCATACTTGCCTTTAAACTTATAAAGCCAAGCTAAACGGTCATAAGTTGCGATAAGAAAAATTTGATAAATGTTTTTGTTCGCTTCGCATATGTCCTTCAGAAAGATATAATATTTTTCCGCTTTTTTATATTGTCCGTATTGTTCAAAGTACCTAGCGTAGTAATACAATAATAGTACTGTTAACTCGTTTTCTAATTTGAGATGTTCCTTTGTTTTAAATTTATTTTCTTCGAGATATTCTAAAAATGCGCCGACGTGCAATAAATATCGCTCGACTTTTTCTTTGTTAGTAAATTCAAATAGTTCAAAATTATTATTTAAAACTTCGGCAAGCGTTTCTAAAAGAGTATTTTCTTCATCTTTTATCTGGGAACGCATTATTTCCTGAACGATGCGGTGAGTGGTCAGGGTTTTGTTTTCGGCGTTGCGTTTGAAAATGCTGGTTGGTTTGAATCTTTTGTAAATGTCTTTGATAAAATCTTTGTTTTCCGTCCATTCGGTTTGGTCGGGATGAAGTTTTGCCAGAGATTGCTGTAAAAGCTCTTCGGGAATATTGTCCGTGCCGACGTATGCCGAGAGTTTTAGATAATCTTTGACGGCGATTGATAAAAATTGCTCGCGTGGTGAGTCGTCTTTCGGCGTGGAAATTTGTTCAAAGCGCAATAAAAATGCGGTGGCGACGGTTTTGTGTTGGTAATTTGAAAGAAATTCGTAGCTTTGCAGAAGATTTTTTTCTTTCGCCTGATACGCTTCCAGAAATTCTTCGAGGCTTTCGTCTTCTTCGGCGAGATAAGAGCCGACGAACGCCATCGAAAACGGGTGATTGCCGAATTTTTCCGCGATTCCCTGTAATGCCGTTCGCGCCTTTTCGGGAATGTCCGCAAACTTCGCGTCCGCGTCGTCCCGCCAGTGTTTATAAAGCAGAAGCATCGCGTTTTCGTCCGTCATTTTCGGCAATTCGACTTTTGTGACGAATCTGAAAATTTTGTCATCGTTTGAAGTGTAAATGACTTTGCCGCTCGGTTTGTTGAATCCGCAATCATGTATAAAATCAACGTCGTCAACATTATCGACCAGCAGAAGCCAATCCCGAT
Source organism: Pyrinomonadaceae bacterium (assembly GCA_036389695.1). Taxonomy (GTDB): domain Bacteria; phylum Acidobacteriota; class Blastocatellia; order Pyrinomonadales; family Pyrinomonadaceae; genus JALZHR01. The sequence continues at coordinate 2,153 of DASVWG010000349.1, forward strand.
TTTTCGCCAGCCAATCCTGCAAAACGGCTAATCTTTCGTCGGGTTTTGCGTCTTCGCGTAAAGCAAAACCTAATTCCTTCACGATTTCGGAAACGTAAATATCGAATTCATTATTCGTCGCGCGGATAAAAAGAATTTTTTGGAATTTTCCCTGCTCGCGATGCGCAAACTCAATCACCACCGACGACTTCCCGACCCCGTGAGTATCGGCAAACGCCGCCGTCCCGTGATTTTCCAAAGCTTCGCCAATGTTTTCCAAAACCTGTTCGCGCCCTGTGAAATAAATCAGGCTTTGCGGAAAGTTTTTCGGATAGAATTTTTGAACGGAAACAGAGGGTTTATCAACGCTACCCTTTTGAACAGTAACATTAATTGGTGAATTACTCGCACCTTGAATAATTATGTTTCCGTCGCCGTCAATTTCCGTTTCGTTATTCATATTCAACCGATTTTCATAATGCCGTTGATTTCATTTTGTAAAACTTTACAATTGTCGCTTTGATTATTTGGACATTGAGTTTTTAATTGTTTCAATCCAATGTTCACAAACTGGAATATAAGGATGAGTGGCAGGCAAAGCATTCTGGAAAATTTTCAATGCCTTTTCGCACAATTCTAATCCTTCTTGAGATTTACCTCTTTCATAATAAAAAGCGCCAAGATTTATATAACTTTTTGCTGTATTAGGATGGTTTTCACCCAACTTTTTTTCAAAAATATCTTTTGCTTTAATATATAAAGGCTCGGCTTCTTCATATTTGCCTTGTGAATTATAAAGCAATGCTAAATTAGTATATGACGGACAATTATCAATATGATTGTCTCCATTTATTAGTTCAAAAATTCTTATTGATTCTAGACAATAAAATTCTCCTTCCTTATATTTTGAAGTTATTCGGTATAGTGAAGCTATTTGATTATAAGAAACTGCAAGTAATTCAGTTTCGTTTTTTGAATTTCTTTTCTCTAGTTCTATTGATTTTAGAAAATATTCTTCTGCTTTATTATATTTAGTTAAGTATATATATACGACCGCTAAATTACTGTAACTTGTCGCTAATAAGGTTTGGTTAATATCTTTAATCGATTCGCAGATGTTTTTGAAACTTTCGAAATACTTCTCAGCAATTTGATATTGTCCGTTTTCTTCATAATATCGCGCATAGCGGTTGCATAATAATGCGGTTGATTCATTTTCTAAACTTAGTTTTAGCTGGTCTTTTGATGTTGAAATTTTGTCCTTACCCTTTGTTTTTTGGTTTTGTCTGAAAGAGTCTTCGAGATAATCTAAAAAACTTCCAACATGCGGCAAAAATCTCTCGACTTTTTCCTTGTTGATAAAATCAAAAGCCTTAAAATATATGGCTAAAATTTCTGCCAGCGGCTCTTCGATTGGTTGACGTTCGTTTTTTAGTTTGTCGTCTAAAAACAGTCTGAACAAACGATGTAAAGAAAAGGTTTTAGTGTAAGGATTGCGGTCGAATAAACCGTATTGCGATAATCTTTCGTAGATATTATCCCAGTTATCTTCGTCCGCGATAAATTCGTCTTGATGCGGAAGGATTAAAGTCACAGTTTCCCGAAAGACTTCTTCGGGCATATTGTCCGCTGCCAGAACAGACGCGATTTTCAGACATTCGCGCGTGATTTCAACCTGAGTTTTTTCTCCAGCCTGAACGTTTTCGGACGGAGAAATTGCGTTAAAAGGAATCTCGAACGCGACATAAATCGTGCCGTGTTGATATGCGTCCGCGCCTTTTTCGTCTTTGAGAATTTTTCCCTGCGATTCGCGCAAACGCGCTAGATATTGGGTGAAAGTTTTTCGTTTTTTGCGGATGTAAAGTCCGGCGATGCTCAGGGCGAACGGGTGAAAGCCGAGCAGATGGGCGATTTGTTTTATTGGTTCGCGTTGTTCTGTTGGAATTTCGTCGAAATTGTTCGTGTCGGATTCGGTTGCTTTGCGGTAGAGCAGAAGCATCGCGTCGGGTTCGGAGAGATTTTCAATCGGGACGCGGTGTCCGAGGTCGTGGATGTCCTGGAAATTTGAAGTCAGCAAGGTGTTTGCTTTGTGGTGCTGGGGCAGAAACTTTCGCAGGCGGTTGATTTCATCGACGTTGTCGAAGATTAAAAGCAGGCGCTTGTTTTCGGGGAGATTGGCGCAAAGCTCGTCGATTTTGTTTTGGAATTTGACGGCTTTGGTGTCTTCGTTGTCCTGCGCGTCGAAGACGAGAGACATGAGGGCGCAGGTTTTGTCGAAATTGGCGTCGAAGCCTAAGCGGTCGGCGCGGATGAAAATGATGTATTGATAATCGGCGGCGTGTTGTTCGGCGAATTTATAGGCGACGGACGATTTTCCGAGTCCGGAAATTCCGTATAATGCGGCGGTTCGATAAGTTTGCAGGGCTTCGTCGATGTCTTTTAAGACTTTTTCGCGACCGGTGAAATAAGTCGGCGGAGTTAGAGATTGGATTGTGATGTGCTGCGGAACAAAAGCGGACTTTTTATCGCTGTGAGACTGTTTAGGATTGATAGTTATTTCGGAACCGGAAACACCTTGAATAATAAAATTTCCGTCTCCTTTATTTTTTGCTTCGTTATTCATATTCGATTGATTGTGATAGCGCCGTCATTACTGTTTTGCAAAGCTTCTGTTATTAAATTGCCGGTGTTTTGTGACACTAAATATACAAGAAAATAAAAAGAGGAACAATAAAAATCGTTCCTCTCAGGTTTAACCGTTTTTTGTTCGGGTTTTAGATGTCGTAATACATCGAAAACTCGAGCGGATGCGGGCGCAATCGCAAAGGCTGGATTTCTTTTTCGCGTTTGTAGGAAATCCAGCGTTCAATCATGTCCATCGAGAAAACGTCGCCTTTTAAGAGAAACTCGTGGTCGGCTTCCAGAGCTTTGAGCGATTCGTCCAGCGTTCCCGGCAAAGATGGAACGTCTTTTAGTTCCTCGGGCGACAAATCGTAGATGTCTTTGTCGAGCGGCTCGCCCGGGTCGATGCGGTTTTGGACGCCGTCCAAGCCAGCCATCAGCAACGCGGCGAAAGTGATGTACGGGTTGCAGGACGGGTCGGGCGGGCGGAATTCCAGGCGTTTGGCTTTCGGCGATTGGGAAAACATCGGGATTCTCACGGCAGCCGAGCGATTGCGCGCGGAATAGGCGAGATTGACGGGCGCTTCGAAGCCGGGGACGAGACGCTTATAGCTGTTCGTCGTCGGCGCGGCGAAGGCGACGATTGCCGGAGCGTGTTTGAGCAAGCCGCCGATGTAGAATTTCGCCATTTCGGACAAACCGGCGTATTGGTCGCCGCCGAAAAGCGGGTTGCCGTCTTTCCATAAGGATTGGTGGCAGTGCATTCCCGAGCCGTTGTCGCCGTAGAGCGGTTTGGGCATAAACGTCGCGGTTTTGCCGTATTGATACGCCGTGTTTTTGACGACGTATTTGAACATCATCAGGTTGTCGGCGGTGTGCAGCAGGTTCGAGTATTTGAAATCAATCTCGCATTGTCCGGCGGTGGCGACTTCGTGGTGATGGCATTCGACGTGGATGCCGACGTTTTCCAAAACGAGCGCAATCGCGTTGCGCAAATCAATCAAGGTGTCGAGCGGCGCGACCGGCACGTAGCCTTCTTTCGGGCGGATGTGATAGCCCATATTCGGCATCATATCGTTGCCGCTTCTGCCGGTGTTCCAGTGTCCTTCTTCGGAATTTATCGAATAGCCCGCGCCTTGCTGATTGTTGTGATAGAAAACTTCGTCGAAAACGAAGAATTCCGCTTCCGGTCCGAAATAAACCGTGTCGGCGATGCCCGTGAATTTCAGATAATTTTCGGCGCGCAGGGCGACCGAGCGCGGGTCGAGACCGTAGCCTTCTTTCGTTATCGGGTCGACGACGTTGGCGATTAAGCAGACGGTCGTTTCTTCGGCAAAAGGGTCGACCCAGCAGCGCGAAGGGTCGGGCACGAGAAGCATATCGGATTCGTTTATCGCCGCCCAGCCACGCAGGGACGAAGCGTCGAAACCGAAACCGTCTTCAAATGAATCTTCGGTCAGTTGGTCTATCGGGTAAGTTAAGTGATGCCATGCGCCCGGTAAATCGGTAAAGCGCACGGAAACGAATTTCGCCCCCTGGTCGGCGGCGTAGTTCAAGACATTTTTTGCGTTCATAATTTCCTTTTTAATTGACTTTATAGAATTAGTCTTGAAGGAAATTTTCGGCAAGTCCGGTGCAAAATACTCTGAGAGTTTACAACAAACTCGCCGGAACGCCAAATCGCCGGAAAGAAAATTAGCCACGAAAAAACACGAAAGAAGAATTTACAGGGATAACAGGATAAACAGGGATAATTAGAATAAAAATATTGTATCTTATCCCTGTTTATCCTGTTATCCCTGTATTTTGCTTTTGCTTCTTTTCGTGTAATTTCGCGGCTAATTCTTAAATCGCGCCGGGATTGATGACTTTTGTTTCGGCTTCGGTGGCGTAGCCGACGGTTTCGCCCTGATTATTGAGCAGGTGAACTTTGGTGAAGCCTTTTTCTTTGCCGACGTTCAGGAGCTTGCCGAGAATTTCCTGTTTTTTGTCTTCGTTGATGACGTCCCACGCCGGGTTGACGACGCCGATAAAGGTTTCCTGATTGATGCGGGCGGTTTGCAGGTAATCTTTAAAAGCGGAATTTTCGATATTTACTTTCTGCACGGACGGCGAGGCGCGTTTCGTGCTGAAATATTCGACGTATAAATAAAGCGACGCGCTCAGCAGAATCACGCAGACCAGCGTCGCGACCAACCATTGGCTGATGCCGAAAAAGCCGACGCGCGACTGCTTCGGTTTTTTGCTTTCGGTTTTTGTTTCGGGAACGTGGAGCGTCTCTTTCGGCTCGTCGAGCTTTGGCGGCACGATGGTGACGACTTCCGCTTTTTCCTTGAGCAATTCGACCAGTTGCAGCGTCTTGCTGGTGGCGTCGGAAATCGCCTGGTCGAGCAGAAAGCTGTATTGACTTTCAATCGCTTCGGCGCTCGTGTGCTCGCGCTCTCTTTCCAAAAGCTCGATGTAGCGGTTGCCGATTAAAACATTGCTTTCGATTGCCGCCGCCAAAACGAGCGGCGCGTAAAATTTATCGCTGATGCTCTCTTTGAAAAGCCGCAGGCGATTGTAAAAATCTTTTTTGACCAGCTCGTCAAAATTTTCGGCGTCCTGCGCTTCGGCGAGAAAATCGTCGAATTTGACGGTGATGAGAACCAGCTCGGTTTCGTCTTCGACCGAATAAAGCGGCACGCTCGCCCAATCGGCGTAAAGCTCGCTAATCTGCCTGACGATTTCGTCGCGGTCAAAAAGCATCTCGCGCCGCTCGCCTTCGATTTCTCTCGTAAAAAGGCGCGTCAGAATCATATCGAATTTGCTTCTGACCGATTCGGTGTGCGGCAGGTTGCGGTAAAACCGCGCCAGAGCGATGATTGCCTGATTGCTCAGGGCGGGTTTGGTCGTTTCGCAATGACGGCGCAGGGCGCTGACCGACAAGTGTTTATCGCGATGCGAGAGAGCCGAGCACCAGCTTTCGGTTTCCTGCATCAGCTTGAATTCGGCTTGCGCGTTTTCGCTGGCGGGCGAGTTTTTGGAAACCTGTAGAAAATCGTGCAAGGCTTTTTTGACCGTGATGTCGTTGAAAGGCTTGGGCAAAATGCGCATCTGCTCGCGCTCGACGCCGGAAAAAACGTGTTCGACCATTTGCAGCGACGTCACTTCGTCAATCGCGCGGCGACGATAAAACTCCGCCTCGTCGACCGGCGGCTTCGGCGCGACGAAAATCCCGGCTTCGGGCGCGGAGAAAATTCCCGCTTCGGGCGTAATCATTTCAAAACCCGTTTTCGTTTCGCCCGCTTTATCTTCGTTTTCTTCCGTTTCGGCAAATGAAAAATCTTCGGACATCGCTTCGCTTGCAAATTCTTCCGAAGCGAGTTCCGTTTCGCTTGCAAATTCTTCGGCGAATGATTCTTCGGCTGCGAAGCGTTCCGGCTCGAAATCGGAATCCGCCGGGAAATCCGGCGAGGATTCAAACTCGACCTCCGAATCATCAGCCGGCATACGGAATTGTGAAGCTTGTTCGGCGGCGAGAGCTTCCGCCGAATTTTTATCGATTACCGTTTCTTCAAGCAGGTTTGCTTCCTTTAGCTCTTCAACAAGGTTTTCAAAAACGTTCATGGTTTCACCTGGAGTTTTTTTTGAGTAAAACATTTGCATAGCTTTGTCGAACTCCTGCGGCTGTCGAAAGCCGCTCCAATTTAGTCAAATATAAAATCGGCGTGCCCTCTTTCGGTCAGGGTAAGTGTTACGGGAGGCTCGGTGCCGTAGCCGGGACGGGTGGCGATAATCGTAAAGCCTTCGCGCAGCTCCGCCGGCGTCGGCGTGACGGGACTCATCACAAACGTATATTGCCCGCGCCTCATCGAAGTGCCGACGGTCGTGCCGAGCGCGCCGTATTGCGAATCGTTTAATTCCTGAAGCGAAGCATAGCGAGCGTTTTGAGAGTAATAATTATACTGGGCGGCAAGCATTGTCTTCATCGACGCAAACGCGTTTCCGTCTTCGGCGGCGTCTTTGGCTTTGCGGACATACGGGAAGGTAAGAATCATCAGTATTCCGAGAATGACCATTACAATCAAGAGTTCGATTAATGAAAAACCCTGCTGCTTTTTATTGTTCATAAGTAACCTCTCTCCAAAATTTGTAAAACCCCGCGCGCCTGACAAAATTTGTCATTTTTTGTGACAAGTTCCGGCATTTTCCGGCGGGCAAAGAAACCGTCTTTTCACGATTTATCAATGTTTATCGAAGCTTTACGAAAAGTGTGACGAAAAATCCATTTCATCGACAGATGATTTAGCAATGCTTATGCCAGAAGCGAATCGTGAATCGCGAATCGTGAATCGTGAATAGGAAATAGGAAATAGGGGAAAATCAAGAACTTTTCGTTTTTCCTATTCACGATTTACGATTCGCGATTCACGAAAAAAAATAGTAGTTGTTTGCAGTTTTATTTTTTGCTAAATTTTGTAATTATAGAGTTTTGCATTACAGGGCGGATTTTCAGCAGGGAGAGCGTAGATTTGACGGCAACAACAATCGAACAGACAACCGAGACATACGGCATCGAAAATTGGGGGGCAGGTTACTTCAGCGTAAACCGAAAAGGAAATCTGGTCGTCCATCCGGCGGAAAACGACACGAAATCAGCCGCCGACGTCAAAGAAATCATCGACGATTTAAAAAAACGCGGCATCAACGCGCCGGTTCTGCTGCGCTTTCCGCAGTTAATCGTCGGGCAAATCCGCAAGCTGCAGAAAGCCTTTAAAAGCTCCATCAAAGAATACGACTACGACGGACGCCATATGTGCGTCTACCCGATGAAGGTCAACCAGAATCGCGCCGTCGTCGAGGAATATCTGAAAGAAGGCGCGCGCTACGATTTCGGACTGGAAGCCGGCTCGAAAGCCGAGCTTTACGCCGCGCTGGCGATGGAACAATCCGACGACAGCCTGCTCGTGCTGAACGGCTTTAAAGACGAAGAATTTATTCGTCTCGCCTTTACCGGCGCGCAAGCCGGAAAAAACGTCGTCATCGTCGTCGAGAAGCTTTCCGAGATGGAGCACACCCTGAAAATCGCCGACGAAGTGACCGCCAAAAATTCCGCAACGAAGCTGCCGATGCTCGGCGTGCGCGTCAAGCTTTATTCGAAAGGCTCCGGCAAATGGGAAAAATCCGGCGGCGAAGCGGCGAAATTCGGCTTGACGACGACCGAGATTTTAGAAGTCATACGCCGCCTGAACGAATCGCAGCGCACCGATATGCTGCGGCTTCTGCATTTTCATATCGGCTCGCAGCTGACTGACATTAAACGCATTAAAAGCGCGATGCGCGAAGCCGCGCGCGTTTACGCAAAAATCCGGCAGCTTAATATTCCGATTGATTTTTTGGACGTCGGCGGCGGTATGGCGGTCGATTACGACGGCTCGAAAACTTCCTTCGAATCTTCTTCGAACTACAACGCGCAGGAGTTTGCCAACGACGTGATTTACGTTATCAAAAACGTCTGCGACGACGAAAACGTGCCGCACCCGACGATTATCCAGGAATGCGGGCGCTTTATGTCGGCTTATCACGCGATGCTGGTGACCAACATTCAGGACGAAATCGAAACCGTCGTCGAAGACATCACCGACCCGATAAAGCTCGACGCGGACGACCCGCAGGTCGTCAAAGAGCTTTTCGATTTGCGCGAGACGATAAACGGGAAAAATTACCAGGAATACTATCACGACGCGCTCGAAAACCGCGAAGAATTGTTTACGATGTTCAACCTCGGTTTGATTTCTCTGGAAGACCGTGGTAAAGGCGAGGTTTTGTTCTGGGACATCTGCGAGCGCGCCGACCAGTTCGCGCAGCAGAAAAAGTATGTATCCGAAGAGTTTGAAGACCTTCGCAAGCTTTTGTGCGCCAAATATCTGGCAAACTTTTCCGTCTTTCGCTCGATGCCCGACAACTGGGCTTTGGAGCAGCTTTTCCCGATTATTCCAATCCATAAACTCAACAAAAAGCCGACGGAATATGCTACGCTATGTGATATAACCTGCGATTCTGACGGTGTGGTCGAAAAGTTCGTGGATTTGCACGACGTCAAGCCCGTTTTGGAATTGCACAAGTTGGTGGAAGGCGAGCCGTATTATCTCGCGATGATGCTGGTCGGCGCGTATCAGGAAGTGATGGGCAATAATCACAATCTTTTCGGCGTGCCGCACGAAGCGCATATACACATCGACGAAGGCGGCTTCATCATCAAAAAAGTTATCCAGGGCGCGACCTTAGGCGATTCGCTGCTGACGGCGCGCTTCGAAGCCGGACAGATGCACGACGGCTTCCGGCGCATCGTGATGCAGCGGATTAAAGACGGCGATATCTCGATGAAAGAAGGCAATGAGCTGATGGAATTTTACGAAAGCAAAGTCAATTCCTACACTTATCTTTTGCCGAACGGAAGCGGAAATGAAAACCGCTAGCTTTTATGACTGTTGAGATAACTTGTCCGAAATGTCAGACGCCGATGCAGGAAGGTTTTGTCATTGACCGCGGCGGTGCTGCGAGATTAGCCCCGACGTGGGTCGAAGGCGCGCCCGAAGAATCGTTCTGGAGCGGTTTAAAAACAAACGGTAAAC
>DASVWG010000350.1:0-9048 GCA_036389695.1 Pyrinomonadaceae bacterium
AAGCGCGGATTTTTGCTTCACCGCCCATCGCTTCGAGCGCGGCGCGAATTAAATCCCGCGCGTTTTCTCTAACCCGAACGTTTTCCGTATTTCCGTTAGAACTCAAGCGAACAGCCGGCACGGCTTGCTGAGTCAGTAGAAGCAGCCACGATAAAAAAAATAAAATTGCCCGTTTTGTTTTCATTGTTATTATCCGTTAAGAATTTAAAATTATTATCGGATAATAGTTATAATCCTGAAATCGCTCCGGCAAAACATATTTGTCGCCAAAAGCCGGAAAAACGGCGCGAAAGACGGTAAATTAAAGTTTTCCGAATTTATCGAAGAATCTGTTCCCGTAATTACGACCCGGCGTGAGCTTCGTCTCACCGGTTAAGAAATGAGCGGGAGATTAGGCGCCCGTTACAATATTTGGTTTTTTTTATTTGGCTAGCTCCCAAGCATCTCTTCTATCTTTTTATACATCTCCTCGCCCGGTCGCAGCGTGTTGGAAACAATTTTCCCTTCCTTATCAAGCAAAAAGTAGGTCGGAAATCCATTGATTCGAAATAATTGCGATAATGCATCGTCAATTTGCGTGTGCGTCCAATTCATTTGCTTCTCGGATATAAATTTGCGCAGGTCCTCGACTGCATCGCCTTTATCCACACTGATAATCTCGAAACCTTTTTCTTTTAATCTTTGATAAGCTTTGGCTAAATTCGGAGCTTCGGCAATGCACGGGGCGCACCACGTTCCCCAAAAATCGAGCAGCACGACTTTGCCCCGGAACTCAGAAAGCCTGCGCTGGCGTCCGTCCAGGTCTTTGAAGGAGAAATCCGGTGCGGGGCTTCCGGGCAGCAAAGCCGGTCGAGCCGGAAGTTTTTCCGGTAAGGGTTTTAAAGAGAGGTTATCGCCATATCGGTCAACCGTAAATTCATAGGTTGTCTCGCCAATATTGATATATTTTTCCGATATTTTATAAGCCTCTTCGGAGTATTTGGTTTCGGTGTCGAGCCGACCGTCGCCGTTCAAATCTAAATACAGGTAGTTGAATTCGCTGTTATAAATTCCCTGCGAGCCGCTCAGAGCAAAAGCCGTCCGGCGATTGTTGATGTCGAGCATTCCCCGCCGGACAGTGGCATCGCTGGTTTTCAGAGCTAATTGCTTTTCGGTTTTCCCGAGCGGCACTTCTTCCGCCACTTCAATTTTCAACTGAACCGGATATTTTTGTTTTCGATTATCGACAATTTCGGTCAAAACCGTCTGAAATATATAAGAATATTTACCATCCGTTTTTTTGAGCTTTAAAGGACGGTCGTTGGTCAAATCACCGTCCCCGTTTATGTCGGCATAAAGCGTATAACCGCCGATTTCGGAGCCGTCCAGTATCCAGCCGATGTTCTTTTTATCGACGACCAGATTGATTCCGAATTTAGCAGAGGCGGACAATTTTTTCGGCTTTCTTTTAATCGGGATGAAGCTTGAATATTTCGCCAGCCGGAGAGCCAGTTTTTGATATTCGCTTTCCGGCATAGCATAACTGATGCCGCCTTTATCAATATCAACCAGAACGGGCGGCTCGGTTTTAGCCGTCAGGGAATTATTTTGATTTGTCTGAGCCGCAATAGAGGAATAACTGAAAACCAGAATTAGTATGACAATTAGTTTTTTCATTTCAAGTTCCCTCCATAAGTTGTTGTTTTCCTTGTCAGAGCCGTATAGAAAAGACGTTTACGACAGCAATCTTTTCACGCTGCGCCGTCTGCCCCGGTTCCAATAAATATTGCGGTTTGAAGAAATTTCCGGTCAGCGATTTTTGCACCGAATCGTGACCATAAAGCAGTTTATGTGCGGGGAATTGATTTGAAAACAGGCGTTTAAATCCGGGGATTTTTTCCGAATTGCTCGAAAAACCGGTTTTTATAATTTCGGCTGAGCGTCAATTTCGTGCCGTTGGCTAAAATCAAAACATATTCGCCGTTAAACAGCGGATTAAGCTCGCGCACGCGCGCCAGATTGACGATTGTCGAGCGATGAATACGCGCGAAAGCCTGCGGGTCAAGCTCGGCTTCGAGCACGTTCAGAGTTTGCCGCAGAAGATAGGATTTGCCGGCAGTATGCAGGTGCACATATTTGTCGTCGGCTTCAATCCAATCGATTGTCTCCGGCTCCAGCAAAATGATTTTCCCTTTATCCTTGATAAACAGGCGCTTTAAAGGCGCGGATTTATTTTGATAATTTTCCAGCAAAGATGAAATTTGGCGGCGCGCCAAGTCAATCGTCGAATGATTCGATAGACGCTCTTTAACCCGCAATAATGCCTTTTCAAAACGCTCTTTGGAAAACGGCTTTAACAGGTAATCGACGGCATGAAAATCAAATGCCCGGATGGCAAACTGGTCGTAAGCGGTGACGAAGATAATCGCGGGCAGATGTTCTTTTTGAATTTTTTCGAGAAGCGTTAAGCCGTCCATTTCCGGCATTTGCACGTCGAGAAAAACAAGGTCGGGCAAATTTTCTCTGACGGCTTCGAGCGCCTCCGTTCCGTTTGAGCATTCTCCGGCGACCTGAAATTCGGGAAAATCTTTCAAAAGCTCGATTATCAAAATCCGGGCGAGCGGCTCGTCATCGACAACCAGAACTTTTATAAGATTATTAATCATGCTTTATTTCGCCCTTGCCGACGCTGGTAAAATCAAAATTAAGCGGCAGAATAAAAGTAACCGTCATTTCGCCGCTGTCGCCGTCATTATTCATAGAAAAGCTGAAATTATTTCCGTAAAGATGTTTCAGCCTCGATTGTATGTTTGCCAATCCCTTTCCGCTATTTTCCGCATTATTCGTCTTTTCGGTTTTCGGAGTGATTCCGGCGCCGCTGTCTTGAATTTGAAGGCATAATTTATCCTCGCTTCTGCCGGCTTTAATCCTGATAACTCCGCCCGCGCTGCGCCGCGCAATGGCATGCTTGATTGAGTTTTCGACGACCGGCTGCAAAATAAGATGCGGGACGACCGCGCTTAAAATGTCGTTTTCAACGTCGAATTCAACTTGCAGCCGGTCGGAAAATCGCGTTTGCTCTATCTCCAGATAAGAGCGAAGAAAGCGAAGCTCCTCCCGAAGTAAAACCATCTGGTCTTCGTTATAATCGAGCGTTAAGCGCAGAAAATCGCCGAGTCTGGCAATCATCGCGTGAGCTTTGGCGGGATTGGTTAAGACGAGCGATGAAATCGAGTTGAGCGTATTAAAGAGAAAATGCGGTTGAAGCTGCATTTTTAAAGCCTGCAGCTGCGCCTGAACAAGTTCCGCCTGAAGCTGCGACGCCTTTTTTTCTTCCGCCGCCAGATGAACGCGCGAATGATACGCCTGAGAAGCAAACACAATTAAAGCGTAAAACGGCAATCCCAACGTCAAGCTGCCCGGAATGGATGCCAGCAGATACTTCAGCAGAACGGGGTATCGTTCCTGAAACGCCGGTTCAAGCAGCCAGGAAACGCTGGCGTAAGCCGTAAAATGCAGGATTGAGAAAAATACTCCGAGCACGAGATGAAGAAAAAAGCTGCGCAGAAAGTTCTGTCTCGACCCGAATCCGAAACGTCCGGTAATCCGGAAAATAAACGGGAATAAAATTCCCCACAAAAAAAATCTGAGAAAACTGGAAACCGCGAGCGACCAAAACCCGATTTTTCTTCCTTCGCTGATTGCTCCCAGGTAAGGGATAAGCGCAAATGTCAGGGCAATCAACGTTAAGACGATAATAAAACTAAAAAAATTATATAGATTTTGCCGTCCCTTTTTCATTTCAGCGAGAGAAATTGTAGCTCTGTTTGCCAGGAAAGCAAATGCGGCTGCCGTCATAATTAAATAAACGCAGCTTTTCCGGCTTGCTGAAAGAAATAGAAAGCCGATTCGAACGGATTCTTATTTACACAGTGTCTTCGCGCATTTTCGCGTAAATATCGCCATCAGCAGAAGCGTGATTCCCGCGCCTTTAAAAAATCCGTCAACCGAATCGGGCATCTCTGTATGGGTCAGGCTGGCAATCAGAGAAAAACCCGTTGCGCATAATAATCCGATGGGTAACCACATTCTTTTTAATTTTTCGTTTTTCATTTTTTAATTTTAAGACTGATGAAAGGCTATTTTGACAAAGTCTCTAATCTTTCTATTGTTTCCTTTAGCTGGTTTTTTTTCCTGACAATCTGCCGTCTGACTGTAAGCCGCTTTATGAGAGCGCCGCTTAACCATTTTTCTCAGAACGAACAAGCAGGACGGCAGCATCTCCTGCCTCTGCCGTGCAAAGATATTTCCGGTCTGAGTTTTCGATGACGGTTATTTCTTATTCAGACACGCTTTACAGGCGGTTTCGGTAAAGCGCCTCCGGCAATCGCTCATTACCTGTTCGCTTGAAACACGCGATAAGCCTTCGCGATATACTCCGCACATACCTTCGGACAATTTTTTTATCAGCGGCTGCTGCGAGACAACCTGACCGCCTTTAACCGCCGTAAAACGCGAGCCTTCATCGTCGGAGCGCAGCTCTATCAAGTCTTTCCCGCTCCATAATTGAAGCATCGAAGCGGGCGGGGCGTCCGGCGCGGCGATAAAAGACGCGACCTGAGCCGTTCGTGAATCGAGCGTCAGACCGACGTTTCCCGAAGGCTCGAACGTGACGTATCCGCTGCGTTCTCCGCCGCTCGCGTCATACAGCAGAACGCCTGAAGCCTGCTGACCGCGCGGAATTTTTTTGCCGCCGATAATCGCGTCGGGCAGGTCGCCGCCGATGCGAACGCGCTCGACGCCTTTTGAATCGACGACGACCAGCTCGGAAACGCGTAGCGAAGTCGGCGCACTTGTCTGCTGCGCCTCCGATTTCCAAACCCCTGAAGACAAAATGATTAAGCCTAAAGTCAGCATCCAGCCGCAGACGGACAGGCGAAGCCATCGCTCGAGCTTTCGGGTTCGTTTTTCCAAAGCCTGTAATTGAAAGTTTTGATTCTCCATAATCTTTTCCGCTCTTAAAGAGACCTTTGCATTAAAATATCCATCAGCACCGTGTTTCCAAATTGAAAATCAATGACGCCGCACGGCATAAAATTCCATCTGCGATAAAACTCCCGCGCTTTCCGGTTGTGTTCCCAGACGCTTAACCAAATCATATCGTGCCCGCTTTTGCCGGCTTCACTCAGACAACGAGATAACAAACCGGCTCCGATGCCGGTTCCGACAAGCTCTCGCCGAACATACAATCGTTTGAGCTTGACGGGATTCTCACCGTCGATTCCCGGTGTCCGCCCAGCCGTCATGAGCTTGGCATAGCCGACCGCCTGTCCATCAATCTCAGCCAGCAGAAAAGCAGCTTGCGGCTCGTTAAGCTCGCTGATTATTTGAGAAACCGTAAAAGCCTCGTTCAGATAAAGCTCCAGGTCAGCGCCCGGCATCCGCGGATGATTCGCAAAGGCATCATAAAACGTTTCTCTTCCGAGTCTGGCGAGCAGTTCCGAGTCTTTCCGGGCAGCAGGACGAATATCGATTTCCAATTTCACTGTTACTGTTCAAACTAAAACATTCAACCGGCAATTTTCATGACAACGCCGTTCAGTTTAGCTTACTTTTTGATTTAAAAAAATGCTAAATTCGAGTTAATCGATTTATTTTTCGAATCAATTCGACGTTTATGAATTTGCAGCAAATACAATATTTTCTGGCGCTTGCCGATGAACTGCATTTCTGGCGCACAGCCGAAAAGATGTTTATCACGCAATCGGCGCTGAGCCGCCATATCAAAACTCTTGAAGACGAATTGGGCATCCGGCTTTTTGAGCGGAACAGCAGAAACGTGAAGCTCACGAAAGCCGGAGAATTTCTGCGTGATGAATTCCGGCATCTCATCGAAGATTTTGAAAGTCTCACGCGCCACGCCCGGCAGATTGCCGCCGGTGAAAGCGGAATATTGAGAATCGGACACCCCGCATCGATTACTTTTTCGCTCCTGCCGGATTTAATCTCGGCTTTCAGTCAAAAACATCCGAGCTTAAATGCTCAGCTGATAGAGCTTCCGGGAACGGATTTTGATAGCGCACTGCTGAGCTATAACATCGACATCGGCTTCAATCGCGAGCCGCACAAAACCAAAGGATTGACCTCAAAGAAAATTCTCAACGAAAATTTCGCGCTTGTCGTTCCTGCCGCTCATTCGCTGGCGAAAAAAGAAGCAATCGATTTAAGAGAAGCAAAAGATGAACGGTTTATACTGCCGTTTTCCGCCGGGCAAAGCAGTCACGCTTTACTGATTCGGTCATTATTTGAAAAAGCCGGATTTACGCCGCGAGTATATTTTGAGTCGGATGACGGAGCGACAATCCTCGGATTGATTACCAGAGGTTTAGGGATTTCCGTTCTGCCGTTTTCATATTTTCACCACGCGCGCGAGGAAGTTCGTTTCATTAAATTAGATGCGACAACCAGTGTTTATGCCGTTTGGCGAAGTAATGACCAAAATCCGGGACTCGAAAATTTTCAGAATATATTAGAGAGTTTCATCCGTAAATAATTTTAGCCGAGCGCTCCGGCAAAATAATGAATGCGTAAGGAAAATTATCTTTAAGCTTCCGGCAAGACGTCTATCTTAACTGCCGTTTTTATAGTCTGTTCAGGCTGGACGAACGGCGACGCCACATTAATGCATTCGTTTAATAATCATCAAAGTGATGTCGTCGTGCTGCGGCGCGGTCTGGGCGAAATCATCGATGGCAGTAAAAACTTTGTCGACGATATTTTCCGAAGAGCTGTCGAGAATCGGACGCAGACATTGCAGCAGCCGCTCGTCTCCCCATTCGTTTTCGTCAATATCGTAAGCTTCGGTCACGCCGTCCGAATAAAGCGCGAGCAAATCGCCGACATTTAATTCGAGATGTTTTTCCGCATAACCTTTGCCGAGCATTTCGAGCATTTCGGAATCCATCATGCCGAGCGGCAAGCCGGTCGAATCGAATTTTTCGACCGCGCCGCCGCTTCGCAAAAGCAGACAGTCGCCGTGTCCGGCGCTGACATAAGCGACCTTGCCGGAGGACGGAAAAATCTCAAACAAAATTGCGGTCACGAATTTGTTCGACGGCGTGGTCGCGTAAAGCAGCCTGTTGGTCAGAGAGGCGAGCTCGGCGAGCGTCGGGACGCGCCCCAGAAGCGCGCGCAAAGTCGCCTGCATATTGCTCATCAAAAGCGATGCCGGCAAGCCTTTGCCGGAAACGTCGGCGACGCACAGCAGATATGATTTTTCGCCCGCGTCGTCGATTCTCTCGACCGGCAGAACGTCGTAATAATCGCCGCCGCATTGCAGCGCGGGACGATTCCGCGCGGCAAGGTCATAGCCTTCGATGGGCGGCAGAAATTCGGGAAAAAGTCCCTGCTGAATACTGGCGGCAAGCAGTAATTCCTGCTCCATTTTCTTGCGTTCGATGGTTTCCAGAACATACCACGAATTTTCGAGCGCGACGCCGGCTTGCGCGACCAGTCCCGCGCCGAATTCGAGGTCGGCGGCGGAGAACGGCAGTTTGCCGGGACGCCCGCCGAGAACGAGAACGCCTCTGGTCGAGGGCGAAGAATTAATCGGAAAAACAAGCTGCGCTTTCTGCGCTTCGAGCGCGTTTTTCAGCTCGCCCTCGGGCAGCTCGACGACGCGGACGGCTTCGGGCAAATCTTTTAGAATCTCGCCGAACGTTTCGATGAGCGGCAAAGTGATGCCTTTTTGTCTGATGACCGGCAGATGATTTTCCTTTTGCGCGAACAGCGCGTATTTGCCGACCGCCCAGCGCCCCGTCAGCGTCAGAATCAAAAGCCGCGCCACTTCGGCGGCTTCGAGCGTCGAGGTCAGACCGCGCACCAAATCGAGCAGCGCGCGCAGCTCCTGAACTTTTTCGTTGAGCTGAAAGTTAAATTTTCGCGTTTCGTCGTGTGCCTGCGCGTTGGCGATTGAGCTTGCCGCGATGCCTAAAAGCGCTTTGAGCGATTCGGTTTCTTCAGCCGATATTTCGCCGGTCGGCGGTTTGCCCAAGCCCAAAAAACCAATCGGATTATCCGCGTCCCCAATCGGGTAAAACGAAGCGATGCCGCTTTCGCGTAAAACCTGCTCGTCAAACGAATCGCCGGTTTTCAGATTTTTTAAGCCGCGAAGCTGCGCAAGGCGCATTTTTCCATCTTCGGAAACGGCGATAAATCCGCGCCCGACGAGCGTTCTGCCCATCACGGTGCGCAGCAGATGTTTCAATAAACTGTCGAGATCGAGCGACGAATTGAGAAGCTGCGCCGATTCGAGCAGCGACTCGAGCCGCGTCGCGTCGAGTATTTTGGCTGACATAATTTTATTGAAGGATGAAGGATGAGGGATGAAGGATGAATTAAGAAAGTGTTGAATGTTGAATGTTGAGTTAATGGAAATATTTCATTCAAAATTCAACACTTAAAACTCATAACTTTCTTTTATTCATCCTTCATCCTTCATCCCTCATCCCTTTTTCAAACGCTTGCTCATATGAAGCGCGTTCTTTTTGCCCGGCTCGATCTCGTAGCGCACTTCATCCATCAGGGTTTTCATCAGGCGCATTCCCAAGCCGCCGGTTTTGCGCTTGGCTATCAATTGTTCGAGTTCTTCCTGGTTGACTTCCGCCGGAACGAAGCCTTTGCCGGTGTCTTCGATGTCAATCGAAAATTCCTTATCGTCGAGCCGGGCGCGGACGATGACTTCTTTGCTCGCGTCGTGACCGTAGGCGTGTTCGATAACGTTGGCGCAGGCTTCGTCAACGGCGAGCTCGAGCTTGGCGACTTCTTTTTCATCAAACCCGGCTTGCTTTGCCGCGCTCGAGACGAATTCGCGAATCAGCGCGAGATTTTCGGTCGAGGACGGCACTTGCAGCGTAAATTTTCTCTCTAAAGTTTCCATTAGTATGCCGCCTCCCAGTCGGTCGGTTCGCTGAATTTTTCTTTGGCTGCCGCGACGTCCGGGCAAAAATGAAAAAGCGTTTCGAAGCCCAGGATTTCAAACGGCTGCTTTACCTTTTCCGACAGCCCGCA
>DASVWG010000351.1:0-5829 GCA_036389695.1 Pyrinomonadaceae bacterium
TAATCACTTAAAACTCATAATTCATAATTCAAAATTATTCTTCCTTCACCAGCGTCACGCGCGGGTCAGCCAGCGCGTAGAGCAAGTCGGTTATCAGATATGCCAGGCTGATAACCAGCGTCCAGACGAGCGTGGTCGCCATAATCATCGGGTAATCGCGGCTGCCGATTGCCGTCACGAAATAAAAACCGATGCCCGGAATGCGAAAGATGCTCTCGACGAAAAACGAGCCGACGATTAAGCCCGCGGCGAGCGGTCCGCCGACCGTTAATAGCGGCGTGAGCGCGTTTTTGAAAACGTGGACGAACATAATTCGCCGTTGGCTCAAGCCTTTGGCGCGCGCCGTGCGGACGTAATCTGCCTGTATCGCATCCGCCATGCTCGCGCGCGTGTAGCGCTGCAAAACCAGAACCGGCGCGAGCGAATTTGCCAGCACCGGCATAATCCAGTGGCGCGGCGTGCTCCAGCCGCCGGTCGGCAGCCAGCCGAGCCACGCCGAAAAAACGAACTGCAGAAGAATCGCGAAAACAAAGCTCGGCATCACGAGACAGAAAACGGAAGTTCCCGTGCCGAAATAATCCCAAAATGAATTAGGCTTTATCGCCGACGCGATGCCCAGACCGACGCCGACCAGAACGGAAAAAACGAAAGTTAAAATTCCGAGCTGGAGCGAATAAATCCATTGGTCCTGGAAAATCCCGACGACCGTGCGGCTCGGATAAGTCATCGAATAACCGAAATCCAGCGTCGCGGCGTTGCGCATAAACAGCGCGTATTGCTTCCAGACCGGCTCGTTCAAACCGTATTTTTCGTTAAGCTGGCGCTTGATGTTTTCGGGAATCGCCTGCTGTTTTTCGAGCGCGAGCGCGTCGAAAGGTCCGCCCGGAACCGTGTGCATCAAGGCAAAGGTTAAAGCGGAAACAATCAGCAAAACGCCGACGAGTCCGGCGATTCTTAAAAGTATGTAACGCAGCATAGTTTAATCGAGGGATGAAGGATGAGGGATGAAAAAGTGTTGAGTTTTAAATGTTGAATTTTGAATGATTGGTTGAATATCAAATTCAAAACTCAACATTCAGCATTGAAAACTTTCTTTGTTCATCCTTCATCCCTCATCCTTCATCCCTCACCCCTTTTGAAGTCTCGCGCAAAGAATTTGATTTCTTCCTCGTCGCCGGGCATTTTAATCATTCGCTCGAAATGCATTCCGAGCTTTTCGAGCACTTTTATCGAGCCGCGATTGCCGGGCGAAACTATCGCGGCGATTCGTTTCAGCCCGAGCGCGTTTTGCGCGTAATCCATGACGGCGGAAGCCGATTCAAAGGCGTAGCCTTTCGACCAGAACCGCTCTAAAAAAGCGAAGCCGATGTCGACGTCTTCCAGCGCATCGCGCTTGACCAGCCCGCACATTCCGGCTGACGCGCCCGTCTCTTTCAGCTCGACCAGATACAAGCCGAAACCGAATCGCTCGTAGCTGGCAGCCAGCCGGTCGGCGATAAACCGGCGCGCGTCGTCAAGCGTTCTGACGCCTCGGTCGCCGATGTTTTGTATCCAGCCCGGCTCGTTGACGAGTCTGAAGACAAACTCCGCGTCATCTTCGGCAAATAGCCGCAGCGACAATCTTTCCGTTTCAATAATTTTCATTTTCAAGTCACACATCTCGATACCAGAGCAATTGAGTTTCGTTCAGGCTTTCGTCATAAGCATATCTGTTTATTACGCCGAGCTCACAGCCCTGCCGCGCGTAAAAGCGACACGCCGGAACGTTTATGTTCTGCGTCTCGACCAGCAAACGCCGGCATTTTCGCTCTTTTGACCATTTGAGCGTAGATGAAAACAACTGATGTCCGACGCCGCGCCGGCGATATTCGGGATGAACGCGCAAATCCCACAGGCAGGCTAAATCGCGCCAGCCTTCGAGCATATTAATTTCCGGCGAATTCCACGCTATCGCCGCGCCGCCGACACGCCGTTTGCCGTCAAAAGCCGACAAAATTCCCCAGTTGGCAATATCGAAGCGCCGCCGCCAGCTTGTCGGTCGATAATTTTCGTCCGCGTCATAATCTTTAATGTAAGGCGCGACAGATTCTTCGATAAGCTTTATGCCGCCCAAACCGCCGTCGCGCAGCTCGACGCGAAAATACGATTCGACGCCGAATGAAATCGAAACTTTCTCGTATTCGGATAATATGTCGGGCGTTTCTTCGACGATTTTAAAGGTCATAATTCAACGGTTTTCCAAAAGTTTTACAATTTCCGTCCGTTTTTGAAAGTGATAGATGGTCAATCCGTGTAAGCTATCGCGTTTCGCCCGCTGCTTCCGAGCGGTTTGGATTGTAAACTTCCGGGTCAAACGGAACAGCCGCTTTTACTATTCGCATCATTTTCTTTGAAATTTCCAGGTCGGTCGTTACGACTCGCTTCCACGTCGGGAAAACGAGATTTTCCACCCATAACCAACGATGCGCCAGCAGCGTAATATCCGGCAGCGAAAAGGTAGAGATTAATTTAAGCAATCCTCGTCTCCACATATAGCTGTAAAATTCACAATAGGTTTTTTCGTCTCTGACGAGATGCGTGGCGTCAAAATCCAGCGAAGTCGTTATTGTGAGACCTAGACCGAGCGGCAAATCGAGTTTACTGAAATGTTGTTCGACAACACCCCATTGCTCATTTTTTAAAAGTAAAAGATTTCCCTGCCAGAACATTTCCTCGGCAGCCTTCCGGTCTGCTTCCGAGCCGAGCTGCATTTTCCGGGCGCGGTCAATCAGGCGAAATCCTTCCAGCTGGAACTGCTGACTCGAGTCGGCGTCGTCTTTTAAACCGGCTTCAACCGCCTCAATTCCTCCGTCCGGCGATTCATAAGCCAGATGCGCCCATCCGGCGTTGGCAAATACATTATTATTCGCTTGCCTGATCGTTTCAAGGCTATTGATAATCCGGGCATCATTAAAGAGCCCGCCGGAAGTAGCGCCGGACGAGAAAGCGTCGCCGCGCAGAAAAGCGTAATCGTAAACGGCTAACAACAAGCCGATGCGAGAAGAAGCAAAGGCAGCCATTCCAGCCCATCTGAACCAGTCCGGATGCCTCTGAAACCATCTCGCATAACTTGCGTTAATTGCGGCGTTTCTGGCGCGAATACTCTCTTCGGGAGGAAGCTTGGAAAGCAATTGTTCCTGCCAGTAAGCTTTTGTTTCGTTCATCTTTATCTCCTTTTTCAAAGACTTGAAGCATAGCTGCATTATCTGAGTATTTATTACCCTGCGAACGCAATGGTAATACACCAAATTTGATTATTATTCAATATGTTTCGGCATAATATTTATTACGCAGCTAATTAATCGAAGTTTCCTGAGAACACAAATTAAGACACAACGAAACTTTTAGACGGCGAAATGACAGGCGACTTCCTGATTTTCCGCAATCGCGCGCAGCTGCGGTTCTTCCGCCGCGCAAATTTCCTGCGCTAAACGGCAGCGCAAACGGAAGACGCAGCCCGTCGGACGCTCGGCGATGGCGTCGATTTCGCCTTTAACGTCCGTTTCAATAAAGGGCTGCGACGGGTCGGGCTCGGGAATCGCGGAAATCAGAGCCTGCGTATACGGATGACGCGGCGCGTTTGTAATTTGCGCGCTCGCTCCGGTTTCCACCAGTCTTCCCAGATACATTACGCCGATGCGGCGGCTCATAAAAGCCGTCACCGCGATATTGTGCGAGATAAAAAGGTAAGCCAAATTGAATTCGTCCTGCAAATCGCGCAAAAGATTCAGGATTTGCGCCTGCACGGAAACGTCCAGCGCCGAAACCGCTTCGTCGCAAATAAGAAGCGACGGGCGCAAAGCCAGCGCGCGGGCAATCCCGATGCGCTGCTGCTGCCCGCCGGAAAATTCGGACGGAAAGCGATGGCAGTCTTCGGCTGATAAACCGACGCGCTCAAGCAATCGCGCCGCTTCGGCGGCTCTTTCGCCTTTCGTGCCGACATTATGAATTTCCAGCGGCTCGCCGATGATTTGTTCGACGGAAAGACGCGCGTCGAGCGAGGCAAACGGGTCTTGAAAAATCATCTGCATTTGTTTGCGAATCGGTTTTAAGGCTCGCTCGTCCGCGTAAGTTATATCTTTGCCGTCAAAAATAATCCGCCCGCCGCTCGCTTCATACAGGCGCATAATCGTCAAAGCGAGCGTCGATTTCCCGCATCCCGATTCGCCGACCAGCCCGAGCGTTTCGCCCGCGCGCAGAAACAAATTCACGCGGTCAACCGCCACATTCGCCGTCTTTCCGCCAAAAAAACCGCGCCGCGCCGGAAAGCTTTTTGATAATTCAATTGTTTGAAGCAGTATTTCGGACATTTTTTAATAAGTGATAACTGATAACTGATAACTGATAGTGATTGGTAATAAGTATTTTCAATTGCTATTTACTTCTCAGTTATCAACTATCAGTTATCAGTTATCAGTTAATTCCGCGTCAGCCAGCAGGCAGTAAATTGTCCGGCGCGAATTTCGTTTAAAGCCGGACTTTTTTCGGCGCAGACCGGCATTCGATAAGAACAGCGCTCGTAAAATGAACATCCGATGCTGCTTTCGTGCCGTCGCGGCGGCGCGCCTTCGATGGTTCGCAATCTTTCCGGCTGCGCGCCGAGACACGGAATCGAGGCGACGAGCGCCTGCGTATACGGGTGCTGCGGCGATTTAAAAATCGTTTCGACCGGCGCGTTTTCCACGATTTTTCCCGCATACATCACGGCGACGCGGTCGGCTAATTGCGCGACGACGCCCAAATCGTGCGTGATGATGATGACCGACATTCCGAACTCGCGTTTAAATTCGCGCAGAAGATTTAAAATCTGCGCCTGAATCGTGACGTCGAGCGCCGTCGTCGGCTCGTCGGCAATCAAAAGCGACGGCTGGCAGGCGACCGCCATCGCAATCATCACGCGCTGGCGCATTCCGCCGGAAAATTCGTGCGGATAATCGTCGATTCTTGCCCGCGCGTTTGTAATTCCGACGCGCCGCAGCAGAAAAATCGCCTGCTCTTTCGCTTCTTTGCGCGACAAGCCGCGATGCACGCGCAGCGTTTCCATAATCTGAAATCCGACCCGCAAAACCGGATTCAGCGAAGTCATCGGGTCTTGAAAAATCATCGAAAAGCGATTGCCCAGGATTTTTTCCAGTTCTTTATCGGAAAGCTTTAATAAATCGATTTCTTCATTTTCATCACGAAAAATTACTGTGCCGCCGGAAATCTTTCCGGGCGCTTCGATGAGCCGCATAATCGAAAGCGCCGTCACGCTTTTGCCGCAGCCCGATTCGCCGACAATACCCAAAACCTCGCCTTCCTTAATCTCGAAAGACACGTCGTCAACGGCTTTCAGCGAACCGAAACGCGTCTGGAGATTTTCGACCTGAAGCAAAGTTTTAGACATAAGATTAGCGAATCGTGAATCGTAAATCGTGAACAGTGAATCGTAAATCGTAAATCGTGAACAGTGAATCGTGAATCGAAACAGAAAATCTCTTTATCGATTCACGATTCACTGTTCACTAATCATCGCGCCATTCGTCGACGTCTTCGCGGATATACATCTGGAAGCGCGAAATGTCCAGATAGCGAAAGACGACGTTGCCGTTTTTGTCCGGCGCAAAACCGGTCAGATACGGATACCAGATTTGATATGTGACCGACTGCGAGATAAAAATTCCGCCGACGTCTTCGACCAGAATTCTTTCCGCTTCCTGATAAAGGCTTATTCGTTTCTGCTCATCAATTTCGCCGCCTGCCTGCGTGACCAGCGCGTCAAATTTATCGTTGCGCCAGGCGTGTCGCGGC
>DASVWG010000352.1:0-5117 GCA_036389695.1 Pyrinomonadaceae bacterium
CAAAGCGGGCGGCATCACCCTCTATCAATACCGCGCCGATAAAAAATACGTTTATTACTACGCGCACCTCGAGCGGCGCGCCGATAATCTTAAGGAAAAAGATTTCGTCAGGCAAGGCACGGTTATCGGCTACGTCGGCGATACGGGCAACGCCGGAACCGGCAATTTTCACCTGCATTTTTCGATTATGCTTCCTTCGGCTCCGGGTCGCTATTATGAAGGCACTTATATCAACCCGTTTCCGCTTCTGAAAAACGGCATCGAAACCCGGTAAAAAATTAAGAATTAAGAATTAATTTGAGCTTTGATTTTTGAACTTTGACCTTTGATTTCTCTGAATTACAGCTCGAATCGTAATTAAAATCCCAAAGGTCAAAAATCAAAGCTCAAAGGTCGTTTCTTTCAATTCGTAATTCAAAAAAGGCTCAAAGGTATAATTTTTGCTTTAGCTTGATGGTCGAGAACATTTGTGTATCGAAACCAAACGCTTATCACGGAGCAGAAAAGAATTTTAAGGCTATGAAATTACACCAATCAAAAATATTCGTCGCGTTTTTCAGCTTGATTTTACTCGGTTTTAACGGCTGCGCGCCGCAGGAGCAAGGAAACACGAACACGGGCGCGAACATCAACACCAACGCGCAGAATACGACCGTCGCGACGAATACGAACGCCGCCAAACCGCCGGAAAATAAGGAAGTCGCGCTGGCGATGCCGGTTACTCTGCCGGTTCTGGACGCGATGTTCAGCGACGAGCAGTTTGCTAATGATTTAAAGACGAATCTCCAACTCTCGGACGAGCAAATCCAGAAATTAAAACAGCTTTCGGGCGAATCCGTCAAGAACCTGAGCGACGACGAAACCGATAATCATTCCGGCTCGACGCGCGCCGAAACCGAGCGCGCCAATAATGAAATCCGCCAGTTGCTCGGCGAAGAAAAAGCCAATAAATTTTTTGAATTAGTGCGCCAGCGCTGGGAAGGCGACGAAAGCGGCACGGGAGCAAATAACACGGCTTCGGCGGCGAAACCGAACGCGCTGCCGACCGACTCGCGCATTGTCGTCAATGCTCCGGCATACCGGATGGACGTTTTTCAGGACGGAAAACTCGTCAAAACTTACAAAGTCGGCATCGGTTACCCGGAATTTCCTCTGCCGAAAGGCGTGCGCAAGGCAAACAGTATTATTTTTAATCCGACCTGGACGCCGCCGGACGAGCCTTGGGTGAAAGGCAAAATAAAAGCGGGCGAAAAAGTCGAAGCCGGAAGCAAGCTGAATCCGCTGGGACCGATTAAAATTCCCATCGGCTTGCCGTCGCTGATACACGGCGGAAAATCTCCGGCGCGGCTCGGCAATTTCGCGTCGCACGGCTGCGTCGGCTTGACCAATTCGCAGGTTAAAGATTTCGCGCTGGAACTCGCCAAACTGACCGGCACCGAGCTGACGGCGCAGGACGTCGCCAATTACGAAAAACAAAAAACGCAAACCAAAGACGTCAAGCTTAAAACTCCGGTGCAGGTCGAGCTTCGATATGAAACCATCGTCATCGAAAACGGCGTTTTGAAAATCTACCGCGACGTTTACGAACGCGACACGAACACGGAAGAAAATCTGCGCCGCGTGCTCGAAGCTTACGGCGTCTCGCTCGAAAGCCTCGACGCAAAAGACCGCGAAAATATCCTCAGCGGCTTGCACCAGATGGCGTCCGACGCGCAAGGAAATCCGGTTGACGGCAACGCGAATTCAAACAGCAACGCGAATTCCGACACAAAATCGGCAAATAATAAAAATAAAAACGCGAATTCAAACGGCGGCGCGGTCACCAGAAATGTAAAGGGCAAAAAGGAAGTCACTTTCCAGCTTGCTCAGCTTCAAGGCAAAGGTTATCCCGCGCCGGTAAATCTGGTCAGCCAGTAATGGAAGAAAAGGCTATGAACAAAAATAAGAAAAGACGGGAGAAGACAAAGCCCAAGCTATAAATTAGGGTCTTTACACAAATATTCAAAAGTGATTGGATAAATAGTTGATTTTATTCATTTCAACCGAATATTTGTGCAAAGACCTTAATGAGATAAAGCGCTGTTAAATCTTTTCCAATTAGCCTCAGCCTCATCCAAAACTTCGCCGAAATTCTGGTATATACGTCCAGTATGAATACTCTGAAATAATGCAGTCGAACGGTCGTCGCCGAATTGATAAAATATCTGGTTCATAGAATACGGATATGGAATCAGTACTGGTTTTCCGTTTTGGTAGGTTAATGATTCCTGAGAATTTTTAACTTTTATTTTAGTAAGATGCGAAGGTGGACAGGCTTTCAGTTTTCGCTTTCGAAGCGGCAGATTGAGTTTTTCAGTTCTATTGTCCAATAAAGGACCAATTGACTGCACCGAGAAGGTCTTGTTGTCAAACGATTCAATAACAGCTTGGTACAAATCCTTCTGCTTGTCG
The DNA here is from genome assembly GCA_036389695.1 of Pyrinomonadaceae bacterium. Classification (GTDB taxonomy): domain Bacteria; phylum Acidobacteriota; class Blastocatellia; order Pyrinomonadales; family Pyrinomonadaceae; genus JALZHR01. Next base: position 2,452 of record DASVWG010000352.1, read on the forward strand.
CGTAAAAGAACTATTGCGTGAAACGAAGGCGATTCCATCTCTTCATAACCTGCGATTCTACGGTTCTTGGGGATGGGAATTACCTCGAACTCAATAATTTTTTCAAAAACTAAAGGCATTGCGGGTAGGATAATTAAATCAGTGTCGTTTTCCTGAGATGTATTTGATGTAGTTTCCTCTTTTGCTGAAAAATGATTATTTGCCCATACGGTTACATCGTGGGGCAGATGTTCGACTTTGGAACTCTGAAGAGATGAAACTTCATGACTTTTAGCCGGAGATTTATTGTCCTTGACAATTTGATTTTGAACGTTTGAGTCAGTCTTACAGCTATTGTTTAAAGCTGAGGTAAGAAAGACAGCGATGCATAAAAGAACAATATTACCGGTAGTTGTAAATTTATTCATCGCTGTCCAAAGGTAGCTTTTAAACACCTATTGTTTTTGCGTTAAAAGTTAGTAAATACATTATTGTTTTCGTAGGTTTTTCCTTGCTTGTCCCAAGCTTTATAAGTTCCGCGCTCGATGGACCGATGTTTTTTATCCCAAGGATAACCAATTTTCGTCCAGTACCGCATTAATTTCTCGGGCGGGTATTCTTGCCCCCTATACATTCCGCTAACCGGAGCTGAATAATGCGGAGACCCTTCAGTTGAATCATTAACATAAACTCCGCGAATATGGTTGTTTTCATTGTAATTCGTATATGGGTTATAGTCTGCCCGACCTCCACGTATTAATATGTAGTGCGTGCCGCTGCCGCCGGCGACGGCGACCGGTTCGCCAAAGCGGGCAACAGACCACATAACTCCTTTAACGGCTGCTTCCGGGTCACTATATTCCCACTCTGAAAAAACATAACCATATGGCGTATTATTAAACATGCCTTTCATAAATTCAGGAATCGTAGTCCCGTCTCGACCACAGCAGTTGTCTGCAATGGTCAGCGGATTGAGGCTGGCGCGACGAATAGAACCAGCCCACATTGCAATGGTCGTCGGTCCGCAACTCCAATTTTCCTTTTGAGATTGATGAGCAACATTTGAATTAATGAATCGCCATTCAGCTTTTATCTGGTAGCTTAGTCCTAATAACAACGTCAGAACAATACTACTAATTATTGTTTTTGTAATTTTCATAAGTTTTCTCCTAGCCGGTTGTTTTAATTCAAGATAATAACCGCATGAGAGAGTAGCGAACTGCGTAGAACCGGCAGGCGTTTGCTGACCCTTTTAACTTTGCGGTAGGTTATATTTGTGATGACTACCGATAATCAATAATCTTCTAAAAAACAAAAAAGTGTAGGTTTTGTCGACCATACACTTTATATATCTCTACTATAGTAGAAGTCAAGTTGATTTTTACGAATTTTAAATTTTCTTTCTAGTTTGCTTTCAAATCCTTTCTTCGCTTTCCTAGCTTATCGATCCAGTCCCTAAAAAAATCAGGTAAAGAATCATTGATTGTTAAATAAATTTTCTTTCCCTGTTCATTCCACACTTCATACCAAGCTTTGCCTTTAATCTCAAAACTTCTTTTCGAGTCGTTATAGTCTCTGGCTATCTCATCTCCTCGAACGGAAGAGGCATACTTGAATAAGTAGGTTAACCAAACACTTTGCTTTTCTTCTAGAATTTTTAATGCTTCTTCAATTATAAGCCGTTCTTTATCAGTTAAGTTAGCGAGTATTTTGACTTCTCTTTTGATGCGGAGATTGCGCTGTAATTCTCTCTCTAATTTTGTCTTACTAATCTGAGAAGGAGAGAGTAAATCTTTCTTCGAGTGAATGTCACCATTTGTTTTAGTGAGTTCTTTTAGTTGAAAAATTTCATGTTTTGCATTTTTGTTGACCGTTTCTACACCCGTTTTCCTTAAGGAGACAGGAGTAAATGCCGTAGCTGTATTTTCACTAGCGTCTTTCATAATTATTACTTATCTGTTTTAGTTATCGGCAAAATCGCTAAATTGTTTCCTTTTTTCGTAGAAAACAATTAGCCAAGTTAGTTCGGTAGAACAAAACATGTTCCGAAGTTCCGTAGAAACAGTAGGTTTCAATATATTAAAGAGAATAATGCCATTCCTACGGAGCTTCGGAATCTAAAATCAATCTTTTGCCATAAATATTTTGCTCCTGACGAAGCTGAAATCTGTTTTTAAGGAAAAAGTCAGTGGCAAGCAAAATCAGCCACTGACTTTTTTTTATTAGTTTTTATCAATCCGCGCTTTCAGATTCGGTATCCAGAATTTTTGTCCGTTGAAAAAAACCGCCTTCAATCCGCTGGCAGGCAGTTCCGTTTCTTTCAAACCGAGATATGTAAAATGCGGCAAATCGCTCTGCACCGTTTGAAACCAGCCGTGCCGCGCTAAAATTTCGCGCACGTTCGGATTGGCAAATTGTTCGACGTCGAGCGCGAGCAGCGAAAGATGCTGCGACGTGCCGGGCGCGGCGACCGAATATAAAATAGATTTCGATAAATCCTTGCTGAAATAGATTCCCTGTTCTTCAAGGCGCAAAACTTCCGCCACCTGCGCCGTCGGCGAAAGCGCTTTGATACGTTCGGCTTCCTGCGGCGAGATTTTTCCTTTTCCAACCCAATGAGTTAAAGCCGGATTGACGCGGCTTGCCCACAGCTCGACGGTTTGCGTATAGCTGCGACGCGCCGAATC
>DASVWG010000353.1:0-3877 GCA_036389695.1 Pyrinomonadaceae bacterium
TGTATAATTCCCAACCAGCTTTTAACAACTCATCGACGCCGTCGATGCGTAATTCTTTCGCGATTCCTGAATTAAGCCGTAAGAAGGAAAGGCTTGGCGTATTTGTAAAAGCCGGGACGGATTTTATGCCGGAAATAAGCAAACCGGAGATGAGAAGTAAATATTGTAATTTTTTCATTTATTGCAGCTCTTTATAAGATTAAGATTTCGGGACAAATATTATTACCTTTACCACGCCTGCCGCCGAAATTTCAATTCGTTGTGGTTTTCTCCGAAAGCACCCATTTTTGCGGGTCGAGCTCGACCTTTTGCGGCGCGGCGGGGAGCTTTATTTTAAAAGGAGTCTTCGGTCCTAGAGCGCCGACGACGATAGCGCCGCGTTTGTTTTCGCCCAGCGTGATGAAAATCGGCAGCGGCATAAACCATTGTTCCGGCACGTTTTCCTGAATCACGTTTCCGGTGAGCAAAACCGAGCCGTCCGGCTGATTTTCGATTTTGTGCTCCAGGCGATAGGCGGGCAGTTCGGTTTGATGCACCCATTGGCGGAAAAACCAGTTCATGTCGGTCAACTGAAACCGTTTCGCCACCGGGCTTTTGGCAAAATGCTCGTTGGCGACTTTACGAAAATCGTCGGTCGAAGCCACTTTATTTCTGTGGCGCTCGACAAAATCCTTCATCATATTAAAGAACGGCTGCCCGTCGCCGGTCGCCGGGTCGGTCATCAGAAAATGAATCATCCTCAAAACCAGTGCGCCCTTGTTATAAATCAGGACTTGATACGCGTCGGCGGTTTTTCTCGTACTCAGACGATGTCCCAGAATAAGCGGACCGACATCGACGAGCCTGCCCTTTCCCGGACCGGAGATGGTTTGCGGCGGTTCTTTTAAAGATTGCCTCATCTCGTTGATTAAGTTTCCGGCAGCGTCCGGGTTTTTTCTCAAAGCCGTGTAAAGAACGCCCGAATATTCGGCGAAACCCTCGCTCAGCCATTGGTCGCGGTAAGACCGCCAGGCGACGATATTGCCCCACCACTGGTGCGCCGTTTCGTGGGAAATAAAGGAGTAAGTGTATTTATTAGCTCTGTCCGTCGCGGGAATCAGCAGCATCGAAGGAAATCCCTGACCGAAAGCATACGGGTGAAAAGTCGCCCCGTAGCTGTCGTAAGGATATTGACCGAAAAGCTTATAGAAGTAGCGCACCGAGTTATTCAGCTCGGCTAAAATAAAATCTTCTTTGATGGGAAAACTGGTCAGCGAGTTAAATTCGATGGGCGTCGGCTTGCTGCCGTCGTCCCATTTTATCGTCTCGCTGAATCGCTGAAACGGTCCGAGCGCGAAAGTGACCAGCGCGACCGGATGGGTCATGCTGTATTTGGTCACGACAGTATCTTTCTCCGTCGCGTCCGGCTGCTCGCTCTGCCTGACGCCGACCGTCGCCACCTTCAGCTTTTTGGAATGCCTGAAGGTTAAATCGAACGTCGCTCTATCCAGATAGCCGTGCCGCGGGTACCAGCTTTCGTTCGAACGCGGGTAATGACAATCCGCCAATGCTATTTCTGCCGACGCATTCGCCCCTTCGGGCTGCTGGATAAAATCGCCCTCAAGCTCGAATTCCAAATCGATTTGCTGCCCGCCGGCGCTGCTGGCGACCGCCTCCGGCAGAAAGACGGTGAATCCGCCTTCCCAGTCTTCCTGTACGGCTTCGAGCTGTTCCGAACCTGAGCGAACGGATTTCAGGCGCATTTGTTTTTTCAGCCGCTGGTCTTCGAATTCGCCGAGCGACTCGCCGAGGGTAAAGGTGACGGCTCGCAAATTCGGAAATCTGGTCTGCATACTGGTTTTCGCCCGCAGACCGAGCTTTTTCCTCGGCTCGCGCAAATCGGCGTCCATCTCGTAGTGCGTGACGTCGACCAAATCATTTAAATCCGAGTAGAAAACAACGCCGCGCGCGTAATCTTCCAGAGCGAAGAAAGCCATCCAGATTTCGTTGCTGTAGATTGACGATTTATAAGAAAAAACAAGTCCTTTTTCGCCGCCGTTAATGCCGAAAAAAGCGGTCGGGATGCGCGTCTGCGGGTCAAAAACGTAGCTGAATCGCTCGCGTTTTCCGCCGTCGAAAGTCGCGAAAAACAAACCCGGATTTTCAGCGTTGAGAAGCGAGAGAGCCAATCTGGCGGAAATGTTCGCGCCGGTTTCCTTCAGCAGGCGCGGCTCGGATTCGGACGCCAGTTTTTGCGCCGGCGCATTTGCCGTCGCGGCGTCGCCCGCACGCTTATTCTGAGCGATGAGGTCGAAAGTATCGTCGGTGAATCTTAAAACCGCCGTTTTGAAATCAGACTCCATGACATCGGCTCCGAGCAGGCGTTTCATATTGTTTTTTTCAAAGTCGCTCGGCGGCGCTTCGACGCGGAAAGTGCCCTGCCCGATAAAAACAGCGCCCGTCACTTTCCCGCCGACCGGAGCCGCGAAATAGAAAGTGCCGTTAAAGGTTATAACCGCGCGGTCGCGCTTTAAAACAAGTCCTGAAACATCAGCCGCGCCGCCCGTCAGCGCGAACGCTTTAATCTGGTTGTATGTTTCCCTGCCGCGCAGGACAGCTGCATTGTCGGTCTTTTGGGCATACAGGTTGTGAGCGCAGAAAACGGTAATCAGCAAAATCGTCACGCTAAAGGCGACTTTGCGTGAGAAAAAAGAAATTAACATATTAAATTGTGTCCTCAGGATATTTTAAAGCTTGGAAAGGGCTGGACTAGCTTATTCCTTAGTCGTTATCAAGTCAAATTTTCGGAAACCGAAAACAATCCGCCGCTGAATCAGGATGAGAGATTCGATTGCCTCGTCCCGCTTCTCAGTCCAGAAAATTAAATGGACTGAAATATCTCTCCAACTCTTCTTCCGACATTTCCTTTCTTAGCTCTTTAGCCCGTTGGCGAGACCGTTCAATTAAAGCCGCCCGTTTTGATTCGAGGAGCGGCGGTAAAGAAGTAAATTCATTGATGACGGCTCTTTTAAGCTGCTCGTAGCTTAAACCGACGGATGTTTCCAGCCTTGCATCGCTTAAATTAGCGTCCGTCAGGTCGGCATTTATCATCGACGCATGGCTGAAATCGGTATGCGTCATATTAGCGCGAATAAATTTAGCGTTGTTAAGTTTAGCTTCGGTCAGGTCTGAGCCTTCGATTATCGCATTAGTAAAATCGGCTTGTGAAAGGTCGGATTTAATAAAACTCGAATAAAAGACGACCGCTCGAGAAAAGTTTCCGCCTTTCAAATCCGCTTCACTGAAATCTGAATTAGTGATATTGATGCTTTCGAAATCAGCCCTGCGCAGGCTGAATCCTTGTAAATCCACATTCTTTATTTCTTTGATGCCGCTGCCGGGGAGAGTCTCGCCGTCGGGACCGCTGCCGCCGCCGAACGGCATTTCATTTCCGGTTTTAGCATCCACATACATCAAACTTCCTGATTCGGTTTGCGGCAGCTTGATGGAAATCCCGCTCCATTTTCCGCAAAGGCTGTTAAAAAACGGAACAGCGGCTAATCCCAGCGCAATCATCAGCAGGAAGACCCTGTGTCGGGAATGTAGTTTGTGCATATGTTTTTGAGTTGACGGTTGGATAACGCCAGTCTCGGCTTCCTTCAATTTAGAAGGAAGCCTTTTTATTTATAAGTAAAAACCGATTCATCTCACAAAGGCATTTGGAGTTGGGACGTCACCGCTCGTTCCGAATTGAAAACCGGTAAAGCCAGCCGTTGTTCTCAATAAATACCACGTTCCTGATGATGGTCTGAACACAACCAAATCAGCTTTTCCGTCGCCATCGAAATCCGCCGGTGCGGGCTTGTCTTCCGTGATTCCGAAATGAATCCCGGTAAAT
>DASVWG010000354.1:0-4664 GCA_036389695.1 Pyrinomonadaceae bacterium
ACGGCGACAATTTCTTCGGGCGTTCCGACGGCGACGAGTTTGCCGCCGCCTTCGCCGCCTTCGGGTCCTAAATCGATGACGTAATCCGCTGATTTTATGACGTCGAGATTGTGTTCGATGACGATGACGGTGTTGCCCGTGTCAACGAGTCTTTGCAAAACGTCCAATAATTTGTGAACGTCGGCGAAATGCAAGCCGGTGGTCGGTTCGTCGAGAATGTAAATCGTTTTTCCGGTCGCGCGTTTTGATAATTCTTTGGCGAGCTTGATGCGCTGCGCTTCGCCGCCCGAAAGCGTCGTCGAAGATTGACCGATTTTGATGTAGCCGAGACCGACGTCGAGCAGAGTTTGCAGTTTTTGTTTGATTTGCGGAATGTTTTCGAGAATCGGCAGAGCGTCTTCGATTGTCGTATCAAGCAAATCAGCAATCGAGAGACCTTTGTATTTGACCGCCAGCGTTTCGCGGTTGTAGCGCGCGCCGCGACAGACGTCGCAGAGGACGTAGACGTCGGGCAGAAAATTCATCTCGATGCGCTTCATACCGTCGCCGTCGCAGGCTTCGCAGCGCCCGCCTTTAACGTTAAACGAAAAACGTCCGGCTTTGTAGCCGCGTTCGCGCGATTCGGGCAGCATCGCGTAAAGCTCGCGTATCGGCGTGAAAAGCCCCGTGTAAGTCGCCGGATTCGAGCGCGGCGTTCTGCCGATCGGCGTCTGGTCGATTTCGATGACTTTATCGACCAATTCTAAACCTTCGATTTCGTCGTGTTCGAGCGGCTCGACCAAAGAGCCGTAAACGTGACGCGCCAGCGCCGGGTAAAGAATGTCTTCGACGAGCGTGGATTTCCCGGAACCGGAAACGCCCGTGACGACCGTGAAAACGCCGAGCGGAAAACGCACGTCGATGTTTTTCAGATTGTGCGCCCGCGCGCCTTTGACGGTGATGCCTTTGCCGTTCGGCAGACGCCGCAATTCGGGAATTTCGATTTCGAGCTTTTTGGAAAGATATTGTCCGGTAATCGAAGCCGCATTTTTCTCGATGTCGGCGGGCGTTCCTTCGGCGATGACTTCGCCGCCGTGCGTGCCCGCGCCGGGACCTAAATCGACGACGTAATCGGCTTTTTCAATCGTTTCCTCGTCGTGCTCGACGACCAGAACCGTGTTGCCCAAATCGCGCAGCTCGTGCAGAGTTTCCAAAAGTTTCTGATTGTCGCGCGGGTGCAAGCCGATGGAAGGCTCGTCCAGAACATAAAGAACGCCGCGCAATTGCGAGCCGATTTGCGTCGCGAGCCGTATGCGCTGACCTTCGCCGCCGCTCAAGGTCGCCGAAGGTCTCTCCAGAGTCAGATAACCCAAGCCGACGGCTTGCAAAAATCCGAGACGGTCTTTGATTTCCTTTAAAACCAGACCGGCAATTTTTTCTTCGCGGCTGCTGAGCGAAATTTCTCTGATGCGCTCAATCGCCGCTTCAATCGTCAGATTCGTGTAATCGGCAATTCCCAAGCCGCCGACTTTGACCGCCAAAGATTCCGGCTGCAAGCGTTTACCGTGACATTCCGGACAAGTGACGGGCGAGACGAGCTCTTCCAGTTCGAGCCGCACTTTTTCCGACGGCGGGTTTTCCATCCGCTCGTGCATCGCGCGCACTGCGCCTTTCCACTCGGATTCGTATTTATAGCCGCCCTGCGAAAAAGTCAAACGCCGGTTCGTGCCGTAAAAAAAAGCGTCCTGAATTTCTTTCGGCAAGTCGATAAAAGAGGTTTCGAGCAAATCTATCGTTTCGTCTTTTTTCTTTTTGCCGGTAAATTTCGATTTGATTTTCCCGATGAAAGACGCGTCTTCGCCGGGCGGCGTCAGTTTATCTTCGCCGGTGAATTTTTCGATAATCGCCTTTAAAGCCGACTGCAAAAAGCGCGCGCCGGATTTGTCGGCTTCGCCTAAAAATTTCACTCGTCCGGCGGGCTGATTCGCGTCCGGAATGATTTTCGAAGGGTCAATCTGCATCACCGTTCCCAAGCCCTGACATTTGCGGCAAGCGCCGTAATTCGAATTAAAGGAAAACGAGCGCGGCTCTAAAGTCGGAATATTGACGCCGCAATTGACGCACGCCATTTTCTCGGAATAGAGCTTTTCCTCGCCGTCGATAATCGAAATCAAAACCGCGCCGCCGGTTAATTTCAAAGCCGTTTTGACCGATTCGGTCAAGCGTTCTCTGACGCCTTCTTTAATTAACAAGCGGTCAACAACAACTTCAATCGTGTGATTTTTGCGTTTGTCGAGGCGGATTTCTTCGTCGAGCTGGCGCATTTCGCCGTCGATGCGGGCGCGCAAAAAGCCGTCTTTATTGAGTTTTTCGAGTTCCTTTTTAAATTCGCCCTTGCGCCCGCGCACGAGCGGCGCGAGAATCATCACGCGCTCGCCTTCCGGCAGATTCAAAATTCCGCTCGTGATTTGCTCGACCGACTGCCGCGTAATCGGCGCGCCGCACAGGTGACAATGCGGCTGCCCGATTGATGAAAACAAAAGCCGAAGATAATCATAAATCTCCGTCACCGTTCCGACGGTCGAGCGCGGGCTGCGCGAAACCGTTTTCTGCTCAATCGAAATCGCGGGCGAAAGACCTTCGACCGAATCGACGTCGGGTTTTTCCAGTTGGTCTAAAAACTGGCGCGCGTAAGCCGACAGCGATTCGACGTAGCGACGCTGACCTTCGGCGTAAATCGTATCGAAGGCGAGCGAGGATTTGCCCGAACCGCTCAAGCCCGTGACAACGGTTAATTTGTTGCGCGGAATCTCGACGTTGATGTTTTTTAAGTTATGCTGGCGCGCGCCGCGAACGGTGATTTTGTTAATGCTCATTTGTAAAATAAAGATTTCCGCCTTTCACGGATGAAAATTCTAGCTAGGGCAGAAACTTTTATTTTACTAATTCAATGGACGGTGAAGCAAGCGTCGAAAAATGCAAAACTTATATCAATGCAAAATGCAAAATGCAAAGTGCAAAATGGAAGGCTGAATTAATTTAAATTCTGAATCTTAAATCCGAATATTTTGCATTTTGCATTTTGCGTTTTGCATTTAATAAACGTTTTACATTTAGGTTGTCGAATCAGCCGAGTTTTTCGTTGACGAAAGTGAGAATGCCGATGGCGACGCTGACGACGACAAACGTGGCAATCGCGCGCCAGACGGCGTCCGATTCGGTGAATTTCCAGATTGCCAGAATGCACAAAACCGTGCAGACGACGAGCGAGAACGTAATCACGCCGAAAGCGATATTGCGCAGCGTGCGCGGATTAATAACGCCTTTCGGTTCGCGCGGCGGAAGCGGAATTTTTTGTGATTGTTCGAATTTGTCTTTTTCCATTTTGATAGGCGAAAATTATTTTCGATTTTCGTCGATGTGTTCCTTTGAGCCGGACTTTTTCCGCGTCACGGCATTTCCGACAATACAGAACTTCAGCGCATTATTGCGGCGACGAGTTCCGGTCGATAAAGCAGCCGCCGAAAAACACAGACGGAACTAATAATCGCAGACAATATTACTTCATTTATTTAAAGTTAAACGTTTTGATGCTTATTATGAGCGATAATTTGTTTAAGTTCAATAATTTTACAAAATTTGTATGACCGCCCACAGCGAAACGAGCGAAATTACAATCCAGAGCAAAATTCCCTGCACCAGCGGTTTGATGCCGACGTTTCGCAAAACGGCGCGCGAAAGCGAAGCGCCGATGAGAAAAAGCGTCACGGTCAAGCCGGTTTTCGCCAGCCTGACGGGCGCATCGAACAGGCTCGGCAGAATGAAATCCGGCGCGTAAGTTCTCGCGACGGTTGCCAGCAAAAAGAAAAAGATAAACCACGGAATCGCCGCTTTTGTTTTCTTCCGCGCGTTTTTCTGGCGATACGAGAAAGCGAAAAAAAGCGCAATCGGCGCAATCCATAAAGCGCGGGCGAGCTTGACGGTCGTCGCAATCTGCAAGGCTTCCGCGCCGTAACGCGACGCCGCGCCGACGACCGAGCTCGTATCGTGAATCGCAATCGCCGCCCAGATGCCGAATTGATTTTCGGTTAGATTCAAGGCGCGTCCGATGATTGGAAAAACGAAAAGTCCGACGGAATTTAAAATGAAAACCGTTCCTAAGGATACGGAAATTTCTTCCGAATCGGCTTCAATGGCGGGCGCGACCGCCGCAATCGCGCTGCCGCCGCAAATCGCCGTGCCCGACGAAATCAAAGCGGACGTTTTGTCTTCAACCTTTAAAAATCTGCCGAGCAGATGCCCGAGCGCGAGCGTCCCGAAAATCGTCACAATCGTAAACAAAATGCCGTCTTTTCCGGCTTTGACGACCGCTTCCAGATTCATTCCGAAACCGAGCAGCACGACGGACGTCTGCAAAAGAATTTTTGTGGTCTTTCCGGTTTGTTCGGGAAACGGGTTGCCGGCGGTAAAAGCGAGAAACAAGCCTAAAGCCAGCGCAATCGGCGGCGAAACATACGGCGTCAGGCAAGCAAAGATGAAAAGAAAAAAGACGATTTTTCGTCTCAGCATAAGTAAATAAGGATAAAAGAAGCAGAAGCCCGCGCGTCAGCAAGGGCGGAGAAAACGCAAAATTCAAAGTGCAAAACGCAAAATAGAATCAGTTTCTTCATTTTGCATTTTGCACT
>DASVWG010000355.1:0-3160 GCA_036389695.1 Pyrinomonadaceae bacterium
TTCAATCTCAAATCTCAACTCATCAATCAAATTCCGCCCTTGCTGACGCGCGGGCTTCTGCCTCTTTTATCCGCTCAAATCCGTAAAATTAAAAAGGACGATTCTGCAATCGTCCGATTCGTTCCTAATTTGAAATTTAAATTAACCGATAAACATCTCGTCGTCCATATAAACGCGGTCGATTTGTTTCGGCGCGGGCGCGAGCAGAACTTCCAGACCTTTGCGAAAGCCAGCCATAATCGCGGCGATTTCGCGCGCCGGCTCGATGACTTTATGCTGGATGAAATCCGTCGTCGAAGCGACCTGCATCTGCGTCCGGTCGATGGTTTTGCTGACCAGCTCGACTTTATCTTTCGCGACGATTGCCGTCTGCCCGACCAGAAGTTTCAGCTCGGCAACTTCCTGTTTTATCAGCGCGGTCGATTCGGAAAAGTTTTTCGAGGCGCTCGAAAGATGATTCGAAACTTCCGTGAGCTGCACGGAAATCTGGCGACCTTGCTCGCCGATGGCGTTGACCTTCGTCATCAAAGGATTGATTTGATTCAGTATCGGCTCAACCTTTTCTTCCACGCGTTTGACCGTGCCGATAACTTTTCTGACAGTCATCGCAATCCAAAGCAGCGCAACCGCCATTGCGAAAAAGCAAATCGCAATCACGATTGACGCAATCATCATCCAAAACTGTGGTTCGCTTGCGTTCATAGTTTAATTTTTCTGTGTTCGGCGCTCGGCTTCCGTCTAGCCTTCCGTTTGTTCGTCTGTTTTCGGCGCGTTCAAGCTTTTGCCCTCGACCGGATAAGTCGGGCGCTCGGGCACGGTCGAGGTGTCGGTGCGGCGTTTTTCTTCGCTATACGCTTGTTTTCCCGCTTCGAGCGCGGCGGAAAGCGGGTTGGTCGTCTGCGCCACCGCGCCTCTGGCTCGCTCGCTCAATTCGCCCGCTTTTTCCTGCGCCGCCGAATAAAGCTCGCCGGCTTTGTCGCGCGTCACTTCGTAATATTCGCCGGCGCGTTCCTGCAATTGCGTCGCGGTTTCTTTGCCTTTTTCCAAGCCTTTGCGCGTCACGTCGGCGATGTCGCCGCGCAATTCGTGACCGGATTTCGGAGCAAAAAGCAAGGCGATAAGCGCGCCGATGCCGCCGCCGACAAGCAAATAAGTTAATTTCGTGGTGGCGCTGGTTTCTTCTTCTCTTTCGTTTGTCATAGTGTTAAATTCCTCTCAAATAGATGTATTCATTTAACTGCTGAAAAATTCGTCAAAATTGGATACATTAAATATAACAGAAATTCTTTGTTATGAACAATATATTTTAATAATTCAAACGTTTTTGCGCCGCGCTTTGACCGTTCGCGGGATGCCCTGCAAATCGGGCAGAATTTCCACGCTTTGCCACGTTTCCGCCCGCAACATTTCGCGCACTTTGTCCGCCTGATTAATTCCGATTTCCAAAAGCAGAAAGCCTTCGGGTTTTAAAAATCGCGGCGCTTCGCGGATGATTTCTTCGATGATTGAAAGCCCGTCAGCGCCGTCGGTCAAAGCCTCCGGCGGGTCGTAATTTTTGACTTCCGGCTGCAAAGTTTCAATATCCGCACGCGAAATATACGGCGGATTGGAAACGATTAAATCGAATTTCTCATTTTGCAGCGCGGCGAAAACGTCCGAAATTTTCAAGTTCAGACGTTTTGAAACTTGATTGTTTTCCGCGTTCAGCCGCGCGATTTCAATCGCTTTTTCCGAAATTTCCAAGCCGAGCGCCGTCGCCGTTTTTACTTCGTGCAGAATCGAAACGGAAATACAGCCCGAACCGACGCCGACTTCGCCAAACACGGGATTTTCCTTGTCGCGCAAAATCTCAATCGCGTTTTCGACAATCAATTCGGTTTCCGGTCGCGGAATCAAAACGTCTCTGGTGACGATGAAATCCAGTCCGAAAAATTCCTGCTTGCCCGTAATATGTTGAAAAGGCTCGCGCCCGGCGCGCCGTCGCAAAAACTGCTGAAAGCGCCTTTGTTCCTCGCGCGAAAGCTCGTATTCGGGATGAGCGATGAGAAAAGCTTTGTCTTTCCGCAGCGCGAAAGCCATCAGAGAATTAGCTTCGCGGCGCGGTTCGCTGATGCCGCTTTCGTGCAAAATTTGCGCGGCGATTTTGACGTTTTCGGCAATGCTCGACATCAGGTTAAATTATGAGTTTTAAGTTTTGAATTTTGAGTTAAAAAAATCATTCAAAATTCAAAACTCATAATTCAAAATTTTCTAAGGGCTTGATTGATTTCATCCCGACAAATGCGGGCATATATTTATTAAATAAATTGTTTTCGTCGTGCCAGTAATCTTCGTAAAAGCCCGTCACGACAAAGCCCGCCGCGATCTGCCCGCCGATTTGTTCTTCGAGCGTGTGGCTGAATTCCAAAGGTCGCCCGCTTTCCAGAATCTCGCGGCGCTCGTCTTCGCCGATTGATTCCAAATCCGAATACGGAAGCCGGTGACGGACGCGCAAAACGCCTTCTTCGTCCTGCGCTTTCGCGTCGAAAATAAAAACTTCCGGCTTCGTAAAACCGACCAGAAGCGAGCCGCCGCGCCGCAAAACGCGAAAACATTCGCGCCAGATAGGTTCGAGCTTTGGCATAAAACAATTCGAACAAGGATGAAAAATAAGGTCGAAACTTCCATCCGCAAACCGCGACAAATCAGCCGTGTCGCCCCTTTCGATGCGCAAATTCAAATTGTCTCTTTCGGCGACAAAACGGTCTTGCGCAAGCTGTTTTGGCGAATTATCAAAAACCGTCACATTCGCGCCCGCCGCCGCCAGAATCGGCGCCTGCTGACCGCCGCCCGAAGCCAGACACAAAACGTCTCTGCCTTTTACGTCGCCAAACCATTCGCGCGGAACGGCTTTCACCGGCGTCAAAATAACGCTCCAATTCCCGCGCCTTGCTTCTTCAATCTGCTCGGCGCTGACCGGAATGCTCCAGTCAGTTCCTTTTTCGACCTCTCTGTCCCAAGCCGCGCTGTTGTATTCCTGAACATTCATAAAATTAGTTGATAACTGATAACTGATAACTGATAGTGAAAGCAAAACAACTATCAGTTATCAGTTATCAACTATCAGTTATCAGTTATCAACTATCAGTTACCGCGCTCCGTCGCCGCGCAGAATCGCCGG
>DASVWG010000356.1:0-1728 GCA_036389695.1 Pyrinomonadaceae bacterium
GACGTTGAAAAAATTCGGAAAGATTTTCCCGTTCTGTCGCAGACGGTGAACGGCAAACCTTTGGCTTATCTGGACAATGCGGCTTCGTCGCAGGTGCCGAATCTGGTGATTGAGCGCGGGGCGAAATATTTGCAGGAAGAGCATTCCAACGTGCATCGCGGCGTGCATTATCTCTCGCAGTTTGCGACGACCGCCTACGAAGGCGCGCGCGAAAAGGTGAAAAGATTTATCAACGCGCCGGAAGCGCGCGAGTGTATTTTCGTGCGCGGCTGCACCGAGGGCGTCAATCTGGTGATGCATGGGTTCGGCAGAAAATTTGTTAAAGAAGGCGACGAAATCCTCATTAGCGGAATGGAACATCATTCGAACATCGTGCCGTGGCAGATGCTCTGCGAGGAAAAAGGCGCGCGCCTGCGTGTGATTCCTTTGAACCGCAAAGGCGAGCTTGTTCTGGATGAATATGAAAACCTTCTCAACGAGCGCACGAAACTGGTCGCTGTGACGCACGTTGCCAATTCAATCGGCACGGTTAATCCGGTCAAGGAGATGATTGCGACGGCGCATAAATTCGGCGTTCCCGTTTTGGTTGACGGCGCGCAGGCGGTGCCGCATTTTCGCGTTGACGTGCAGGATTTGGACGCCGATTTTTACACGTTTTCCGGTCATAAAATGTTTGCGCCGACCGGCAGCGGCGTGCTTTACGGCAAAAAGGAATTGCTGGACAAAATGCAGCCGTTTCAGGGCGGCGGCTCGATGATTCGCACGGTCAGCTTCGAGAAAACGACTTACGCCGGAATTCCGGAAAAATTTGAAGCCGGAACGCCCGCCATCGCTTCGCAAATCGGATTGGGCGCGGCGATTGATTATCTGAATTCCGTCGATTTAGACGCCGGTTTCGCTCACGAACACGCGCTGCTGGAATACGCGACGGAAAAATTATCGAGTATCGAAGGCGTGAAGATTATCGGAACAGCCGCAGAAAAAGCGTCGGTTTTATCGTTTACCGTCGAAGGCGTTCACCCGCACGACATCGGCACGATTTTAGACCAATCGGGCATTGCCGTCCGCGCCGGTCATCACTGTGCGCAGCCGGTGATGAAATTTTTCGAAGTTCCGGCGACGGCGCGCGCTTCATTTGCTTTTTACAATACGAGAGAAGAAGTCGACGCGCTCGCGGAAGCCGTCGAAAAGGTGATTGAGGTTTTCGCTTAAAATCGATTTTTTAACGCTTTCGTTTGTCAAAAATTTACGTTATGCCGCATTTTGTTGTTGATTGCTCGGAAAACGTTTTGCAGATCCATTCGCCCGAAGAAATTTTGCGCCGGATTCACGATACGGCGCAGGCGTCGCGCCTTTTCAAAAAAGGCGACATCAAAGTCCGAATTCGCGCGTTCGAATATCACACGGTCGGCGAGGCGAAGGCTGATTTCATACACGTTTTCGGCAATATTATGGAAGGACGCACGACCGAGCAAAAAGCGAATCTTTCCCGGCAGATTGTGACCGAACTGAAACGGATGTTTCCCGAAGTGCCGGTGATTTCCATAAATATTCGCGAATTTGAAAAAGCGACCTACAGCAACAGAAATTTGGTCTAGGTTAAAAGACAGAGGAAAACAAAGATGGAAAAAGTTAATCTAACCGAAAAATTCGCTTTGATTAAAGAGCATTGGCGACCGAAAGTCGTCGGCGAATTGAACAATCAGGAAATAAAGCTCGTCAAATTCC
>DASVWG010000357.1:0-7389 GCA_036389695.1 Pyrinomonadaceae bacterium
AGAATTAGCCACGAAAGAACACGAAAAACACGAAATAAGAATTAAGAAAATTTAGCCACGAATTACACGAATGGCACGAATAAGAGAAATAACTTTCATTCGTGCCATTCATGTAATTCGTGGCTAATTTGTTTTCTTTCGTGTTTTTCGTGTTCTTTCGTGGCTAACTTTTCTCGTGGCTAATTTGCCTTCGATAAATCCAGAGTTATCGCCAGACGATAAATCGCCGCGCTGTCTACGCTGACTTCTTTGCTTGCCGAAACGCCTTTGGCGGAAGCCGTGACGCGGAATTTCGCCGTGCCTTCGGGAAAGCGAAAAGTAAATTCGCCCGAACGACTGGTATAATCCGAGCCGATTTTTTTTGCCGCGCCGCCTTCGCCGATTCGTTCAATCTCGACCTTGACGCCGTATAAACTAACGCCGTTCTGATTAAAAACGCTTCCTTTGACGATGACCTGCGTGCCCTGGTCGATGGTTAAAATCAAGCGGTCGGGAAGGTCTGTGATTTTATTTTTTTTGACTTCGATATTGTAGAGCATGCCCGCGCCGTAACCGTTTTTAGTGAAAACGAAATTATAAAAACCACTTTCCAGACCGTCTAAAACGAATTCGCCTTTCGAGTCGGTCGTGACCGTTTTGACGTCCTGCCCTTTTTGCCTCGCCGTTACGGTCGCGTCGGCAATTCCGCCGCCGCGCGCCGCGCGAACTTTTCCTTTCACGCCGCCCGTGCTCTGCCCGAAAGCAACGGCTGACGCCAGAAAAAATAATAAGGCGAGGAAAACGGATTGTCTCAAAAACTTATTCATAAACTTAATATATTCAGCCGCAAATTAATTTTGACCTTTGATTTTTGATTTTTGACCTTTGGGAATTTAAATTACGATTCGATTCGTAAATTAAAGAAAATCAAAGGTCAAAGGTCAAAAATCAAAGGTCATTAAATTTACGCGTTCGCGGTTTCGGATTTCAGCGACTGGCGAAATTCTTCCGCTACGTCATTGATGATGTCATTGAGCGTTCGGGTTGGCTGATAACCTATCAGGCGCTGCGCTTTTTCGAGGCTCGGCACGCGGCGGCGCATATCTTCAAAGCCTTCGCCGTAAACCTCGTCGTAAGGAATATATTGCAGCTCGCTCGCGCTTCCGGTAATCTGGATGGCTTTTTCCGCCAAGTCTTTAATAGAGATTTCCTCGTTATTTCCGAGATTCATCACCTGCCCGAAACACGCCGGCGTTTCGATAGCTTTCGTCAAGCCTTCGACCACATCCAAAACGTGACCGAAACAGCGCGACTGCGTGCCGTCGCCGTGAACCGAAATCGGCTCGCCTTTTATCGCCGACTGCACAAAGCGTGGCACGACCATTCCGTATTGTCCGGTCTGGCGCGGTCCGACCGTGTTAAAAAGACGTATGACGGAAACCGGCAGGCGGCTTTCTTTCCAGTGCGCCAGGGCGAGAAATTCGTCCAATTCTTTAGCGCAGGCGTAAGCCCAGCGATGTTTCGAGGTCGAGCCTTTCAAAATATCGTCTTCCTCGCGAAACGGAACGCTCGTGCCTTTGCCGTAAACTTCCGAGGTCGAAGGAATCAAAACGCGCCTGCGATAGCGCGCGCAAAAGCCGAGAACAATATCCGTGCCGTGAAAAATCGTTTCGATGGTCTTGACCGGCTGTTCCATAATCAAACGCACGCCGACGGCGCTCGCCATATGAAAAACCCTGTCCGATTCGCGAATCAGCTCTTCCATCAGCTTCGCGTTTAAAACCGTGTCGATAATCAGGCGAAAACCGTCTTCGCCTTCCAGATGCGCGACGTTTGAATAACGCCCGGTCGAAAGATTGTCGATAACCGTGATTTCATTGCCTTCTTTATGCAGTTTGTCGGCGAGATGCGAACCGACAAAGCCCGCGCCGCCTGTAATTAAAATTTTCATTCGTGTTTTTCTTAAATTTATTTATTGCCGTTCTTTCTTTCTAAACGGTCTAGTCTTTCCAAAGTGTCTTTTGATGTTTCTTTCAAATCATTCGTAGATTCTCTTAATTCTCTAATTTCCGCTTCGGTTCTGATTTGCGAATCAATCAAAGCGTTCATTTTAAACTCAAAATCGCGCCGCGATTCTTCCATCGCCTTGTAATAATCTTCAAGCCGCTGGTCGTGACTGATAACTAATTTTTTCAACTCGATAACCGCTTCTTCAACTACAGTCATTCTATTTTCGAGGCTCATACATTTCTCCCTGTAAAAGCATTTTCCTACGATTTGATTCTTTCCGCAAAATACGCGACCGTTTTCTTCAAGCCTTCCGCCAGAGGAATCGTCGGTTGCCATTTTAGCAGATTTTTCGCGCGTTCGATGTTCGGCTGGCGCTGTTTCGGGTCGTCCTGCGGCAGCGGGAGACGTTTGATTTTGATTTCTCTGCCGATTGTTTCGCCGACCAGATTTGCCAGCTCGTTCATCGTAAACTCGCCGGGATTGCCGATATTGACGGGCATATGAATCGTTTCGTGCTCGGTATTCATCAGGCGAATCAGTCCTTCGACCAAATCATCGACGTAGCAGAACGAGCGCGTCTGCTCGCCGCTGCCGTAAATCGTCAATTCCTCGCCGCGCAAAGCCTGGACGATAAAATTAGAGACGACGCGACCGTCGTTTTCCAGCATTCGCGGTCCGTAAGTGTTAAAAATGCGGACGATGCGCGTATCGACTTTATTCTGCCAGTGATAATCCATCATCAAGGTCTCGGCGACGCGCTTGCCTTCGTCGTAACAGGAGCGGCGACCGATGCAGTTGACGTTGCCGTAATAATCTTCGGTTTGCGGGTGAATGAGCGGGTCGCCGTAAACTTCCGAGGTCGAAGCCTGCAAAATCCGCGCGTTGACGCGTTTTGCCAAGCCGAGCATATTTATCGCGCCCATCACGCTCGTCTTCACGGTTTTAACCGGATTGTATTGATAATGAACGGGCGACGCCGGACACGCCATATTGTAAATCTGGTCGACTTCGAGCAAAATCGGCTCGGTCACGTCGTGGCGGACGAGCTCGAAATTTTTATTGTCCAGCAGATGCGCCAGATTTACTTTTCGTCCGGTGAAAAAATTGTCGAGAGCGATAACTTCGTTGCCCGTCGCCAGGAGCCTTTCGCAAAGATGCGAGCCGATAAAGCCCGCGCCGCCGGTGATTAAAATTCGCATAATTTTTTTTAGCCGCAGAGGGCAAACAGAACACAGAGAATTATTTAACCATAAATACACGCCTAAACATAGAACGTTCTTTTAATCTCTATTTTTTCTCTGTGTTTTCTGTGTCCTTCGGTGGCTAAGTCTTTCCTATTTTAGATGCTTTTCAAAAAACATCAAAATCCGCTCGTATTCGTCCGTCCAGCTTGTCGGGCGCTGGAAGCCGTGATTTTCCGACGGGTATATCATCGCTTCGAAATAAGACGTTTTTTCCAGCCGAATCAATTTCTCGATTAACTGGAGCGAATCCTGCGCGTGAACGTTGTCGTCAACCAGACCGTGCAGAATCAAAAGCGGTTTTTGGAGCTTGTCGGCGTAGGCAATCGGCGACGAGCGTCGATAAGCTTCCGCGTTTTTGTCGGGAAAACCCAGACGCTCGGCGGTGTAAACCGGCGACGAGGCAAAATAATTTTTCCAGTCGGCGACCGGACGCAGGGCAGCCGCCGCCGCGATTTTTTCCGGCGCGCGCATCACGAGCATTTCCGCCATAAAGCCGCCGTAGCTGCCGCCGTAAACGCCGATTTTCTGCGGGTTGACCGCATAATTTTTGACGGCGAAATCAATCGCGTCCAGGTGGTCTTCGTAGTCTTTGCCGCCGAGAAAATCGTAAACGTCCGTGCGCCAATCGCGCCCGTAACCGGCAGAGCCGCGATAGTCGATGTCCAGAACGACGTAGCCTTTTTGCGTCAAAATCGTGTGAAACATAAACTCGCGGTAATAATTGTTCCAGCCGTTAATCGTGTTTTGCAGGTAGCCCGCGCCGTGCACGAAAATCACCATCGGATATTTTTTCTTTTTATCGAAATTGTCGGGCAGATAAATTTTCGATTTCGCTATTTTGCCGTCGCGCGTCGGAATATCGACGAATTTCGGCGCGCTCCAGATGATTTGCTTGAATTTTTCGGGCGTTGTTTTTGTCAGCTGAATCGGAACATAAGCGTTTTCGGTTGCCGAGCAGTTAAGACAAAACTGTTCCGCGACAAGCTCGAAAGGTTGATTCCAACGGGAAAACCGATAAAGCAGCTGCGGCAGATTTGAAGTCGATTTCGCGGCGATTTGCGGCGACTCAATCATCCCCGAAACTTCATTTATTCGAGTGTCTTCAAAGGCATTAACTTTTTTTCCTTCGGCTGTAATCGCCGAAAAGCTTCGCGTCGCCGTTCCTTTTTCGGTCGAAGTGTATATTATTTGCTGCGATTTAGAATGCCATTTCGCCCAATCGATTTCGAAGTTGCCTTTCGTCAATTGTTTTATCGAAACGTTCGTCGTAAATCCCGCGTCCGTCGGATTCTCCTGTCGAATCTCGCCGGTCGGATTCGGCTGCGGTTTGGCGCGTTCGAGCGTCGCCAGGTAAAGATGATTGAAACCGTCTTTTTCCGAGGCGAAAAGAATCTGCGAGTCGTCTTTCGGATTCGGTTCGGCGATGCGCGAAAGCGGCGCAATCCATTTCGCGTCCGTTTCTTCCGTGACTAAAATAATCTGCTCGGCTTTGCTGCCGACGTCGTGAACGAAGAAAAGCTGTCGCCGCTTCATGTCTTTATCGACGCGGTCAACGAGCAGGCTCGAATCGTCAGCCGCCCATTTCAGGCTGCGAATAAACGAAGCGCCTTCGGCTCGCGGCAAATTTATTTCAAAAGGCTTTTCGCGGCTTCCGTCCGTAAGCGTGACGAAAACTTTCTGCTCGGTAAAACCGCGCCGCGTCGTCGGAGCCTGCGTAAATTCGTCCAGATAATTCGGCACAAATAAAACTTTCTGTTTCGAGCCGTCGGAAATGACATAAGCCGCCAGCCGTCCGTCTTCCGTCGTGTTGACGTTGAAAATCGAGACGAAAGCCTGCGGATTGGCTTCCTTCGTAATTTGAATCAAAGAAGTTTCCTTCAGATTCAAAACGTAAAAGTTTCCGCCCGATTGATACAAAATGCTGTCGCCGGTCAGCCACCGCGCCGCGCTTTCGCCGCCCTGCGTCCGCGTGAGGCGGCGCGGCTTCGCGTCTTTCGCTTCCAAATCCAGAACGTAAATGTCCGTGTTCTGCAAAAACAAAATGCGCTTTGAGTCGGGCGAAAACTCGACGCCTCCCAAATTTTTCTCGCGCGCTTTGACAAAATCGTCGCGCACGATTAAGCCGTAATTCAGCTTGCTTTCGGGCGGCGGCGTCCGCGCTTCAAAATTCTGTTCGGCATTAACCAGAATGCGCGGCTCGCCGCCCGCCGCGTCGACGATATAAAGATTGCGCGGCTCTCGTCCCTCGGCGTTCCATGAAAAAACAATCCGGCGACCGTCCGGCGAAAGCTTTTCCGAATCGGGACGCATTCCCGCAATGGAAGGCTCGCGCATAATCTCGCGGACAGTCAGATTTTGCGCGCTCGCGCTCAAAACGAGGCAAAAGACAAAGGTAAAAAAGCAAAAGGGAATTATCTTTTTCGATAACATAAAGTTTTAGCTGAAATATTAATGCGCTGTCAGCGGCGGCAAATTTGTTTAATAGCCTTCCAGAGCATTTGCGCGTTTTTCCGTTTTCTGCGCTTCGCTTAAACGTCCGTATTCGTAAATCGCGCTTTCCCACGTGCCGTACATCGCGTTTGGCAGAACGATAAATCTGCGCCCGAACATTTCGCGCAGCTTATCGACTTCCGAGAAACGCGCCTCGATTGATTTGCGCTCGAAAACGTTTGATAAATCGTCCAGATTATCGCCGATTAAAAGCGCGATGCGGTATTTTTGCAGGATTGTCTGGCGACGCGCTTCCTTGCTCGATTCGGTGATTTTAACGAGCACGGTTTCGTCGGAAACGTCGGGAAAGCCGAGCGCTTTTAAATTGTCGATGGTCGGCTGTTTTTCGACTTCGATGCGGTTGGTGACATAGAAAATCCGCGCGCCCTTTCGGCTCGCATAATTGAGGAAATCAATCGCGCCGGGAATCGCTTTCGCTTTGCGCATATTTATCCAAGCCGTCCATTTTTCCTGTATAAAAGGCAGGCGGTTTTTGACCTGCACGGCTTGCGCGGGCGAATTGTCCAGCACCGTTTCGTCAACGTCGACGACGACCGCGCGCGGCTTTCGGCGCTCCGCCTTCGGCAGTTTTTTTCGTTCTTTTTCGTCGGCGTCGAGCTGCATTCCGGCGACATTAAACGCCTGGTAAGCCAACGCGCGATATTCCGCCGCTTTCTGCATATAAAGAATCGCGCCGACCTGATATTCGTTGTCGGCGGTGACGGTTTGCGTCTGCGCGCCTTGTTGCGCGGTCGATATTGTTGCAAAATATGTCGAAACGACGGAAGCTAAAACCAGTCCGAAGCTTAAAAAATACTTTCTTGTTTTCATAAATTTATTGAACTTAAGATTTGTTGAGATTATAAACGAAGTATGACCGAAAAAACGAAGCCGCAAAACGACAAAGCGTCGAAAGAGCCGCCGGAAAAACCCGAAACCGGCGACCAAAACTCGTGGAGCCGCGACCAGAAGGAAAAAGGTTATTACTACGATGACGACTGCGGCTACGAAGTTTATAATCCGAACGAAGACGACGAGGAAGATTGAAAGGCAAAAGGTAAAAGGCAAGAGGCAAAAGTAAAAATTACGTCCGGCTTTTACGGCTCGCCGCTTTTTTAAATATAATAAAAACAGGAGAATTTGAAAGATGCCCGACGAGATTATTACGCCGACCTTATATCTGGTTCGCACGAAGGTATTTGTTTCCAGCAAGTCTGAAGACGGCGAGGCGGCGATGGGCGAACGCGGCATTCTGGTGGTGGGAACGGTCAGCTATCACACGCTGGAACGGCGCGGCGGTTATGTGACGCTGCCCGCCGGCGAGTTTGAAATCGAGATGGAACACAGCCCGACCAAAAAGGTAAACGGCAAGCCGCGCCGGCAGTTTCGCGTTTTGAATCACGGCGTGTATAACAATCAGGGAAAGCTGGCGGCGCTTTTGATGCACCAGGGAAATTATCCGCATCACGTCACGGGCTGCATCGCGCCGGGAAAAACGCAATCGCAAAAGGGCATCGGGCAAAGCAGCAAAGCATTGGAAGAAATCTTCACCTTCTGCGGCGGCTTCGGCGTCGGAAAGCGCGCTTTGCTGGTCGTCGACGGCGACTAGAAAAATGCGGAATGCGGAACGAGGAGCGCGGAATGATGAATCGCAGTTTTGACGTAT
>DASVWG010000358.1:0-24410 GCA_036389695.1 Pyrinomonadaceae bacterium
GACCGTATAGCTTCCGCTCGATAAAGCGAATTTGTCGCGATAATCCGTAAATTTTCCGTTTTGCCAGAATCCGATGCCGCCCGCCGTGCCGAGCCACAGGCGTCCTTCGCGGTCTTCGGCAATCGCCGTCGTGTCGGCGTAAACGCCGTCTTTTTTAAATGTCAGGCGCGTAAATTGATTGTCTTTAATTTGCGTGACGCCGCCCGCGCCGACCCAAATCGAGCCGTCTCGCGCTTCGTAAATCGGATAAACGCTGTCGCCCGCCAACCCGTCTTTAATTGTCAAAACCGTGATGGCGCGGCGGCTTAAACGATTCAAGCCGCCGAGCGACGTGCCGAACCACAAATTTCCCTCGCGGTCTTCGTAAAACGAAAGCAGATTTTTGTCCGAAAGCCCGTCTTCCGCGCCGTAACGCGCGAAACGATTGTTTTCAAATTTGAGCAAACCGTCGTTCGTTCCGAGCCAGAATATGCCTTCGCGGTCTTCGCCGATAAATAAAACCGACGCCCCGGCGGGCAGATTGTTTTCCGCGCCAAGCCGCGTCGTCGCGCCGCCGCTTCCGACGATGAATATCTTCCCGAATTCTCCGGCAATCCAAACCGCCCCGCTTTCGTCTTCATAACAAACCGGAACGTATTCGGTTTTAATCGGCGAAGCATTGAGCCTGATTTCGTCAATCGCGCCGCCCCGCACGCGGCGCAAGCCGTTTTCGTCGAGCAGCCAGAGACCGCCGCCGCGCGCCTCGCAGGCTCGCGTATTTACTGAAACATTGACCGGAAGTTTATCAAATCGCTCGCCGTCAAATCTGGCGATGCCGGGCATTGTTGTCACGAGAAACGAGCCGTCCGCATCGGAGGCAAAAGCGATTGGCGAGTTGGCAGGCAAACCGTCATTTTCGGTGAAGGTGCGGAATTTACCGCCCGCGTAACGCATCACGCCGAATTCTTCGCTGCCAATCCAGAGCGCCGCGTCGGACGTTTCGTGCAGCAGGCGAAAGCGATTGTTGTTAAATCCGGCGGTGTTTCCGACGGTGAAAACCTTGAATTTCACGCCGTCGAAACGAACCAAGCCGTCGAGCGTCGCGAGCCACAGATAACCGTCGCGCGTCTGGCGAATCGCGCCGACCGTATTCTGCGGCAAACCGGCGTTTGTGTCCCATTTATCGAAATAATACTGCGCCCGCGCCGCCGGAATCGAAACAAATAAAAAAAGCAATACGCCGCCGCACAGCCCGTAAATTTTTTTATTTGAGATTGCACGATTTCCGTTTAAAATTTTCATCCGGCGCTGTAGGTTAGAAACCTAAAGATTAGCGTTTGATTATAACAATAAAAGAAGGACGATTTTAATATAAATCGTCCTTTCAAAAGTAAAAAATTATCAAAAAATATTACGGCGCGGCAACGAAATTCAATTCTCCGATTTCTTCCAGGAGCATTAAAGCCTGCGCCTGGAATTGATAGCGTTTCGAGACGACTGTGACGAGGTAAACTTGTCCGACCTCGACTTCCGTCAAGCGGTAGTAACCGAAACTGCCGGAAATTGCCGTGCGCGCATTTCCATGCGCGTCGGTTAAAATCACGCGCGCGTTTCTTAATCCGGTGATGCCGTCGGGCGTTAAGACTCTGCCGGCTATCGAAACGGAAGCCGCCGTCGGAGCAAAAGGCTCGGGCGTGAAAAAGCCGCTTTTGACGGTCAAAGGCGAGCCGCTTAAAGTCGTTCCGGCGGCTGGCTGCCCGGCAGCTCCGGTCACGGAAAATGTCGTATTGCCGCCCGCAGTTTGCGTGCTCGCGCCGCTGCCTGATGCGGTGACCGATTGTTCCAGAACGTAAGCTCCGTTTTGCGCGACTTGCGCCCGCGCACCTACGGTGAAGGTTAAAATCAGTCCGACAAAAATTATTATCTTCTTCATATATTTATCCTTTTGTTTGAGCATTTTGTCGTTTCGATTTTTCACTTCTGCTTTGAAGGCAGTGGAATAATAGTCGCGGGCGGAAGGACGATATTCCGCAACGGCTGAGAATTTTCGTCCGGCTCGGAGCGATTGCTGCCGCCGGGACGCAGAATCATATAGCGGTTGACCGAAGTAGGCGCTATAACCAGATTTGTGCTGGTGACATTACAAAATTCAAACGCCATAAGATTATTCGTGTTGTCGTTGCTATTCAGCGTGTGCGGGCTGATAACCAGCCCTGAGGGTTTGCCCTTCATCGAAACGATGACCACATCATCTTCATTAACATCGAAGATGTTAGTTAAGTTGAGGGTCGCATGCGTGCAGGAATTGGCTGCGATGAGAAGAGGACTGCCGACGGCAAACCCTGAGCCGGTGAAAACGAAAATGTCGTGCATTCCCAAGCTTCCGTCGGCTATCTGCGCGCCTCTGACGGCGCCGTTGGCAATCGTCGGGTTCGGGTAAGTTCCGGTCAGGCTGCCGCCCGCCGCGCCGGTCGGCGCTCGCGAATTTGAAAGCCGCGTGTCGGTCGTCAAAACGTATTGATTTGCCCCGACGCCGCCCAGACTCGAAGCGTTGTCGGCGGTCGCCGCATTTGTCGCGTTAGCCACAGCGCCCGTCACTTTCGAGCCGGCAATTGACGAAATCTGCGCGTTCGTCACGCAGCCGACGCACGCCGTCGAAAGCGAATCCGCCTGACCTGCCTGATTTGACCGCTGCGCAAAGGGCGCGGAAGTAATTTCCTGTCGCGGCGCGAGCGTGGTGTAATTGACGTCGGCTGTTTTCTTCACCGCGATTTCCAGAAATCTGGCGTTTGCCGTGTTAAAAGCCGTCGCGCCGAAATTCAGTTTCACGGTGAAAATGCCGTTGGAAACCATCGCGAGCATCGTCTGCGTCATATCGATTTGCGCGCCGCCGGTTTCCATATCAAACAATGAAAACTGCATATTATAAGTTCCGTTCGCCGGCAATGAGCCGTCAGTCAGCCGCCCCTGATAAGTGAAAGCCGCAGTTTGGGCGGAAGCCGAAAGCGCGAAGACGAAAATAACCGATGCTGCATACAGCGCGCGCCTTAAAAATGAAACCGATTTTATTCGGTCAGCTTTTCGACTGATTTCTGAAATTGCGCCGGTAAATTGCCGTTTTCTCATTTTGTTTATGCTCCTTGACTTCATCATCCGCAAAACAGGATAGATGAGACCGGATGCCGACGTCCATAGAGAAAATCACACATTTTTATTGTGTAAAATCACACAATATGACCTGTCACCCAATCTGAGTCAGAGCATTATAAAAATAATTCATAGCTTTTTAAGCACTAAACACCGAGCCTGAAAATCCATTCAATTCCGGGAGTTTAAAATCTATAACTTACTCCGAAGCCGAAATGTCTGCCGATAGAATTTGAGCTTCCGCCCGAAGCGCCGGAAACATAGTAGGCTTCGTTAACGATAATCGAATCGTTGTCGGCTGCGCCCTTAATAACATTCAAAAAATTTGGCGAAGACACGTTTCCGATTGGATCCGCGCGATTAATCGTATTGAAAAGATTGTAAATATCCAGGCTGAAATTGAGCGATTTTTTCCCGGCTCGGGCACCGCCGAAACCGAAAGTTTTAGAGACGCTGGCATCTGCCGAAAAATATTTCGAGCCTCTGCCCAAATTACGCGGAATTAAGATTGCGCCCGGCGCAGGATTCGGGTCAAGTATCCCGTATTTTGTTTGAATTAGTCCGGGCTTGCTCAAATCGGTGGCAAAGGCAGGTCTTTCGTTGAAAAACCCGTCGCCGTTGGTGTCGCGTCCGGTAAAAATATTAAATCTGCCGCCGGTGTGAAAAGTATAACTGCCGCCGACTGAAAAACCGTACGGTAATTGATAACTGCCGTAACCATTAATTGAATGCATCCCGTCAGCCGTTCCCGGCGCAAATTCCTGACTGAAATCGTAAGCATCAAAAGGCGCGCCGCTGCCGCTCACGACATTATTTTTTGATTTTACAAAAGAGTAGCTTAAGTACGCGGAAAGTTTGCCCGTATTCGGAAATTTCAATTGAGCGGAAAATTTCGTTTTTTTAGCTTTTCCGTTTGAAAATATACCGTAGATGTTTCCCGCTTCCGGAAAGGGACGAACGCTCGTTTGCGGGTCGAGCGGATTAAAAGTTCCGGCAAGCGGAGCATTGACGTTGCGAGTAACGAGTTGCCGAAAAGTCGTGCCGGCGGTCATCGAAAGAATCAACGAAAAACCGCCGAAGATTTTTTTTGTTGCCGCGACTGTAAATGACGATTGGACAGGCGTTTGCAGTTTATTGTCAATAAATCTCCGAGTTTTCGGCAAGGCAAACTGCTCGAGCAAACTGGCGGACGGCACAATTGGATACAAATCAAGCGTTCCGGTATCGGTAATTAAATACTGCGCTCTGTCGGCATCGTTGCTCAATCTGACGTTCAGAATATTGCTGAGCGGAAAACGCGTATAAAATATTCCGTAACCGATGCTGATTCGCGGCAGAGAAAAAAGCGGATTTTGTTTTTCTTTGGCTTTCGGCGCCCAGATTATTCCGGCGCGCGGCGCGAAATCAGAACCGTCCTTGAGGTTACTTTGATTTTCATAGCGCAGCCCGAAACTGACGGCGACGGTCGCCGTCAGCTGATAACTGTTTTGCAGGTAAAAGGCGTAATCATACTGCGACAAATTTATTTTCGGATTGCCGCCGGAAATCGTAAATTGATTTGCGCCGCCGCCGAGCTCTCTGATTCTTTGATTGGAAAAGCCGAGCCGCCGAAAAAGCAGCGTCCGGCGATAGCTTTCCAGGCTGCTGATTTGTTCGGTGACGTAATTTCCATTAGCATCCGTAATCGGATTATTCGCGGCATCTAAAACGGGGGCGAGCCGCCCGCTGAAAATATAATTGCCGTTAAAGTTCGCCTGCGAGTTTTGATTGATAGAGGCGGCGCGAAATCTGCCGCCGAAACCGAGCGTGTATTTTCCCGTCTGCCGGGTCGTCTGATTACTCGCCTGAAAAAACAGGTTTCCGGTTTTGAAATTCTGTGTTGAGCCGCCGCCGGAAAAGGCTTCCGAAACGTCTAACGCCACAGCAGATGTCGCCGGTCGGCTTCGGCTGCTGTATGAATAAAACGAAATCGCCGTTTGACTGACAAAATCGGTATTTCTTAGATAAGTATCGGAAAACTGAAAATTTCCGCCGCCGTTTGAAGTATCGGCGGCGCGACCGGGCAAGGTAAAATCGCCGACACCGCTGCCTTTTGAGTGATTGTTGTAAAGCCCGCCGCTAAAGAAAAGTTTATGTTTCTCTGTAATATCGGAATTAATATTGAGATAAATATTATTTGAACGAGCCGGTGCAGCAAAAGACTGTCTGAAAGCCTTTGGCTGCAAATCGGCGTCTAAAATAGAAGCGTTGATAAGCGCGCTCCGGTCATTTTCACTGCGCGAAGAAGAGATGTAAAAATTAGATTTTTTCCCGATCGGACCCGACAAATCGAGAGAATATTCGCGCAGCCGGGACGGCAAAACGCTTCCCAAAAAAGGATTTCTCGCATCGAGGCGGGAATCGGCGAAATTAAACCCGATTGAGCCGTTGAATTTATCAACTTTCGCCTGCGTAAAAATGTCGACACCGGAGCCGAATGGTGAATCGAACTGCGCCGAATACACGTTTTGATTGATTCTGACTTGCTGAATAGCCTGCTTTGGCGGAATTTTCGCGCCCTCGACGCCATTGACGCTAATCGGTAATTTTTCGTCGTCGTCGGCTGCGCCTGCCAGATTTTGCAGTGCGCGCTCAAAATCTTCCTGTTTGTCCGGCAAATTGTTTAAATCCTTTTCATTTAAAACAACTGCCGGCGTGCTTCTGTCCGGGTCAATGGACTCAGATTCGGATACATTGACATTTGATTCGATAGAAGCGATTTTGAGAACTACGTCGAGGCGTCTTGTCGAACCGCTTTTAAGCGTAATTTTTTCGCTTTTATATTCTTTAAATCCGGCGGCGGAAACGGTAATTTGATATTCTCCGTCAACTAAATTGCGAATTTCGGCGGCGCCGGAATCATCGGTTTGAATCTGAATTTTATTGTCGCCGCCGATTTTTGTGACGCCGATTTGCGCGGCGGTAATTGCTCCGCCGAATTGATCTTTAACTGTTATCAAAAGATTTGATTCTTTAGTTTGGGAAAATGAAGCGTGAACTGCAAATAAAACGAAAAATGTGACCGCAGCCATATTTTTCAGATTTATCTGCTTTTCAGCCACCTTTACAACTGAAAGCAAAAACAATAAATAATTTAGTTTGGAGAACTGCATTGTGAACGAGGTAATAAAATTTCTAATTTTCAAAGCCGAAGCAATCACGCTTTAATTTATTAATTAATCGACGCGTCGAAAACTCTCGGTATTATGACGAAGGCTTTCGTCAATGTCAATCAAAAATGACGAACAGTTTCGTCATTCTGTTTTTCCTCGTAAAATTTTCTTGAGTGTATCGAAGATTGAATAAAACAAATATAAATCAGAATGGAAAGGATTGTTGAAAATAATTGAAAAAGAGAGTTGGCTGTGATATAAATGACGAAATACCTCGTCATTTATACTATAGTCGATTTAAATGATTAGACGGTGATTAAAATATGAAAGGCAAAAAACTACTTTCTAAAAAACTTACTAAGCTGCCGCGTCCGACTGATACGGAGCTGGCGATTTTAGAAATCCTAAAAGATTTGAAAACCGGCACGGTGCGCCAGATTCTTAAAGTTCATAATCAAATTTATGAAGCGCAGGCTGGATACACGACGATTCTCAAAATCATTCAAATTATGACGGAAAAAGGACTGGTCGAAAAAGACAGCTCGCGGCGTCCTCAGGTTTATAAGCCGCGCCTCAGCTGGAAAAAAACTCAGCAGATGCTTTTAACCGATTTGATGGAGAAAGCTTTCGGCGGGTCAGCCAAAGAACTCGTCATCGGAGCTTTATCGGCGAAAGCGGTTTCGGAAGAAGAACTCGATGAAATTGAAAAGTTTCTCGACAAAATCGAAGAAGGAAAATAAGTGATATGCAAATCGTGGAAACATCTGCATTGGTTCATCAAATCGGGTGGTCGCTGCTCCACTCATTATGGCAGGACGCTTTAATCGGGTCGGTGCTGGCTGCGCTTTTAAAACTCTTATCCCGCGCGAAACCGCAAAGCCGATATTTTATCGCCTGCGTCGCTTTAGCCGCGATGATTATTCTTCCGGTCATCACAGCTTATGTTTTACATACTCGCCAAACTGAAGCGCCCGGCATGGTAATCGATGATGATTCGACAGCCGTGACGAGTGTCTATTCCGGATTCCGAAACACCGGCGTTATCGAAAATGAAAGAATTGCCGGCACTCGAAAAATCAACTGGCTCAACCGGACGATTACCGAAACGCGAAACACGTCTGCGAGAGTCGAGAAATTTCTGCCCTGGCTGATTTTATTGTGGCTGGCTGGAGTCTTTATCTATGCAGTTAAATTAGGCGGCGGTTTATTCCGGGCGGCGAATCTCCGGAAGCTGACGGTAAACGTCTCCAATCCAAAGCTGGACGCTCTGGTCAATGAATTAACCTCACGACTGTCAATCAAAAGGAAAATAAAAATATGCGAGTCATCTTTGATAAATGTTCCGATGACGATGGGCTGGATTTATCCTCTTATTCTCATCCCGCCGAGCAGTCTGTCGGGCTTGACGCCTTTTCAGCTGCAGACGATTATTTCCCATGAATTAATTCACATCAAACGCTGCGACTTTCTGATTAACTTTCTGCAGAGCGTCGCGGAAACCCTGCTTTTTTATCATCCTGCCGCCATTTGGGCATCACGCAGGATTCGCGAGGAACGAGAATATATTTGCGATGATTTAACTCTGGCTTTGTGCAGGGATTCAGTCGGCTACGCCCGCGCTTTGACCAAAGTTGCCAGATTCCAGAGGCAA
This sequence comes from Pyrinomonadaceae bacterium, assembly GCA_036389695.1. Taxonomy (GTDB): domain Bacteria; phylum Acidobacteriota; class Blastocatellia; order Pyrinomonadales; family Pyrinomonadaceae; genus JALZHR01. Next base: position 7,930 of record DASVWG010000358.1, read on the forward strand.
GCCGAACAATTGGCGGTTGCGGCGACCGGCGGCGAATTAAAAGACAGAATCTATCGGCTCGTTTCTAATCCGCAAAATCCGGGTTCCGGTAAAAAGTCTATTTTGCCGAATGTTTGGGCGACGGTCGTCATTTCTCTTTTTCTCGCCATCACTTTTGGCGGATTGAAAGTTTTATCTAACAATAAAGAAGCCGGTTTGGAAAAACAATTGGTTGCCGGCGTTCGGGAAGCAGATAAAATTGGCGCGGAAAAAAGCAGCCTGACCGGCGAATACAAAGATGATGTATCAAAAGAAAATCCGCGCTTTCGCGAGGCTGCTTTACAGGCGCTTAAAGGTCACCGGGGAAGCGTTATCGTCATGAATCCCCGCACCGGACAGGTTTATACAATTGTTAATCAGGACTGGGCTTTTCGCCGCGCGCGGTCGGCTGGCTCGACTTTTAAAATGATTACCGGTCTTGCCGGAAGCGAAGAAAACCAACTCGAAGAATCGAGTAAAGGATTCGGTTACAATTCTTCGACGCAGATGAATTTAGCTAAAGCGCTCGCCGTTTATAACAACGATTATTTCAAATCATTAGGACAAAGCCTTGGTTCCGGCACTCTTATTAAATATTCCAGACAATTCGGCTTAGGCGAAAAAACAGGGATTAACTATCCGGACGAAACCGGCGGATACGTTCCGGAAGAAATGGCTTCCGAACGCGGCGAATTGACCGGAGTAACCGGCGGAGATATTCAAATTACTCCTTTGCAGCTTGCCGTTTTTGTTTCAGCAATTTATAACGGCGGAAAAATATTGATTCCGCAGGCGGCAAACGGAAACGATTCGGTCACGCCGCAAGAGCGCGGAAATCTCTCAATCGGTGAAAGTTCTGTCGAGGAGCTCAAAAAAGGATTGCGGGCGGCAGTCGAAACCGGAACGGGCAAAAGAGCGCGGCAGGAAAATTATAAAGTCAGCGGAAAGACCGGCTCGATATCTAATAAAGAAACAAACATCGGATTGTTTGCCTCTTACGGAGCAAACCGCAATTCTGAAATGGTGGTAGTCGTAGTCTTAGAAGGAAAAAATGTAATCGGGGCAGTCGCCGCCGAGGTTGCCGGAAAGATTTACGATTCCATTTAAGGGTCTATTAAAAAGTGCCCCGAATAACATCAATCCTGCGGCAAGCTTCAATTTCATATCTTTCAGATTTACCCGCAATAAGCCGGTTTTAACTGCCCGCAACACTCTTCTTAATGTTCGGCTATCTTTCATCTTGACTTGAAATTTCCGGCTGTGATAACTTTTTACGCTAACAACATGAATTATCTCTTTTAGACTGCACAAAAGAAATTTTGAGGAATTATTCCGGCTGAAAATAACATTTTTGAGTTTCCGACTTATAGCAATACAAAGATTCGTAAAAGCCGCGAGTCGATTTTAATCAGCTGTATTTATAAGATTAATTTGTGAGCTGCCGAATCTGACTTTATAAAATTTGATTCTGAATCTAAAACAGTTTGCCTGACGGCTTACTCTCTAAACAAATAGTTTGGTTTAACGCTGGATGAAACACTTACAAACATACCTTTTCCCATTCCCCGGTATTAAGTTGTCATATCCTTAACTAAATCAAAATAAATCAAATTTCAAAAATTTAACCTTGTCTTTTCGGTATTTTGCTGATTGCAGAAACTATACACGTATCCAGAGGTAGAATTAGTATGTATTCCTTTTTTTCGACGCCTTTACTGCGTCTTTTAACCATCCTCGTCATTGTCTCTATACTTTTTCCTATAATCGGTTTCAGCTTTAGCCGAAAGACCTTCGGGGCGGAGAGCAGCCAGCCGGCACTTCGTCTTTTACCCGACAAATTATTAAAACAGCAGGTCGAGTTTTTAAAACAACGCGGCATCTCTTTCGACGAGACGACGGCGAAGAGTGAATCCGGCGGTGCCGGCTCGCAAGAGACTAAAAACGCACAGGACGGGCGCGACGCGGAGCTGCCGAAAAACGGAAATGCAAATATTGCGAATCAGCGGAATCAGGTTTCAGGCAAAGATTCGCCCGTCGTCGATTCGCCCGAAACTCAACCTGCGCAGATAAATAAGAAGGTGGTCAGCCGCAAGCTAAGCGCCGGGAAAAGTTTTTCGGCGGTGAAGAATCTTCCTGATGCTGAAACTCTTCGCAATAAGACTGAAGCGGCGCCGGAGATACCGGCTCCTATTGCATCGACCGCCTGTTTGATTAGCACTGTAAACTGTCCGGCAAATAGAAATCATAACAATTTGCTGCAAAAAAGGACTTCGATAAGCAGTTCTTTGTCCGGCATTCTTCAACCCGGTTCAGTCTCTAACGCGACCGGCTTTTCATTTGACAATCTTCTCGCCTTTCATCAGCCGGGCAGCGACTTCTTCGCCTCAGACAATCCGACCGCGCCGGAAGAGCTGAAGCCGGGCGGAGGCGCTTCCGATAGAGCGGCTGGCGCGGATAATTTTTTCGCCGGTTTAAAGATATATAATGCCTCTGCTCCGACAGCGGCTTTCAGCGGCACGAGCGCTCTGCTTCTGCCGCCGGGCGGTAACGGAAAAATCTTCGATTTTGACGGTGACGGTAAAGCGGACGTCAGCGTTTGGCGACCGGACACCGGCGAATGGTTCGTGCTGCGAAGCTCGGACAGCAATTTTATGGTGCAAAGCAATTTCGGGCTGGGTGCTCTGGGCGAGCGTATTGTCCCCGGCAATTATGACGGCGACACGAAAACAGACTACGCCTACTGGCGACAGAGCACCGGCGTCTGGACAATCAAGCAAAGCTCCAATAATCAAATCGTCACTTACACGCTCGGGAAAGCGGGAGATATCCCCGTGCCGGGAGATTTCGACGGCGACGGGAAAGTCGATGTCGCCGTGTTCCGCCCTTCGAGCGGTTCATGGCAATATCGCAAAAGTTCGGACGGAACGACTCAAACTCAACAATGGGGGCAGGAAACGGACGTTCCGGTAACGGGCGATTTTGACGGCGACGGGAAAACCGATTTCGCAGTCGTCAGGGCTTCAGACACAAACTGGTATATCCTGCAAAGCTCTAACGGAATGAACGCTATCCAGTGGGGCGCCGTCGGCGACCGGTTGGTTCCCGGAGATTATGACGGTGACGGAAAAACCGACGCCGCCGTGTGGCGGGCGAGTGATAATACCTGGTATATCCGTAAAAGCTCGACCGGCGTTATGCAGGCGCTCGCCTGGGGTATTTCGGCTGACTATCCGGTTCCGGCAGATTACGACGGCGACGGGAAAACCGACATCGCTATCTGGAGAACCTCGACCGGCGGCTGGTGGATTTCTAAAAGCATCGACGGCTCGCAGTATTACGTTCCTTTTGGCGCGGCGGGCGACATTCCCCTTCCGGTTTCGTACGTCTCGTATTTTTCTTTGTCAAATCAATCGCCGGTTGCCGAAGCCGGCGGTCCGTATACGGCTGCGGTGAACACCGCTATCCAGCTCGACGGGCGCGGCTCGACCGATGCCGACGGGCAGATTTACGGCTATAACTGGAATTTCGGTGACGGCACGACCGGAACCGGCGGCACTCCCTCTCATATTTACTCGTCGCCCGGAACATACACAGTGAGTTTGACGGTGACTGACAATCAGGGTTTCGTCTCATCATCCGATACCTCGACCGTGACGGTCATCGCCGCCGCCGCTGCAAGGCTCGACCCGTTCAATGCTGTCGGAAACGATAACATCATTTCAAGAAATTTTAACTGGAAAACGGGTCTTGCCGGTTTTCCCGGCAGAGCGGGCTTAACGACCGGGATCTCTCTTTCCTACAACTCTTTAGTCTGGGTGAAACAGAGTATCGGCGCGAATAGCTATATGGTTTTCGACCCGGACAACGGATTTCCGGGACCGGGTTTTCGGATGGGAATGCCGGTTATCGAAAAACGTCACTTTAATTCCGAGACCGGCAAATATGGCTACCTGATGATTACGGAAAGCGGCAGCCGCGTGGAATTCAGACAGGTTCTCGCCAGCAATATTTACGAAACGGCTGATTCATCATATACGCAGCTTATCGATTCAGGCACGAGCCTTCTGGTTCGCCTTACCGACGGTACTCAATACAGCTATCAACTGCTCGGAAATTCGTTCCAGTGCGTGCAGGTCAAGGACAATAACGGCAATTTTGTGACCTTCAGCTACAATAGCTTTAATAGATTGTCGCAGATTACCGACACGCTCGGACGCGTCCTGGCGGTTAATTATGACGCATACGGAAATCCTCTCTCGATAGCTCAAAATTACAGCGGCGGACAAAGAATTTATGCGACCTTCGGCTATGAATTGAAGACGATTAACACGAACTTTTCGGGAATGACGGTCATCGGACCCAAGAACAACTCGCAAATTACGGTTTTGAAACAAGTCGGTTTCGACGACGGGTCGTATTATCAATTTAATTACAACACCTACGGGCAGGTCTATCAAATCGACAGCTTTGCCGCTGACGGGCATAAGCTTAACCATATCAAATACAATCTGGAATCGCCGGGAACACAGAGCGATTGCCCGCGCTTTACCGTCATAGAATCCTACGCCGAAGACTGGACGACCGCCACCACGAGCATAGAGGCTCCGGTTCCGGCAACCTGGACTATGCCCGATACGAATCAATCCGAATCAGGGTTAGTCAGTGCCGTGACGGCTCCGAACGGCGTAACGGATTATTACTATTATCACAGTCAGGGATGGGACAAAGCGCTGCCGATGTTAAGTGAAACGTGGGCGACTGTCGGCAGCCTGCAGGTGTTGACACGACAGCGCTGGGCGACAACGCGGCTGACGCAGGACGACACTACGCTTTCCTACCCTAAAAACCCCCGCCTGATATCAAAGGCGGTCGGCGATTCAGGCAGCACGCGCAAAAGCAGTATTTCCTACACGAGCTTCACTTTGCCGAGCGGAACGGTGATGTCTCTGCCCAATGACTCGCTCGAGTATAATTCCGACGGGACGACCGTCTACCGGCACGGGCAAATCGATTACAACTTTAACAGCGAATATGTCAATCGCTATATTATCGGTCTGCCGAGTGAAACCCGTGTTTATGCGGGCGCCGGAACAAGCAGCTTGCAGGACAGAACTTCCTTCGGCTATGACGAAGAAACATTAAACAATCTGCCGAATATTATTCAGCACGATTCGGCTAATTACGGCGCCAGCTCGCAGTGGCGCGCCAATCTGACAAGCGTCAGAAGATGGAATGCTATTAACGCCTCGGAATCGACCGTTAACCGCACCGGCTATAATATCGCCGGCACGCCCGCCTGGACGCAGGACCCGGTTCAGGACGCCGCTCACCGGCAACAGGTAAGTTACAACGACAATTTCAGCGACGGAATCAATCGTAATACTTACGCCTACCCGACGACCGTGACCGACCCTGACGGCTACACCGCAAATTCCAAATACCATTTTCTGAACGGCTTGGTTAGCGAAATTCAAGGTCCTCGCGCCGGACAGACGAGCAATAGCGTGCGCGGAGTTATCAGCAAAACGTATTATGACGCGATTGACCGACGGCAAAAGACGGAAACGCTATTGCCGGACGGAACCCCGACCGGTGCCTATACCCGCTATGAATATTTAGATTCGATGAAAGCGGTCAAAACATTCACGAAATTGGACGGTACCTTAGCCGAAGCCTATATGCTGACCGTTCTGGACGGTCACGGCAGAACCAGAGCGAGCGCTATGGATTTGCCGAACAGCACTGGCGGATACAGCGGGCGAATATTTTTGTATGACAATATGGGGCGCAACTGGAAAACGGCTCTGCCCGCCGAAACCTCTGCCGCCGGAAATCCGAACGGCTGGACGGCGACAGGCGACGACGCGGCGAACGGCTGGCTCTACACAACGGAAACTTTTGATTGGAAGGGTCGCGTATTGAAAACCACCAATACGGACGGCACTACTAAAGAAAGATTCTATTACGGCTGCGGCTGCGCCGGCGGAAATACGGTTGTTCTGCGCGACGAGATTGGTCGCCGGCAAAAATTGACATTTGATATTTTCGGTCGCCCTTATAAATCTCAGGCTCTACAGATACAACCCAAATCCGAGCCGCTTAACGGCAGCGGCGTCCCGTATACAACGACAATTGAGACCTATAATATTCACGACCAGCTTCTCAGCTCGACTATTCACGCCGAAACGGAAACCAGCAACATAGTCAGCCAGCAGACAACCGTCGAATACGACGGTTACGGGAGAATCTGGAAAAATCACCAGCCCGAGCAAAAAAACAGCAGCGGCGCGCCTTTATATTCCGAAATAACTTACTATAACGACGATACGATTCAAAGCGTAAAAGACGCCAGAGGAACGATTCGCACGCTGACCTACGGCTATCGTAAGCAGCTTTTGCAGGCATCATATACTACAGTCGGAAATATTCCGGCAGTTTCGCCGACAACTTTCCAGTACGATGCTTTAGGGAACCGGACCAGTATGGTCGATGAAGAAGGCTCTTTAACTTTCACCTTCAATATGCTTTCGCAGCTGACTCAGGAAACGCGCGTATTCAGCGACATAAACAGGACTATCTCCAGAAACTATACCTATAATGGCGCCAGCCTGTTAACCGGAGTACTCGACCCGGACGGCAATAATTTACTGAATGCGACTTATGAGTATGATAAAACGGGACGCCTGACGCAGGTCAACGGCGGCGGCTACGGAAATCTGCCGCAGAATCAGCCGCTGATTTCCAACATCACCTATCGAGCCTTCGGCGCATTAAAACAACAGACTCAGGGAAACGGCTTAAATCTGACGATGGAGTATAACAATCGCCTGCAGCCGAGCCGTTATGAATTGAAAAACAGCTCGAATCAGATGCTGATGGCTAAAACCTACCAATATGAAACGAGTCCGAACGCCGGCGACAACGACGGGCGAGTAAAACAGTCAACCGATTTGGTCAATAGTAAACTAACTCGTAAATACACTTTCGATTTTGTCGGCAGAATGAGCAGCGCCAAAGCCGGAAACACTATAGTTTCCAATAATTCCGCTAACGGATACACTGATGGTCCTTTCGAGCAGACTTACATCTACAACCACTTCAGCAATATGGCGCAGGACACCGAGCGCATCTGGTTTAGCAACGGTTTTTGTACTAATTGCCCGTCGATAGTAAATCACTATCAGGCTCCTATCGATAATCGAAACACCTATCCGGGCTGGAGCTATGACGATGACGGGCGTTTGGCGGTCAATCCCGCCGGAGGCACCAACCAATATAATTACTATACTTATGATGCGATGGGCAGGCTTCGCCTCGTCGATGAGCCGAATATCGACCGAAGGTATGACTATGACGGCAACGGCGAAAGATTGAGTTATTCCGAAAACGGCGTGAAAAAGGTCTTTTATTTCAAATCGTCGGTCATCGGAAAAGATATCGTGGAGCTTAACGGCGCGGGAAATGTAATCAGATCTTATGTTTATACTCCCGCCGGACAGAGAATCGCCAAACAGGAAAACCTTGAAATCATCTGGCATAATCAGGACGTCGCCGGTGAAAGCGCGCGCGAGTCCGACATCGGCGGAAGCAGTCTGAATTCACTGACCAGCCCGCTGTCGCAGCGGGTCGAACTGGACCCGCTCGGAAACGATACGAACAATTCGTCCGCCTATAATTACAGCGGCAGCACGACCGACAATAACGGCAGCCCGACAAGTTATTATAATTACGGCAATGCGCCGCACGGAGCCTCCTGGTGGATGGCTTTCGTTGACGTGGCGGGGATGATTTGGAGTTCCGGCTTTCCGCAGCTGGTCGGCTGGGAGGAATATTATACGAGACGTGACGGCACGCCCGTTGTTATTCCGCACAACGCAGGCTGGGATACGAGCCTCGCCGAAGGGGCTTATCGTCCGGTTTACCAGACGCCGGATGTCAACTTTCTTGTTTTAAATTATTTAAATACGGCAACTAATACAGTAACGCCGCCTGAGAAAAAATGTAGAGATGTTATCGGTCTTTCCGACCAATCTACTGAAGAAGGCGCTCTCGCGAGACTGGCTTTTCTGGAAGCCACCGATTTTCAAACGTTTTTCAAGGGAATATATCCGACTCAATGGAGTCGGGACAATAAAGGCAAATTAGTCAGGTCGGACGCGAATGTCAGTGAAGTTGGTCTCCAGACCGCCTACAATTTACAGATGCGGGAGATGCAGGCAGTCGTCGCGACTGTATATAATATCCAGAGTTTTATTCAGACGTATCCTAGCAGTTCTTACCCGGACGCTGCCTACACAGGGTTTCCGTCGAGCGGAAACCTGCTTGATATAATTTACTCGAAGGGCGGCAGAAACACGCAGTATGAAGGTTTTTCGACTGACGCAGCCGGAAATTACGCCATCTCTAAATCCAAAAGTGATAAAATTGAAAATGCCCTGAACAGCAATGAAAACAGCGCCTCTTGCTCTAAGCTGCGTAGCGCTCTGAACGCTGCCAGGGATATAATGCGAGACGGCGTTCCGGATAATTTAAAAGGCGTCGTCGGAATTCGGACTGCCAACACCGGGTCATCCGGAAAAAATTATGAAAAGGCATTTCAGCTGGACTGGTCGGGCAATATATTTTACAGGTTCAGGCAAAGCTATATAGATTCGATACTTAAATCGAGCCAACGCGTCAGGCGCAGGTGAGCGAGAAGAGGAAGCAGCCGCTTATGTCTAAAAACATAATTTTATTAAGTATTGTCGTTTTAATTGCAATCCCGGCGATATTGGTCTGGCAGGGAAAAACTTCTCTGAAAAACGCCGAGCCGGAATCTTCTTCACCGGACGGCAGGGAGGTTATCGCCGTCGCTGAAAAAACGGTAAATGACAATGCGGGTAAACCCTCATTGAATTTGTCGGAAGAAGAAAAAAAATCGCTGCACAAGCTGGTGCCGCAAACGGTGCGCTGGTTCGGCACCTGGAGCCTGGATTCGGATTGCTATAAAAATGAGGTCGAGGACGCGGGCGATTTCAGAACCTTCGGCGAGACCGGCGAGGATTTTCGCAGCCTCGTCAAACGATTTGCGGGCAAACAGGTCACGGCAAAAATAGAAGCGGAAACATACAGAGTTAAGGTTTATCTTGTCGAGATGAAAACACGGATAGACTTTAACCGGTCTGACGGTCGGCGACTCGCGGCGAACAGACCCGAACGGCTCTGTTCTATTCCGGACCGAGTTCAAAGCTATCAATCGGAAAGCTATTTTATTCCGAACGACAATTCTTCCGGGGAGAAAAATACAGCCGAGCAGCAATCTGAAAAAAGGCTTTTGCTCGATGACATTGTCGCGAAGATTCAAGCGGATGTTTGTTCCTTAAACGATACCGCAGCGGCTTATTCCGGTAATCTGACAATCGCCGGATTTGAACCGGGAGATCCGGAAATATATGCTTTGCTCAAAAATAATCAATCCAAATCCGCGGCGGAAAAGTCCATCTACTGGATGAGCTTGAAATATAACGAAGCGGAGATAATCAAAAGCTTCGGCAGACCGGACGAAATAACCGAATTGTCGAAAATAATTGAAAGAACCGCAGTTCTCAGAAAGCGCATATCGTGCGTTAATCCGTGAAATTTGCAGCGGTTGCGGGAAAGTTATTCCGGAGACAAATGCGCCGCAGGTTATAAGGCGGGACACGGCGGCAGCGGCACATTTTCGGAAATCGGTTTTGATTTGCCGATTCAGCTCAGTCCGCCTCTGGCATTTAGGCTTTGAAAATATTAAAAGATAATAAACATCCGGCGCTGTTGCCCCTGCTGCTGTTTTTCCTGTCGAGCACAGGTCTGATTGTTCTTTTTTCATTCAATCTTTTGCAGGAAATCTGGCGCGGCGCTTTTTCACGCGCGTGGGACGGCGCCGGGCATCAATCCATTGCAAAAATCTATTCCCAGTCTATCTTTCCCGATACGTTCGGCTGGAGCTATGCTTATTTCGGAGGCGTTCCCTTCCCGAATTTTTACCCGCCTGTTTTTTACTGGTTAAACGGCTTTCTGAATCTGTTTCTCCCGTCTGAAACTGCTCTGAAAATATTAATTTGTCTGCCGGTTTTGTTTCTTCCGGCGCTGTTATGGAAGTTTATTTACACGCTCAGTGAAGGAAACCGGCTGGCGGCGTGGATGGGCGGCATCGCCAGTTTGTTTCTTTTTCTAGATTCGCGTTTTATTTTTACCTTGCCCGCAGGATTGGATTTTTTCAGCACTTTTCAAATCGGACTTTATACGCAGCCGCTCGGATTTGCTTTTCTGCTGCTCTGGTATATCAATCTGCAAAAATGCAGCCGGTTTAACTGGCGATTCGCTTTATCGGCAGTTCTTTTAGCCCTGGCGGTTCTCTCGAATATTTTTGCCGGAATGACGGCTGCGCTGGTCGCGGTCGTCGTCATTCTGGAAGACATTGTTTGCCTCCGGCGCGCGCGGAAATCCGTCGCCGATCCGAAAAATCAGCCGCTTGAGCAAACGGTAGATTTATCCCGGAAACGGCTTCTGGTTCATGTTCTTTCTTCATTTCTGGCTTTGTGCCTGACGCTTTTCTGGGTCGTGCCGATGATTTCGGCTTATAAGTATTTTGTCACTCTCCCTTTTGTAGTCGAAGCGAGCCAGCTTCTGGCGCCGGTCTGGTGGCTCTGGTTCGGTCTGGCGGCGGCAGGTTTTTATATCTGGTCGCGGCGACCGACGAAAGCTTTTCCGACATTTGCGATTTCCTGCTTATCTTTAGCCTTTATAATAATCTTTGCGGCTTTTGTCGCGCCGCATTGGCTGCCTCTTCAATCGCCCCGCTTTTTGGCGATACTCAACTTTTTACTTGTCGTTCCGGTCGGATTGACTCTGTCGGAGATGTTCCGCCGTTTCGCCAGGCTGCTCGGAGAAGTCAGGGATGAAAAAGAAACGCTCTCCGTGCGAAAGGTCAAATATACGTGCGGAGTTTTTATTTTTCTTTTGCTGATACTAATTATCTTTTCTTCGGGAACCAGAACCGGCGCCGGTTTCAGCTTTGTCGCCGCGGGCGAAAAACCGGAAATCGAACAAATTTTAAATTTCGCCGGAGAGCATACCGACGGCAGGTATCTGGTCGAGGTAATTAATCCGCAAAAAAATCCTGCCTATACCGATGCCGCATTCGATGCGCGCTCGATTAATTCATATCTGGGCGCAAATGGAAATGAGGTTCTCACTACGGTTTTTCACGAGGCTTCGCCAAACGCTCTGTTTATGCTTCCGGTCGTTAATTCGTTTTCCGATTATCCCGATAGCTTCGGTATCAGCTCTCTGCTCGCCGATGATTTGGATTTTGACGCGCAGCCGGTTGAAAATCATATCGACAGGGCAAGGTTTCTCGGCGTTAAGTATCTGGTCATCCGAACTCCGCAGATGAAGAAAAAACTCGATAAAGTTTCGGAGATTCAAACAAAATATGAATTCGGCTGGTGGAGTATATACGAATTAAAAATTAACCCGGCAGCCAGCACGGCGGCGAAAATTCTTTCTAATCGTCCGGCTTTAATTATCAGCGATTTTACATTAAAAGCCCGTTATCGGGATGATTTAAGTTACATCCGCTTTGTCGAGGAACAATTCGCCGACCGGTGGTTTGATGTTTTTCTGGCTCGGTCAGCCGAAGTAAAGATTGATTATCTGGAAGGCTGGGAAAAATTCGGAGCAGTAATTATCAATGATTATAAATATAATGATGCGAATCGGGCTTTTGATAAACTCAAGAGTATTGCCGAAAAAAGGACTTTAATCGCGATTTCTAGCGAGGACGGGCTTTTTCAAAAAATTCAGGAGAAAAAAGCTGAGTTTGGCAGGCTGGAAATCATCGAACGCCCGAAACCGGGAGCTTCGGACAAAATACTCGACTCTAGTCACCCGACTTTTCATTATAACGAAAGTTCTATACGAAAGCTCTGGAAAAACATCAGACAAATTCTGGAGACCAATAAGATGCCGGTTGAATCAAATCAAATGCCGATTAAAATTCAAAAGGAAAAAAATAAAATTCAAGTCGGATTATCTTCCGGCGAAGAGCTGCCAATTTTAATTGCCAATTCTTTTCATCCAAACTGGCGCAGAACGGACAATGAAAGTATCTATCCGGTCACCCCATTCTATCAGTTGACTTTCGCGAATCAGCCTGTAGAGCTAAGATACGAACGCGACCTGACGGATAAATTGGGATTGTGGATTTCCGCTTTTGCTTTAGTTGTAATTACCGGTTTCGTGATTTTGAGTAATTTCGGTAAAAATCAAGCGAGAGAGAATTAAAAAAAATTTCGGTTTCTGCCTTTAAATTCTTTACAAAAAAGGTCTCGGCTGTAAAGAGTCAATAATACATAAGCCTGATAAACATCAAAATAAAATCTGCTTAAAATCGGGTTGCCGATGTTTATAGGGTCGTTTTTGAGACCTTTAGATTGCGCCATAACACGGCGGCGTTTTATGACTTTATTTAGTTTGTCGGGAATCTTTAATTAAGCGCTCCATTTTTGTTTCTCTAAAATTTCCGTTATTTCTACTATCCAATCCAATCTTGCCCGGGCTGCTAAAACAGCGCCGCGCAGTGATAAATAATCAAAATAATTTGATTGGTCACATTCCTGGCTGTATCTAATAACGTCCTTTAAATGCTCTTCGAGACCGGCTTTGACCTGTGCCAGAAGGCTCTTTCTCTGTCGCGGAGTTAAAAAAGCAAGAAATTCTATGCGATTTCTTAGCGGGTCGGGCGGAGTTCCGATAACAATCGGAGCAGCCGGTTGATGCAGCCATTGTTTTAGAACCTTCTCTCCTTCGGCGGTTAAAGTATAAAGTTTGCTGCCTCTTGCGTCGTCCGTTGAAGATGATTCATCAATTAGTTTCTGGCGCGTGAGCCTTTCAATTAAAGGATAAATAGCTCCGGCGCTGCCGCTCCAAAACGGCGTCGGCGATTGCTGAAATTCCTTGCGAACGACATAAGGAGTACAGGGACCTTTAAGACCAATCAGCCCGAGCACGCACCCTTCCAATTCAGTAATATTTCTTTTTTTAGGCATTTAAAAATATTTTCTTCGCCTTTCGGCTTGAAATTTTGAAATAGATTTCTATAATCAAGAATAGTCCGATTAGGACTATTAGTTGAAATTGCAATGCATTTTAATATTTAACAAAAGGCAATGAATTAACAAAACTACCGGAGTAAAAAACATAGTTAATAAAATAATGAAATTTATAATTCATACTTTGGCAAAATCAACTTTTTAATTTAGCAGATGTTCTTTCATTCTTCTCAATCTAAAAACTATTAACGGAGGTTAATACTATGATTAAACATATGAGTTTCACAGTTTTTTCTCTTTCATCTGTTGCCCTGACTGCGCTTGCTCGAAATGAGCGTGCGAGCCGCCGGAGCAATTCCGGCAGCTCGACGGAATTGAACTTAACGGCGCGCAATAACGCGCGCTTAAATCTTGATAATTTTTTCGCGCAACTGAAAATTCTTTTTGCATTTATTTTTAGAAATAAGCAGCTATATATGATTTCTATATTTACTTTAGGACTTCTTTTATTTTCATTCTCGACAGCCAATGCGGGTGTTAAATCACCTGGAAACACTTTAGAAAACGTCAATTTTTCGGACGCGCCGGCTGCCGAAAGACAGCTTTTGAGATTTCCGGCAATTTATGAAAATACAATCGTTTTTACTTACGCGTCCGATCTCTGGGTCGGAGATTTGAAAACCGGTTCGTCGAGGCGGCTGACATCTCACCAAGCCAACGAGAGACAGGCAAGCATCTCACCGGACGGCAAATTCGTTGCTTTTATCGCTTCTTACGACGGAGATACGGACATTTACGTGATGCCGCTCGAAGGCGGTGAACCGAAACGCATCACTTATGATTCATACGGAGAAAGTTTCGTCGGATGGACTCCCGACGGTAAAATTTTTTACGCTTCCGGAGCAGGAACTTTTACCGCCGGACAAAGACGTTTGTGGATGGTTGAACCGACCGGAGGATTGCCTATTGAAACGCCCTTAACGGAGTTTAACGCCGGTACATTTTTCGCGGGCGGGCAGCGTATCGCCTATAACCGTACCGATTCGCACGCCTACAATTGGCGCAACTATCGCGGCGGGCGCATCGGAACGATTTCAATCTATGATTTATCAATTAATAAATATTCCGAGCTCCCGAACGCGGGCGCGAATTCGTGGTTTCCGATGGCGGTCGGTGATTCGATTTATTATTTGAGCGACCGCAGCCAAAAGACAGTGAATTTATATAAATACGATTCATCTGCAAACAAGGACGTTCAGTTAACCCGTTACCCGGATTATGACATTAAAAACCCGAAAACCGACGGAAAATCAATTGTTTATGAGCGCGACGGTTTCCTTTATTTGTTTGATATAGCTTCGGGCAAAGATAGAAAGCTAACCTTTAAGATACAGAATGATAATCTCTCTACCAGACCCTACATTACAAAAGTCGGGGGAAATATTTCCTCCGTTTCTATTTTGCCGGATGCCTCAAAAATAGCGGTCGAGGCGCGCGGGGAAATCTTCAGCATCGCCACGGGAAATAATAATGCGCAGAATCTCACAAATACACCGGGAATAAGAGAGCGGGCTGCTGCCTGGTCGCCTAACGGACAGAGCTTAGCGTATTTAAGCGATGCTTCGGGCGAGTTTCAAATTTATTCAAAGCCCGCCGGCAGCAGCGAAGCCCGGCAAATCAGCAATCATCGCGGTTTGAGTATTCGTGGTTTCCTATGGTCTCCGGACAATCAGCGGATTCTGTATTATACGGAAAATTTCGGGCTTTTTATCCTGGATTTAAATACTCGCGCGGCAACCCAAATTTTTCAAACCGAATATTCCGGAAGGGTATCATTTGACTGGTCGCCCGACGGCAGGTGGATTGCAATAAGCGCTGCCGGAAAAAACGGTTTGAGTTCGATTTATCTGTACGACGTTAAATCCGGTAAAATCACGCGTGCTACCGCAGGACTTTATGATGACAGCAATGTGGCGTTTGACCTCACAGGCAAATATCTATACTTCACGTCAGCCAGAGAATTTCAGCCGGGCGAGGGTCGTTTCGAGCAGAGTCTGAAGGTAGAGAAAGCCGACCGGATTTATCTTATACCGCTCAGAAACGATTTGCCCAATCCTCTTTCTGATATTGATGATATTTCGCCGGCAGACGCCGGGAGCGATACGACTGCCGATGACGTGCGAATTGATTTCGACGGTTTCGCCGAGCGCGCCATTCTACTGCCCGTTCCCGCCGGTAACGCTAACGCAATTGAATTAATCGGCGCGAAAAACGGAGTTTTACAGAATGACGGTGATATGTTGAGGAAATTTGATTTGAAGTCTAAAGAGCTGCAAACAATTTACGACGCATCGGGAGTTAACATTGTATTCAATCAGGATAGAACGAAGGCGGCATATTTTGGCGAGAACATACTGGGCGTCTTCGACACTAAACCCGGCATAAAGTCCGGAACCGGAAAAATAGATATTAACGGACTCGAAGCCCGGGTAGTGCCGCGAGAGGAATGGAAACAGATGTTTTGGGAAGCGTGGCGATTCGAGCGCGACCAGTTTTATCGGGCTGATATGGACGGCGTTGACTGGCAGGCGGTAGGTAAACATTACGAACAATATCTGCCGTATGTGAATAATTGGAGCGATATGAGATACGTTTTAGGTTTAATGTTAGGTGAACTCGGCAGCTCGCACGCCTATGTTGATGATCCGCCTCCGGGCGATTCGCCTTCTAATATTCGTCCATCGCGCGCGGCGATGCTCGGCGCGGATTTCCAGAGAAACGGACAGTGGGTGCAATTCAAAAAAATTTATGCGGGAACTGCTGCTCAGAATGCTTTCAGAGCTCCGCTCGGCGAGCCGGGCAACAATGTTAAGGCAGGCGATTATCTGCTGGAAATTGACGGGCAGGCGGTCAATGCCGACATTAATCCCAATTCGTTATTAATCAATAAGGCGGGCAAAGCGGTTACTCTGACAATCAATCAGATTCCATCTTTACAGGGCGCGCGTAAAATTAAGGTCAAGCCGGTTTCGGACGAAACAAATCTTCGTTATTACGAATGGGTTGAAGGAAATCGCCGGAAGGTCGAGCAATTGTCCGGCGGGCGCATCGGATATATTCATTACCCGAACACCGGCAGAGGCGGTCAGGCTGCTTTCATTAGCGGATTTTACGCGCAGTCGGACAAAGACGCCATTATTCTCGACGGTAGATTCAATAGCGGCGGCTCTCCGCAGCCGATGGTTTTGCAGACTTTAGGCAGAACCAGCGTAAACGCCATCAAATACCGCAGCTGGGTGGGCGGGACTGATATTGCGGCAATTAACGGACCAAAGGTAATGCTGACGAATAAATACGCCGGTTCGGGCGGTGACTTAACGCCGTGGATGT
>DASVWG010000359.1:0-33199 GCA_036389695.1 Pyrinomonadaceae bacterium
TTCGTGTCAGAACCGCCTGCGGTAGCGGGCGGTTTAAGTTTAGCGAAAGACTCGTTTGCATTTAAGTTTCGACTCTCAACACTTAAACCATTTTGTGTTTCGCCGGAGTTTAAAACTGACCGCGTTAAACCGCCCGCTACCGCAGGCGGTTCTGACTTAGTTCTTTGACTCTTTCGTTGCGAATCTCGCCTTGATGGACGATGCAGCTTCCGCTCAGAATGTCGTCGTCGAAATCGAGATTCAGCACGCCGTCCTTCGCCAGCAGATTGCAGAACGCCGTGACGTTGCGCGAAAAAAGCTGGCTCGCGTGGACGGGAATTTCCGACGGCAGATTCGTCGGCGCATAGATGAAAACGCCGTTGTGATTAACGATTTCGTTCGGCGCGGAAAGCTCGCAGTTGCCGCCGTTCGCGCCCGCCAAATCGACAATCGCCGAGCCGCGTTTCATCGCTTCGACCGCCTGCCGCGTAATCAAAAGCGGCGCGCGTCTGCCCGGAACCTGCGCGGTCGTGATGATGCAGTCGGCGCTCGCCGCCGCGCGCGTCAAAAGCTCGCGCGCTTTTTCCATAACGTCTTCGCCGACTTCTTTCGCGTAGCCGCCTTCGCCTTCGGCGTTGACGTTTTCGATTTCGAGAAATTTCGCGCCGAGCGAGCGCACGGCTTCGCCCGCCGCCGCGCGAATGTCGAAGCCTTCGACGACTGCGCCCAGACGCCGCGCCGTCGCAATCGCCTGCAAACCGGCGACGCCCGCGCCGACCACCAGAACTTTCGCGGGCGGTATCGTACCCGCCGCCGTCGTCAGCATCGGAAACATTCTGGGCAGTCGTTCGGTCGCCAGCAGAACCGCTTTGTAACCGGCAATCGTCGCCATCGAAGACAAAACGTCCATCGCCTGCGCCCGCGTCGAGCGCGGAATCATTTCCAGCGAAATCGCCGTCAAGCCATTTTGGACAAACGTCTGCAATTTTTCCGGCTCGTCCAGCGGACGCAAAAGAGCGATGACGACGGCATCTTTTTTCAGCCCGGCTAAAATCTCATCGCTTGGACGATTGATTGCCGGCAAAACGTCGGCTTTCGCCAAAAGCTCTTCGCAGTTTGCCGAAATGCTCGCGCCGGCTTGTTCATAGTCGGCATCTGACGCGCCGGAAGCCGCGCCCGCGCCCGCTTCGACCGAGACCGTGTTTCCCGCCGCGACGAGTTTTTTAACTGATTCGGGAACAAGTGCGACGCGAATTTCATCCGTCGCCGATTCTTTCAAGACAACGATTTGCATAGCGAAAGTATTTTCGTTTCATATTATTGTGGCAAATGCGCAAAAATACAATGTTTTTTTTTAATTAACAGGTAAAGTGAAGAAAATTTTTGAACCTGCCTCGCGCCTTTTTTATTACACGACATTTTTTCATTTAGTTTTTAATAAAAATATTGACAACGCGGCTGCTTCAAAGATACTATTTTCTTCATCTTGCGGGCTTTCCCGAAAGGCGCTTTTTCTCGCCGCATTTCCTGCCGCAATAACGGTTTTATTGAAGCTATGCGATGCATAAATCCGTTTGAAGGAGCTTAAAAAGCGCCGGAAAGCAATAAACCGAACTGATTTTCAAACAACGAATCATACTATTTGACCTGAGGTCTGCCGGTTAGACCGAATTGAAGAAATATGCCCACGAGACACACGAAATAGACGGAAAAATCAATCGGATTTTCGCGCCTTTTCGCCTCTTTCGCGGGCAGAATCCTTTAAAATCCGACGACCGGCGACCTGAAGTAAAAACTTACTAAAGGAGCTGAACATGGACTTAGATATTGCCGTCGTCGGCGGAGGCGTTTCGGGCGCTTACTGCGCGTGGCGGCTTCAACAGGAAAAAGGCGCGAAGGCGAACATCGCCCTTTTTGAATACAGCGACCGCATCGGCGGGCGACTTTACACGGTCACGATGCCGGGCTTGCCGAACGTGAAAGCCGAGCTTGGCGGAATGCGCTATATTCCGACGCAGCATCCGGTCGTCACGAATTTGATTGAGCATTTAGGCTTGCCGACCAAAGAATTTCCGATGGGCGCGCCTGCGCCGGTCGGCTCGAACTGCAATCTTTTCTACCTGCGCGGCAAACACCTGCGCCTGCACGAGCTCGACGACCCGGCGAAAGTTCCATACAATCTGGCGTGGTCGGAGCGCGGCTTGGGTCCGACGAATTTGCAGGTTCAGGTAATGAATAATATTTATCCGAATTTCGCCAACCTGAGCCTCTGCGACCAGATGAAAGTCAAGGTTTTCGGCAAGCCGATCTGGCAATACGGCTTCTGGGATTTGATGTATCGCGTCCTGAGCAACGAAGGCTATCAATTTATGAAAGACGCGGGCGGCTATGATGCCAACGTCGCCAACGCCAACGCCGTGACGCAGCTTCCGGCGACGGAATACAACGACGAAACCGTTTTTCTAACTTTGCGCGACGGCTACGACCAGCTTCCGATTCAGCTCGCCGAGCGTTTCCGAAAAATGCCGGGCGGCGTGGCGAAAGACGAACGCATTCAAATGAATCATCGCCTGGCGGAGATTCTTATCGGCACGGGCGAATATCGCTACACGCTCGTTTTCGAGAAGACGATTACCAAAGACGGTCAGACGATTATCAAGCACGGCTCGACCGTTAAAGTCCGCGCGAAAAAATTGATTCTCGCGATGCCGCGCCGCTCGCTGGAATTAATCAAGAGCAAATTTTTCGAGGATTCGTGGCTGAAAGCGAATATTCCTTCCGTGCTTATCCAGAGCGCGTTCAAACTGCTGCTGGCTTATGAAAGACCTTGGTGGCGCTCGCTCGGACTCGTCGCCGGTCGTTCCGTCACCGATTTGCCGATTCGACAGGTTTATTATTTCGGTACGGAAGCCGAGCAGCCGGGCGGCTTGCCGTTTATGAATTCCCTTCTGATGGCGAGCTACAACGACATCAGCACCGTGCCGTTCTGGAAAGGTCTGGAATTCGGCGAGCCTTTCAAAGGCTACACGCCGTCGTGTCTCGAACCGGGCGTCAAAAACATCGTGCCGCAAGTCGAGTTTCAGGCGACCGAAGAAATGGTCTACGTCGCCAATAAACAGGTCGCGCAGGTTCACGCGCTGCCGGAAATTCCGCAGCCTTATTCGGCGCGTTATCACACGTGGAACGAAGACCCTTACGGCGGCGGCTGGCACGAATGGAAAGCCAATTACCGGCTGGACGAGATTATGTGCCGGATGCGTAAACCCGTCGATAATGAAGACATACATATCGTCGGCGAAGCTTATTCTTACGGTCAGGGCTGGGTCGAAGGCGCGCTCGACACGGCGGAATCGATGCTGGAAGAATTCTTCGGCTTAAAGTATCCGAAATGGCTGCCGAAGGGCACGCAGTTGATGCCGAACCCGTGTCCGGGCTGCGGCGATTTGGACGGCTGCGTGGAATTTAAAGACCCGGGCGGCAAGATTCTGGATTCGATTACGCCGAACTGCCTGCAGGCTGTGGAGGAGGGCTAAAAAGATGGCAACAATGACCGTTTCAAATTACCTGATTACGCGCCTGAAACAAGCCGGACTTGAACATATGTTCGCCGTTCCGGGCGATTACGCTTCGCCGTTTCTCGACGCGCTCGACGCCGCGAAAGGCATCGAGCGCATTCCGAATATCAACGAGCTCGGCAGCGGCTACGCCGCCGACGGCTACGCGCGTTACAAAGGCATCGGCGCGGCTTGCGTGCAATACGGCGTCGGAACTTTCAGCCTTTTGAACTGCACCGCCGGTTCTTTCGTCGAACGCGTGCCGGTCGCGGTAATTTCCGCCAGCCCGAGCACGAAAGACCGCGCGATGGAAGAAGCCGAAGAAGTTCTGTTTCATCACAGCACGGGAAATCTGCGCGCCGACCAGATTGTTTTCCAAAACGTGACGGTCGATTCCGTGATTATCGACAACGCGGAAACCGCTCCGGCGCAGATTGACCGCGCCATTACGCTGATGCTGACGCACCGGAAACCGGTTTATATCGAGGTTTTAAACGACGTCTGGTCGATGAGCTGCGCCGCGCCGAAAGGCAGGCTCGCGCCTGTTGTCACGCCGTCGGATGCGGATTCGCTGGCTGCCGCGCTCGACGCGACATTTGAAAGAATCGATAAGGCGAAGCTTCCGATTCTGTGGGCGGGCGTCGAGATTCATCGTTTCGGTTTGCAGGAAACTTTGCAGCAGATTTTGGATGCGAGCGGCTGGTATTTTACGACGACGAGCCTCGCCAAAACCGTTCTGGACGAAAGCCAGAAACAGTTTATCGGCACTTACGCCGGACCGGCTTCGGTCGCGCTGACGTGGGACACGATGAACGCTTCGGACTGCATTCTCGCGCTCGGCACAATCATCACCGACGATTACCTGAACATTATGAATTCCAGCTTCGGCAAGATGATTGAAGTCAACGACCAGGAAACGCGCGTCGGCTACCAGTATTATCACGACGTGACGATGAAGGATTTTCTCGAAGGAATTCTGGCGCGCGTCAAGGCAAACAAACGCTATCCGCGCAAATATACTCTGCCGAAATCCAAGCCGGAAGAAGAATATAAAGCGAAACCAAATGACCAGTTGACCTACAATATTTTCTACCACGAGCTGAGCAATTTTCTGAAAAAGGAAAAGATGCTCAACGATGTGGCGCTGATACTCGGCGAAAGCACTTCGCTTTATGTTTTCGGAAATCTTTTCGGTCTGCCGCCGAACAGCTTTGTCGCGCAGGCGGCTTGGGGTTCGCTCGGACACGAAACGGGCTGCGCTCTCGGCGTCGCTTTAGGCAGCGGGAAACGCCCGTTCGTCGTCGCGGGCGACGGCGGTTTCCGGATGGTTTGCCAGGAGCTTTCGAGCATGGCTTATCACAAATGCAACGCCGTCGTTTTCGTGATGAGCAACGAAGTTTATGCGATTGAACAGGCGTTTGTCGATATTAAAGCGTTCACGCCGAAAGGCTCGTTCGCGCCGTTCGACATCCTGCCGTCGTGGGATTATCTGGCGCTGGCTCAATCGTTCGGCGCAAAAGGCTTTCGGGCGAAAACGGTCGAAGAGCTGCGCGCCGTTTTGTCGGAATTAAACGCCATCAAAGACGCGCCCGCGCTCGTCGAGATAGCGATTCCGCAGAAGGATTTAGCGCCGCAGCTGAAGCGTCTGGCGGAGACTCCGCCGAGTTTGAGCAAATATCGTCCGTGACGACGGAAAGTAAAAATAACAAAACTGTCGGGCTTTGTCTTTTGAATTTTTGGAGCGAAGCCCGATAATTTTTTCAAAAGCCCGGCGGCGCGGGCGTTAATGTTTCAAAACCGCCGTTTGTCCATCTTGCCAGCAGGCTCCCGTCCGGTTTAACTTCGTAGGTGGCGCTGAAATCTCCATTCACCATAAAAATATTTCCCGCCAGACTTCCCTTTGCCTGATATTCCGCTCCGACGATAAACCATTTTACAAAATAGGAATCTCCGTCTTTCGAGACGGTTACTTTACTGTTGTAATCACTGCCGTCGGTGCCCTGACCCGAAGCGATGTAGCTTCCCGAAAGGTCATCAAAAAAAGCCTGCCCGGGAACGGGAATTAATGTTTCCGCGCCGTCATTTCCCCATTTTCCGAAAAGCGTGCCGTCGGGTTTAACGTCGTAAACAACGGTAAAGCTTGAGTGAACCGCTAAAACGGTTCCCAGCAAACCGCCTTTTGCCTCAAATTCATCTTTGCCGATAACCCATTTCATAAAATAAGTATCTTCTTCTTTTGAGATAGTCGCTTTACCGTGATAATCGCTGCCGTTATCGTTAGTTCCCAGAACGATATAGCTTCCGGTCACGTCTCGCGAAAGATTTTCCGCCGCGGCGGCGCGCTTTTGCGCAATTTCGACGCGCATTTTATTGATGAGTTCCTGCTGTTCGGTTGATAAAAGTCGTCCGAGCTCTACAGCTCTCGCCCGGAGACATTCCACCAGGCGTTTGTATCCGTCCTTTTCGTAATAATCAATCCATTGCAGAGCGTTGAGCGCCCCCGGCGCGTCGCATTTTTCCAGCAGCACGGGAATCAGAAAAATATTTTCTTCCGGATGCTCTCTGGCTCTCTCGCTCAATATTTTTATCTCTTGCTGAAAAAAGCCGGTTTTACTGACGGCTTGCCGGCTCAGACAGATTATTGAAACGTCGGCGGACGCTATCGCTTTCTGGATTTCCTGTTCCCAAAGCTGCCCGCCCTGCAGTTTTTTCCTGTCAATCCAGATGTCCATTCCGTCGCTTTGCAATTTTCGGGCAAGCTCCAGCACCTGAGTTTTATCTTCGGAAGCGTATGAGACAAAAACGCTGAGCTTTCTGAGTTCTTCATCCATATATTTTTCTCCGGTCAGATTCAGGCTTAAATTTTGGGTAAAAGCGATAAGATTATACACGGAATATTTCGCTTCGCAACATAATTTTATTCTTTCTAAAACCGGATTTCAGAGACAAAAAAGCTGACGCGATTTGCTTGCGCAAAGCTCGCGTCAGCCGGATAGGTTTAAAAACGAGATGTCTAAAAATTGTAGCGAATGCCGAATTGCAGCTGGCGCGCCGGCGCCGCCGAAGTAAAGCCGAGCGGCGCGGTCGGCGAGATGCCTTTGATGCCTTTCGGGTTCGGCGCAATCACGCTGGTCGCTCCGGCACAGTTCGGATTGGTCGGTAAATTGGCGACGCAAGCCGTGCCGACGACGTTGTTGATGCCGTTGTAATTCACGTGGTTGAAAAGGTTAAACGCTTCGAAAGTCAGTTCCAGAAAGCGCTGTTCCCGCACGAAGAAACGCCGCGCGAGACGCATATCGAAACTGCTGTACGGCTCGCCTCTGCCGGTATTTCTGCCGACGCCCGCCGGACGGTCGTTATACAGGCGGCTGTCGTTGTTTGTGTCAAATCCAATCAAAAGATTGAACGGTCGTCCGCTGCCAGCCGTGAATATCGGCGCGAAAACGAAATCGCGCAGAAACACGTTTTTAAACGGGCTGATAAAGACCGCGCTCAAAACGATTCGATGCCGCTGGTCAAACGCCGAAAGGCTCCGGTCGTCGCGCACGTTTAAAGGATTCTGCGCCAGATAATCGGTATTGAAATCCGTCGCTTCGTCAATCGTTTTCGACAAAGTGTAGTTGGCGTTGACGCTGTAAAAACGCGAAAACCGCTTGGTAATCTGCAAGGTTCCGGCGTGATAGAAACTGTTCGCCACCGATTGATATTCGGCGTCGAGCGCAAAGCGCGGCAGGAAATTACCGTTTAAGCCCGCGCCGTTGGTCGAACAGTTAAAGCCCGCGGCGGGCGCGCCCGGAATCGTGTAACAGGCAAGCTCGGTCGCATTGACAATCGGCTGTCCGGTAAACGGGCTTGTGCCGATGACCGAATAACGACGCACGTCGACCGGGCGAACCAGATGAATGCCGCGCGAAAACAGATAGCTGATTTCGGCGGAAAATCCTCTGCCCAAATCCTGCTGAATCGCGCCGCTGATTTGATAAGTTTCCGGATTCTGGAAATTTTCGCCGATGCGGATGCGCGCTTCGAGCGGTCTGCCCGGCGCGGTATTCAAGCCGAACTGCGTTAAATCCGAAGCGACAATCTGCCGGTTGCCGATGACGCCCTGCGCGAGCAGCGTTTGATAAATAAACGCCGAGCTGTATGTTCCGGGAAGCGTAATCGCCGAAACGACGATGTTGACGTTATACGGCTGCGTGCCGGAAGCGAGCGTGTTGGTGACGTTCGTAATCTGATTGTCAATCTGCCCCGTAAAAATTCCCGCGCCCGCGCGAATCACGGTTTTCGCATTATTGAAAACGTCCCACGCGAAACCGACGCGCGGCTGAAAATTATTTTTATCGGTCGGAATCGGGTCGGCTTCGTTCTGCACGAAATAGCGCAAGCCGTAATTAAACGTCAGATTCGTGCGCGCTTTCCAGGTGTCCTGCGCGAAAAGCGAAAAGCGCTGGCTGCTGCTGGCAAATCCCGGCAGACCGAAGCCCTGCTGGTAAACCTGCGGCGCGTTGATGTTATAAGCCTGCAGCGCGTTAATCGTATTGTTCGCGTTGCACAGCGAATTTCTCAGCGCCGCGCCCTGCGCCGCCGTGATAAATCCCGATTGAATGTCCGCGCCGATTTGCCCGCCGATCGGCGCGGCAAGACAAGCCGCTCCGGTCAGCGCCGTGCCGACCAGCGCGGTGCGCTGCGCGGCGCTGAAAACGGACGAAAACGGCAGCGCGCCGAAGCGAAACGTGCCCGGCAGATAAGTTTCCGAATTGGTCGAAACGCGGTTGTATTGAAAAACCACGCCCGTCTTAAACGTGTGCGTTCCGCGCACGAACGAAAGCGTGTCGGCAACGTCGAAGCCGCGCGTGATGCTGTCGGACGGCAAAAAGATGTCGCGCCCGAAATTTCCGAAGCCGAGAATGTTGATTTCCGGTCCGACCGGGTCGTTCGGCGTCACTATCAGGCGGTAATAGGAAAACTGCGCGCGCGCTTCGTTAATCGTCGTCGGGTTAAAAGTATGCGTTTCGGATAAGAGAATTCCGCCGCTCGGCGATTCGACCGCGCGCCCGCGCGAGACGGCGTTCAGCGCGCCGGTCGCCACGTTTTCCTGGTCTGTCCGCGTGTAGTTCAGACGAACGAATCCGGTATCTGATTCGCCGAACGTGTGGTCGATGCGACCGGAAATCAAAGCGCTGTTTTCGCCGGCGGGAAACTGCCCGTTCGTCGCCGCGTAAAGATTCGACGTACGCGCGCTCGGAAGCGTCAAAACGTTTCGCACGCCGACGCCCAGCGGAGCGAAATTCGGTCGCGTGAGCAGATAATTCAGAAAGGCGTTCTGGTCGCCCGCCGCGTTTCCCGGCGCGAGCTTCAAGCCGTTCGTGAGCGATTCGTTGAGCGTGACGAAAGACGTCTGGTTTTGCCTTAAGCCTTCCGCCGAAACGAAAAAGAAAGTTTTATTTTCGATTATCCGCCCGCCCAGGCTGCCGCCGAACTGCTGGCGATTGTAGGGCGATTTGCCGTTCGGGTTAAAATCGAAAGCGTTGCGCGCGTCAAATCTTTTATCGCGGAAATAGCCGAAAACGCTGCCGTGCCAATTGTTGCTGCCGGTTTTGGAGACGATATTCACGACGCCGCCGCTTGAACCGCCAAACTCGGCGTTGTAGCTGTTGCGGTCAACCTGAAATTCCTGCACCGCTTCCTGGCTGACGACGTTTCGCGCGCCGCCCGATGCCGTGTCGGCGGTTGAGCCGTCGACGTTGATTGAATTTCCGCGACCGTTGTTGCCGCCGAAGGAAAGTCCCGATTGCGGCGTCTGCGCGACGCGGAAATCCGTCGAATCGTTAATATTATCGGCGTCGTTGACGCCCGGCGTGAGCAGCGCGAAATCGAGAAAATTTCGCCGGTTAATAGGCAGATTATTTAACTGCCGCGCGCTGATGACGGTCGATTGCTGCGTTCTTTCCGTATCGACCAGCTGCTGTTCGCCCTGCAAAATATCGACGACGGCATCGACGCCGCCGACCGCTAAAGTAACGTCTAATGCAGACTGCTGCCCGACCTCCAGCAAAACGTTATTCACCGTTTTCGCCGAAAAACCGCTCGCCGTGACTTTGACCGTGTAAGTGCTCGGCGGAAGCGAGAGAATGACGTAATTTCCCTCGTCGTCCGTGACGACGGTGCGCGTCGTTCCTTTGGCGTTGTCGGTCGCCGTCACGCTCGCGCCCGCAATCGCCGAACCGTTCGGGTCGGTCACGTTGCCGCGCAGCTCCGCCGTCGCCGTCGCCTGCGCGAAAGCGCTCGCCGCTCCGATGCAAAGACACAACAAAAGCCAGAAAATATTTTTCATTTTTTTCATAACAGTCTCCATATTAGATAAGAACTAGAACAGTTTTTTCGCCGCCGAAGCCTCAAGCGGGCGGCGCGAAATTTCGCCGCGCGGGAGCCGGTAAATCAAATTTTAATTATTCAATCAATGACGCAGTAAACCTTTTAAAGCCATCTCGCAAACGTTTTGACTGACCTTCTCGACCGAAAGCTTGCCGTTCGGGCGAAACCAGCGCGAGAGCCACAAAATCATTCCGAACAGCGTGAAGGTCGCCGTCGTAATATCGATGTCGTAAAGCTTCCCGCCCTTTTCCAGCTCGACCAGAGTATCGCGCACAAAATCGAAATAATCGCGCCGTCGTTTCAGAATCGTTTCGCGCTGCGTAAAAGTCAGCGCGTTGATTTCGTGCGAGATGATTATCACGGCGTGGTTGCCTTCGGCGGCGAGCCGCGCGTGATTTAAAATAATAAATTTAAGCCGCTGTTCGGCGTCAATAATTTCACGCGCCGGGTCTAAAACTTCATTTTTGACGCTGTCCAAACCGAGCGTCACAATCAGGTAAAGCAATTCCTGCTTGCTTTCAAAATAATAATAAAGTCCGGCTTTGGTTATCTTTAGCGCGTCGGCGATGTCGGTCAGCGAGGTCGATTCAAAGCCTCTCTCGACAAACATCTGCGCCGCCGTCAGATAAATTTCCTGCGCCCGGTCGAGACTTTTTTGTGTTCCGTTTCGCGGCATATAAAGTTCGGGAAACTTCCGGACTTAATTGAGTCTTTCGAAATTTCCGCCTTGCCAATTTGATTGCTACGGTTACTGAATTGTGCTATTTTTTACTTACCGTTCGGTAGAATTTCATTAAAATTAATAAACTATTTCCAAATTGTCAAGATATTTTTTGAAGTAAACCGGCAAACGTTTGCCGTAAATCGGTCGAGCCGATTTTATCGAGACGCTTTCGATTAATTTCCTTCTGAAATTTACTGAAATTTTTAAGCTATGAGCAGTTCAAATATTAAATCCGGCGCGATAAAAACGAGCGAAGATTACATCGCTTCCCTGCGCGGGCGAAACCTGAAAGTTTATCTTTTCGGCGCGCTTATCGAAGAGACGGTCGACCATCCGATGATTCGCCCGAGCATCAACGCCGTTGCCGAAACTTACGATTTGGCGGAGCGCGAGCCGGAGCTGGCGAGCGCCGTTTCGCCTTTCACGGGCGAGCGCGTCAATCGTTTCGTTCACATCGCGACGAGCCGCGACGACGTCGTTCTGCAAAACAAAATGCAGCGCCGTCTCGGTCAACTGACCGGAACGTGTTTTCAGCGCTGCGTCGGAATGGACGCGCTCAATTCGCTTTATTCGACGACGTTCGAGATTGACGAAAAATATCAAACTGAATATCACGCGCGCCTGAAAGATTTTATCGCGCAGGTTCAGCGAAAAAATCTCGTTATCGGCGGCGCGATGACCGATGTGAAAGGCGACCGAAGTAAAGCGCCGCACGAGCAAGCCGACCCGGATTTATTCGTCCGCGTCGTCGAGCGAACCGACGAAGGCGTTTACGTTTCGGGCGCGAAAGCTCATCAAACCGGCTGTCTGAATTCGCACTGGCTGATTATTATGCCGACGATTCGCCTCACGGAAAACGACAAATCATACGCGATTGTCGGCGCGATTCCGGTCGAAGCCGAAGGAATTACATACATTTACGGTCGCCAATCCTGCGATACGCGCTCGATGGAAGGCAGCGAAATCGACGTCGGAAACGCGCAGTTCGGCGGTCAGGAAGCGATGATAATTTTCGAGCGCGTTTTTATTCCGAACGAGCTGATTTTTATGGAAGGCGAAACGGAATTTGCCGCGATGCTCGTCGAAAGATTCACCTGTTATCATCGCCGCTCTTACGTCTGCAAAAGCGGCTTGGGCGACGTGATAATCGGCGCGGCGGCGCAAATCGCCGAATACAACGGCGTGGAAAAAGCCTCGCACATCAAAGACAAACTGGTTGAAATGACGCACTTAAACGAAACGATTTACGCGACCGGCATCGCGTCTTCGTATCAATCGAAACCGACAAGATCCGGCGCTTATATTAACGACGATATGCTGGCAAACGTCTGCAAGCATCACGTCACGAAAATGCCTTACGAAATCGGGCGGCTGGCGCAGGATTTGGCGGGCGGCTTGATGGTCACGATGCCGTCCGAGCGCGATTTTCGCAGCGAAGAAGTCGGGCATCTTCTGGAAAAATATCTGAAAGGTCGCGCCGACGTTTCGACCGAGCATCGAATGCGCATCCTGCGTCTCATCGAAAATATGACTTTGGGCAGAAACGCCGTCGGCTATCTAACCGAATCGATGCACGGCGCCGGCTCGCCGCAAGCCCAACGCATCCAAATCGCCCGCCAGATGCAAATCGAATTCAAAAAACAACTGGCAAAGGAATTAGCCGGAATCGAAGACCGCAAACGCGAGCAGCTGACGACGGAAATCTCCGATTATTTCGGCAAAGTTTTTGATACGGAAGTTTGAAAATTAAAAACAAACCTGCAAATAAAGTTTTTAATTTTTAAATACCAGTCGGCAACGCCGACGCCAGCAAATAGCTTGGCAGGTAACTGCCAAGAAGGAATGTAAATCAAATCGGAGTCCGTTTTAACGGACGGCAGACAAAACGAGAAATGTCGCAATCATTTATTAAACTGACGTATCATATCGTCTTTGCCACGAAAAATCGCGTGCCTGTTTTAAACAAAGAAATCCGCTCGTGCCTATATGAATATTGCGGCGGAATTACACGAAATCTGAAAGGCGTTTTGGTTGAAATCGGCGGCATCGAAGACCATATTCATGCGCTCGTTAGTTTATCGCCGAATATAAATTTGGCTGAATTTGTTCAGAAATTAAAAGCAAATAGCTCGCGCTGGCTGAACAAAACTTATTTTTCCGATTTCGCCTGGCAAACCGGTTACGGCGCGTTTACGGTCAGCGAATCGCAAATCGAAAGGGTGCGAAATTACATTCGTAATCAAGAGATACATCACAATAAATATGGCGGTTTTGAAAATGAATTTGAAAGTTTATTAAAGGCGCACGGAATTGATTATAATCGCGATTATTTGTGGAAATGATTTTACGGAAATTTCTGCCGTCCGTTAAAACGGACTCCGTTTGAAATTTTCGTCTTGTCCCGGCACTGACGTGCCAGGCTATTTGCTTTCATCTGCTTCGCAGACTTTTTTGGTATTTTAATTTTATGAATCAGAAGACATCGCACGTTTGGTTTGCGCTGTGGGTTTTGTTCGCCATCAACGCGATGAATTTTTTTGACCGGCAGATTTTGGGCGCGGTCGGCGAGCCGATTCGCAAGGAATTCGGTTTGAGCGATGCGGCGCTCGGCGCGCTCGGGACGGCGTTTACATTGCTTTACGCATTTGTCGGCGTACCGCTCGGGCGGATGGCTGATAAAAGCCGGCGCAAAGGAATTCTTTCCGCCGGAGTTTTCGTCTGGAGCCTGATGACGGCGGCTTCGGGCGTGGCGACGAATTTCTGGCAGATTTTCGTTTTGCGTCTCGGCGTCGGCGTCGGCGAAGCGTCGTGCGCGCCCGCCGCGACTTCATTAATCGGCGATTTGTTTCCGGCTGAAAAACGCGCCAAGGCGCTCTCGATTTTTATGCTCGGGCTGCCCGTCGGCGTGGCGTTGAGCTTTGCGGTGAGCGGCGTTGTGGCGCGTCAATACGGCTGGCGAGCGGCTTTTCTGGTCGCGGGCGTTCCGGGAATTTTGTGCGCGATTGCGGCATTATTTATAAAAGAACCGCGGCGCGGCGCGACCGAAACGCACAACATCGGAACCGAAAAGCGCGCAGGCTCGCCTTATAAATTGGTTCTTTCTTCGCCGACGATGTTGTGGCTGATTGTTTCGGGCGCGCTGCATAATTTCAATATGTATGCCATCGGCGCGTTTATCACGCCGTTTCTGATGCGCTATCACGGCACCGATATTCAAACGGCAAACTTCGTCTCGATGATTATTTACGGCTTGCTCGGCGCGCCCGGGCTTTTGCTCGGCGGCTTTATCGGCGACGCCGCGATGAAGCGGCGCAAAGACGGTCGGATGCTGGTCGGAACGTTTGCGATTCTCGGCTCGGTTCCGTTCGTTCTGCTCGCTCTGGGCAGACCGGGCGGCGATTTTACGGGCTTTTTAATTTTAATGGGCGCGGCTTGCGCGCTGATGTATTTTTATTATTCGACCGTTTATTCGACGATTCAGGACGTCGTCGAGCCGGGCTTGCGCGGCACGGCGATGTCGCTTTATTTTATGGCGATGTATCTTTTGGGCGCGTCGCTCGGTCCTTACGCCATCGGTTTAGTCAGCGATTATTTTACGCAGCAGGCGGCGCAAAACGCGGGCGTGACGGTTTTTACGCAAGCTTCTTTAGAGCCGTTTCGCGCCGCCGGACTGCATTCGGCGATGTATATCATCCCGGTTTTGAGCATTTTGCTGACGTTCGTCATGTTTGCCGCTTCGCGCACGGTCACGAAAGAAATCGAAAAGCTGCAAAGCTGGATGCGCGAATCATTTACGGCTAAATAAAAAGGCAGAAGCCCGCGCGTGAGCAAGGGCGGAGAATGATTATGAATTCAGAATTCAAAATTCAGGATTTGCCGTCATTCGACGACCAATCTGAAATCTCAAATCACAATCTAAAATTGTTTCCGCCCTTGCTCACGCGCGGGCTTCTGCTGCTTTTGTCAAATGAACGATAATTCAAAACAAAACAAAATTCCCCGCTCGCGCGAAAATGATTATTCGCGTGAAATGGCGGAGACGCGCAGGCAATTTCTGAATGAACAAACGGGCGCGGAGCTTAAACACGTCGGGCAATTTTCGTTTGAGCCTTCGATTCTGCCGGGAAACATAGAAAATTTTACCGGCGTCGCGCAAGTGCCGATTGGACTGGCGGGACCGCTTTTAGTCAACGGCGAATACGCGAAAGGCGAATTTTTCGTGCCGCTCGCCACGACGGAAGGCACGCTCGTCGCCAGTTATAATCGCGGGATGAAGCTGCTTCGCGCGGCGGGCGGCGTGACGACGACGGTCGTTGACGATGCGATGCAGCGAGCGCCCGTTTTCGTTTTCAAATCCGCGCGCGGAGCGAGAGATTTCGGCATCTGGGTGAAAGAAAATTTCGCGGAAATCCAGCGACGCGCCGAAGCGACGACCGCGACCGGCAAATTGCGCGATATCCAGCAATTTCCCGCGAGCCGTTTTCTTTATCTGCGTTTTAATTACACGACGGGCGACGCCGCCGGGCAGAATATGGTCGGCAAAGCGACGAAAGCCGCCTGCGATTGGATGATGTCGGTTTATGAAGGAATCGAACGTTATCAGCTCGAAGGCAGTTTGGCGACCGACAAAAAAACATCGTGGGTCAACACGCTGCACACGCGCGGCAAAAAAGTGATTGCCGAGGCGACTATCCCAGCCGCCGCTTTAAAGGAAATTATGCACGTCGGCGTCGAAGAAATTTTTCGCGCGCGTCTCGCCAGCCAGCTCGGCGGTTATCTTTCCGGCGTCAATAATAACGGCGCGCATTCGGCAAACGGCATCACGGCGATGTTTATTGCCTGCGGGCAGGACGCGGCGAATGTCGCGGAATCTTCGGCGGCGGCGGTTTACGGCGAGATTACGCCCGCCGGAGATTATTATTATTCGATTACGCTGCCGTCTTTAATCGTCGCGACCTACGGCGGCGGAACGGGCTTGCCGACGCAGCGCGAATGTCTGGAAATGCTGGACTGCTACGGCAAAGACCGCGTCAAAAAATTTGCCGAAATCGTCGCGGCGACCGTTTTGTGCGGCGAATTATCTCTGGGAACCGCCGTGATTGCCGACGAATGGGTTTCGAGCCACGAGCAATACGGGCGCAACCGTTAGCAAGTGTCTGTAGCCCAAGCGTGAGCGCGGGCTTTTGTTGCGAATTGGAGTCTTTGCGCTACAGGCGGAAGCCCTTCCTTACGGTCGGGCTACTGACACTTGCTTTTGATTATTGCGTGATAATTAAAGAATTGGAAAAAAATCAATGGAAAATCGCTCTAAAAAATTACTAATCAGTCTGGAAAACGGAATCAAGCGCATCACGTTTAATCGTCCCGAAAGGCGTAACTCGGTTGATGCGGAGACATTGGAAAAATTGTTTGACGCCGTCAGAGAATCGGCGGCGGACGAGACGCGGGTGATTATTTTAACGGGCGCGGGCGATTCTTTCTGCGCGGGCGCGGATTTATTGGTGCGCAGCGAAAGCGAGATTGCCGAATACGACGTCACGGCTTATCTGCGCGACATTGTAAACCCGACGATTCTGGCGATGCGCGCTTTGCCGGTGCCGATTATCGCCCGCGTTCACGGTCACGCGGTCGGCATCGGCTGTAATTACGCGCTCGCCAGCGATTTGGTTATCGCTTCGGACGCGGCGCTGTTCGGTCAGGTTTTTGTCAAAATCGGCTTGATGCCCGACGGCGGCAGCACGTTTTTACTGCCCGCTCTGGTCGGCTATCAAAAAGCGTTCGAATTGATTGCGCTCGGCGACATTATTAAAGCGGACGAAGCCGAAAAACTTGGCTTCGTAAATCGCGTCGTGCCGTTTGCCGATTTAGACGCGACGGTTGACGGAATCGCTCAAAGGCTCGTCGAAGCGCCGCGCGTCGCGCTGGAAAATATCAAAGCCGGTCTGAATCGGCATTTACATTCCGCTTTAGCCGCCGCGCTCGAATTTGAAGCGGCGGGTCAGGACGCTTGTTTTCACTCGCCCGATTTCGTCGAAGGCGTGACGGCTTTTGCGCAAAAACGCAAGCCGGTTTTTAACCGCATAGATAAAAAAGCGCCCGCTTAAAAGAGTTTTTTATTATTCTCTCTTCCTAACCGGACGCATTTGCTTTTTACAGATTAATAGTTAAACGCGCCGGGCACGGGCTTGTCGCCTGCCGCGCCGAACTGTACGCCGGTATAACCGGCGGTCGAGCGCAGCAGATACCACGTGTTATCGCGATAAACGCCGAGGTCGGTTTTGCCGTCGCCGTCGTAATCGCCCGGAACCGGTTTATCAGTGGCGATGCCGAACTGCGCGGCGGTAAATCCGGCTTGCGAGCCCAGTAAAAACCATGTTCCCGTGTCCGGTCGATAAACCGCCCGGTCGGCTTTCCCGTCGCCGTCATAGTCGGCGGCAACCGGCTTATCGCCGGAAGTGCCGAATTGCTGCGTGATAAACTGCCCGTCGAGGCTGTTAATCCGATACCAGACGCCGTCCGCCGGTCGCCAGACCGAAATATCGGCTTTACAATCTCCGTCGTAATCCGCCGCGACCGGAACGTCGCCCTGCTGCCCGAATTGAATGGCGGTAAAGCCCTGCGTGCTGCGCATCGAATACCACGTTCCGTTTGACGGACGAAAGACGTTTAAATCGGCTCTGCCGTCGCCGTCGCGGTCAATCGGAAACGGAATGTCTTCGCTGATGCCGAACTGCTCGAAGCGAAACGAGCCGTTGCTGCTGTTGATGATATACCAAGTCCCGTCAGACGGGCGGAAAACGGCGATGTCGGTGCGTCCGTCGCCGTCGTAATCGGCGGGCGCAGGCTTGTCGGTGCCCGAGCCGAACTGCAGCGCACGGAAAGTATTATTAAAACTGTCGAGCCGATACCAGACGCCGTCTGACGGGCGGAAAACCGATATATCCGTTATGTCGTCGCCGTCATAATCGGCGCGTGCGCGCGGCACGCACGGCTCGTCATTGAGCCGCGCCACGCTCCAGCGCGTTTGTCCGGCGACAGAATCGAACGAGCCGGCAACGAAAGCCTTATTGTTTTCGGCGGCGGCGACCTGAAAAATTGAGATTGGCGGATTTCCTGCGTTAAAACCGAAAGTGCCTGCATCGAACGCGTAATCAAGCGCGCCGTTTTCTATTAATCTGACGGCATAACGGCGATTGCCCGAAAAACTGGAAGTGCGGAAATCGCCGCCGACCAGTATTTTTCGGTTCGGCAGAGCAGCGGCGGAATAAATTTGCCCGAGGATTGTCCCGCCGTTAAATGACAAATCGACGGTTCCGTTCGCGTTTAATCTAATCAGTCCGTTTCTGGAATTGTTGGCGGTGCCGTTAAATGTTCCCGCGACATGCAATCTGTCGTGTATCTGATAGACGCCCAGAACGGTAAAAAAGCTGCCGCCGGTGTTTGGCGTAAAGCCTGAATCGACGCTGCCGTCGGCGTTCAGGCGCGCAACTTTTCCGGTTCCCGGCGCGCCGTTGACGCTTGAAAATCCGCCGCCGAGAACAATCCTGCCGTCCGCCTGCACGACGATTGACTTTATGCCGCCCGCCTCAACGGTCAGCGGGTCCAAACCGCCGTCCGCGCTGAGCCGCGCAAACCCGTTTCGGCTGGCTCCGTTAACCGTATTAAAGCCGCCCGCGATTAAGATTTTGCCGTCGGCTTCGAGCGCGATGGCGGTGATGAAACCGGATGTGTTGAAGGTAACGGCGTTAAACGACGAATCGAGACTTCCGTCCGGATTCGCCCGCCACAGCAGGCGGTTTCCGACTCCGTCGCCGTCAGCGCCCAACAAATATTTACCGTCAGGCTGGCGGACGATGACCATAATAGTTTTGTCGATTGCCGCATCGGGCACAAACGAAGCATCCGTCTCGCCGTTCGGGTTAAGCCGCCCGATAAATTTTCGGTTCGACGTGTTGAGAATATTAAAATCGCCGCCGAGAAGCAGCTTTCCGTCGGGCTGCGAATATTGCGCGAAAACCGTCTCGCGTTTAATAATTAACCCGAGATACGAATTATCCAAACTGCCGTCGCCGTTGATTTTCGCCAGCGTGCCGACGCCGCTGTTTTGAATTTGCTGAAAATTTCCTCCGATTATCATTTTGCCGTCGGGCTGTAAACCGACCGCGTAAACGTCGTCGAAAGAAGAACCGGACGTCATCGGCGAGGTAAAGCTCATATCGAAGCTTCCGTCATTATTCAGCCGCGTAATGCCGCGCGCGCCGCGCGTCACGGTTCCGACTCTGACAAATGAGAAATCGCCTCCGACGAGAATTTTCCCGTCCGGCTGAAGCGCCAGCGAGCGAGGCGGACCGCTTTGAAACTGATTGTCGGAGTTAAAAGTCGCGTCCAGGCTTCCGTCGGCGTTGTAGCGAACCACGCGGTCGCCATTGTTAAAGCCGATGACGGTAAATCTGCCGTCCGGCAAAAATTGAAGGTCGAGGGCATTGCTGATGCTCATTGCCGGCGTAAAGCTCGCGTCAAGAGTGCCGTCATTGTTGAGCCGCGCAAATCCTTCACGCGGCGTGCCGTTAATCGTGCTGAAGATTCCGCTCACCAGAATTTTTCCGTCGGGCACAAGCCGGACAAGACTGACGAAATTTGAAGCGCCCGTGCCGAAATCGAAACTCGTATCGAGCGCGCCGAGCGAGTTGAGCCGCACGATTTGTTTTCGCTGAACTCCATTGAACGAAGTAAAATCGCCGTAAACCAAAATCCTGCCGTCCGGCTGGATGTCGCCGACCCGCGCGGTCGTGCCGTTGTGCTGGATATTGTTGAAGCTCGCATCGACGCTTCCGTCCGGATTAAGCCGCGCGATTGATTGCCTCGGCAAATTGTTAAAGGTCAAAAACTGCCCGCTGACTAAAATCTTGCCGTCCGGCTGGAGATGGATTTTAGAAACCGGTCCGTCCGCGCCGGTTCCGGGATTAAAGGACAAATCCGGCGAGCCGTCCGCGTTGAGCCGCGCGACGTTTTTCAGCGCCGCTCCGGTGATGGACGTAAAACTGCCGCCGATTAAAACCTTTCCGTCAGGCTGCCGTAAAATCGCCTGCACCAAACCCGAACCAATCTGACCGGGAAAGACGGAAAAGCTCGCGTCCAGCCCGCCGGCGCGAACAAAATCGCTCAATAAAAAAGGGTTCCTTTCCGGTATTATCGAAGACTGGTTTCTAAAGGCGGAATCGCTTTTAAAATCCTGCCCCGACGTTGTTTGCGCGGCGACCGCGAATCCGCTGAAGATTACCGCGAGAATAATTAGAGACGGATGTTTCCCGACCTTCAAGAACATCTCATTGAAATAATCAGCCGCCTTATCTTTAAATAAAAAGCCCGTTGACTTTAGAGGTTTAAAATCAGGGAAAAATCCCAACATAAAAATATTCTCCTGTCGTTAAGAAAGAAGCAGTAAAGAATTTTCCTTCTCTACAAGCTCTTTTTATTAACCATATCGAAATTTTTTCTCAAAGCTTCGATGTAATTAAGGAATGAAAGCATTCGGCACGGTCACGTGGGTGCGGGCAGCGCCGAACCGTACGGCGATGAAGCGACGGCGACACATATCGCATGTTATCACGATAAACGGCTGAATCCGTCCGTCGGGCGATAAACAGCATAACCGGCTTTGCCGTCACCATCATAATCGGCAGCGACCGGTTTCCGAAGATTTTTAAACGATTGCGCGCGCCTTCGATGTCAAAATGGAGATTAACCCTTTGAATGTCGGCGTATAAGAGGATTAATATGGAAATTTAGTTGGCTGTCAATTGAATTGGCTACGCAAAAACAAAATCTAAGGATAAACTTTAAATGAAAAACGACGAAATGCAAAATGAAATTTTCCCGCCGCTGCCGCTTGCCGCCTGGGAAGAGGCGAAAGACACGCTGCATCTGTGGACGCAAATCGTCGGCAAAATTCGTCTCGCCCGGACGCCTCTGATAAATCATTTCTGGAACGTGACGCTGTATGTTTCCGCGCGCGGTCTGACGACTTCGGCGATGCCGTATGAACGCGGCGTTTTTGAAATCGAGTTTGATTTTATCGAGCATAACCTTGTAATTAAAACCAGCAATGGAGAAATAAAAACGCTTCGTCTGGAACCGAAAACCGTGGCGCGGTTTTACGAAGAGCTGCTGGCGACGCTGCGCTCTTTAGGCATCGAGCCGAAGCTTCGCGCCGTGCCGGACGAGATTCCCGAACCGATTCCGTTTGCCGAAGATACGACGCATAAATCCTACGACGCCGAATACGCCGCGCGCTTCTGGCGCGCGCTGATTCAGGTCGACAAAATTTTCACGGAATTTCGCTCGCGGTTTACCGGCAAAGTCAGCCCCGTTCATTTTTTCTGGGGCAGCTTCGATTTGGCGGTGACGCGCTTTAACGGCGAGCGAGCGCCGGAGCGCGTCGATGCGGATTCAATCACGCGCGAAGCTTATTCGCACGCCGTTATCAGTCACGGTTTCTGGCTCGGCGGAAATGGAATGGACGCGGCTTTTTACGCCTACGCCGCGCCCGAACCGGAAGGCTTCAAAACCGCACGGGTGAAACCGGAAAAAGCGTTTTACAGCACGGAAATGAACGAATTTTTTTTGATGTATGAAGACGTGCGGCAAGCCGATAATCCGAAAGCGACGTTAATGAATTTCTTAAACACGACTTACGACGCGGCGGCGAATCTGGCGAATTGGAAACGCG
Organism: Pyrinomonadaceae bacterium; assembly: GCA_036389695.1. Lineage (GTDB taxonomy): Bacteria > Acidobacteriota > Blastocatellia > Pyrinomonadales > Pyrinomonadaceae > JALZHR01. Next base: position 21,362 of record DASVWG010000359.1, read on the forward strand.
ATGCGCTGGAGCGAAAATAAATAAATTCAATATTCCGGCAAATTCGATTTTGAGTTTACCGGAATATTGAATTAAAAAATCGGAAATTTATTTACTGCGAGCTGCCGTTATCTCCAGATACTCCGCCTCGACGCGCGTCGTGCCGTCGCCGGAAAGATTGTTTTCCGCCCAGAGTTTTTCCAAATCGTCGCGCAGAGCCGCCTGTCCTTTTTCGTCGAGCGCGGCAAAGGCTTTGTGCGTCGGACCGTAAAAGCTGCGCCAGAATTCGATTGTTTCCGGCACGTCCAGCGGAAACGTCAATGAAATCAAACGCCGCTCGAAATTAATTTCCGAGACTCCTTCGCCGAGCCGCTCTCTGACGGTTTTTTCATCGCCCCAAAGCAGCGGCGAAGGCATATTTTGCGGCGGCGGAACGTGTTTTCCGACAATCTTGAACATCTGCCCGACAAAACCCGCCGGAGTCCAGTTTGCCATCGCAATCACGCCGCCGGGACGACAGACGCGCATCAGCTCCGCCGAAACGCGTTCGGGGCGCGGCGCAAACATCGCGCCGAACATCGTCATCACGACATCAAACTCGCCGTCGGCGTAAGACAGATTTTCGGCGTCGCCTTCATCGAATTGAATTTTCAGATTTTCATTTTCCGCCCATTTTCGTGCTTGTTCTATAAGATTAGGCGCAATGTCCACGCCGGTTACTTTCGCGCCCGCGCGCGCGGCGGGAATCGATTGATTGCCGCTGCCGCAAGCCACGTCCAGAACGCGCGTTTCCGGTTTTAAGTTTAATCTTTCGACAAATTCGGCGGCGCCGCCCGTGAAAGATTCGGCGATTTTACCGAAGTCGCCCGAAACCCACGTCGATTTCAATTTGGCTTTTAAAACCTGTATTTCCGGTGTCATTTGTAATGTTGCTGAATTCATATTTCTATTTCCTTGCTTTCCTATTTAAATTTTTCGCCGAAACCTTGATTAATGCTTAATTTTATATCTATATTTTTAGTTTCGGAAGCGGGAGAAGGTTAGGTTTGCCCGAGTATTCGGGCAAACTCGTTAGTCATCGGCGCGATAAAAATAATATTCTGCCGTGTAGGGCACGCTCTTTTCTTCGCCGACAGTGGTTCCGGCAGCGGTCGGCGCCAAGCCGCCGGTCGTATTGACTCGCTGGACGAAAGTCACGTTGCTGAAAATGCCGGGTCCATCGGTCGAAACCGTTTTCAGCAGCAGCCACGGAATAGCGGTCGTATCCGGCGCGCAGCCGGTGTTCGGCACGCGCGCGGCGACGACTTTGCTGCCGCTGTTGCTTTCCCAGGTCGGACCGGCGTAGTGACTGCCGACGCCTCCGCCTTTATAGTTGGCGTTAGCATACAAATTCGCGTCGGGTTGCTTTAAAACCCAACTCGTGCCAGTCCATCTGTAAATTTGCACGCCGATGGCGTAAACGTGAAAGAACGCTTCATTTCCTGCTTCTACTTGTATGTTGCTGCAAGCTTCCGGTAAAACCGGCGGCTGAATTTCGCTGTCCGCTTTGACGGACGGATTGAAGGCGAGCGCCAGCACAGCGACGCTGAACAGTGCGACAAGCCCGATGATGTTTTTTAAGTTCATGATTTTCATAAAAATTCTCCTCATTTTTGTATTTTTAGTTCTAAATTTTGATTGGCATTAACCAATCGACTTTCCGGCGAACGCGTTGCCGCGCTCGCATCGGATTTTGAAAAACGTAAGCCGCGCCGTTAAAGCGATTTACCTCGCGCCCGCCGGACAGCCAAACAGTTTGTCCTCGACAAAATAGCCGTAGCTCGCGCCGTAAGTCCCGCCTCCGGCGTAATCCTGAATGACGTTGATGTAATAAACGCGGCAATACGGATGGTCGTTCGGCGCGTAACGCACCCAGACCATTCCGTGCTTGTATCTGGACTTCGGAAGCCCGTACTCGTTTTTATCAATCAACCAGTTCGGCTCCTGAATTCCGACGTAAAAAATCTTATGGTCGGCTAAGTCATTGATTTTCGATTTCATCAATCTTTCTTCCGCCGGATTGTGCTGCGCGTAAGCTTTCGTGTTCGGCAGAAAAAGCGGCAATTTAGTCGCCGCCGAAGCCGCCAGCTTGTCAAGCGCCGAAGCGAGGCAGTTCTTGTATTCAAGCGCGTTCGCGCCCGCCAGCCATTTTTCTCGCGCGGAAGGCGAGACGGCGTATAATAAATGGTCGTAGTTGTTGCTGTTCACCAGCCACCCGCGGTCGGGCGTAAAGCTGTCAACCTCTTTTTGTCTTTTCGTGATGTCTTCCAGATGCGAGCTGACCCAGATGTTACCCGCGCAGTTGCCGGTCAGGGCGGCGTTTTTGCTTTGCTTTGTCTGACCGTCGCCGTCTGCGGAAGTCTGGTTTGATTGATTATTGCCGTTCGTCGAATCAGTCGGCGACTGTTCCTGTTTCGGTTTTTTGATTTTCTTTAATCCCGGAATCGTTATCGTAATCTGCGCCGAAGCAAATTGAACGCCGAGCGCGAAAACGATGAACAATGCCGTCATTAAAATTGAACTCTTTTTCATAATTTTTCTCCTGTTTATAATTGCTGAATGTCCTGCGCCCGCGTCCTGTGCGAGAGCGCAGAGCATAATTGCCATTGTCAAAAGACAATCGCCTGAATTTCATTTTTCTCCAGCCGGTGCTTTGTATTTCTCTCCTTAAATGTCCGTCATATTCGTAATTTTCACGGTTAAAGCGAACGGAACGGATTTGCCGCCGGTCGAGCCGACGAAAATCGTATAATCTCCGCTTTCTTCCAAGCCGACTTCGTAACTGCCGCCTCTTTCCTGCCGCAGCAGAACCATTTCTCCGTACCTGCCGTCGCTGACCTTTATCCCGACTTTTGAAGCCGGCGTCAGGCTGAGAATCAGCTTCTGTCCGGATTTGGCTCTGACAAAGTAGACCACGCCGTAAGCTCCGGTGTTTCCCTTGACGGTCGCCGCAGTCCTGCCTTTCGCAAATTGAATTCGTTTCGGCGCCTGGGCTTTTGCCTCGCTAATCAGCGCGAAGGTCAGCAGCAGCAATGACAAAATCAATACTTTCTTCATATTCTCGTGCTCCTTTTTCGATATTTTTAAATAAATTTTATTAACAAAACGCGGGCGCGATTTCCTCGATTCGTTTCTTTTGCGCCGGGCTTAATTTTCCGAGCGTCGCCAAGAATTTCGAATGCGTCAGTCCCGTGCCGAGATAAGTCCAGCGATTTGCCTGCTGCTGAACGCGCATAAACTCTTCGCGCTCGCTTTCGGACAAACGGCGCTCGGTGACGCGTTCGAATGCTTCGAGGTCGAAAATCGTCTGCTGTTTTAATCCTTCGTCGAGAAAACCGCCGATTTCCAGAAATTCGTCGACGGCTTTTTCGATTTCCGCTTCGCTCATTCCGTCGGCAAGCGCTTCGACCATCAAAGTGTCGAGCTTCGCGTGCTGCGCTTCTTCCAGCCAGTGATGCTTGAGCAGGCTTTTAAACTGCGGGTCGAGCTGCTAGTCGTCCTTGATGCTTTCGATATAATGCCGCTGCGCCATCCATTCGATTTTCAGGACAGCCAGCGCGACCGCCAGGGGCTGACGCGCCAGAACAAACGCGGCGACTTCCGCGGGCGGACCGATGACCGCGCATTCGGTCGGGAAATTTTTATGAAATTCCGCCGTAAAGGTTTTGAACAGTTGAATATGTTTGGCTTCCTCGCTCGCAAACTGCAGAAAAGCGCGCACGCGGTAATCGTCCGAGTCGAGCGACGGGCGGACGTGGTCGAGCACGAACGGCAGAATAAATTCCTCGACCAGACCGAAAATCTGCAAATAGGTGTGCCCTTTGATTTGGTTTAAGACGCGCTTTTCGCCCGCGCTCAAAAAGTTCAGATTCGACACTCGCGCCAGCGATTCGGGCATAAACGGCTTGGTAAAATCGAGTTGCTTGTCGCCGCCGATAATGTCCTCGATGCGCCAGTTGACTTTTTGCGACGCGACCAGAGTTTCCGCGAAACTGTAGGCGGGCGCGATTGTATTTAAGTTGTTATTTGTAGCTTCAGCTAACATTTATTTAATCTCCTTTTTTATCTGTTTTGTTGTTGTTTATTGCGCGGCAAATCCTTTAACAAAAGGGTTTACCGTTAAAAAATTTTTCAAATCCACACGCGGCTTATCCTGACGCGCATCGGCTGCTGCTTGACGCCGCGAAAGACCGTAAAAACGCCGTTCTCGTTTTTCAAAAGCATATAATCGGAGCTGACCAGACCGTTTCCGCCCGTCGATTCGACGACGTTCAGGCGGCGATAAAATTTTTCGTCGCTGTATTGGTCGATGTATTGCGTGTTCAGTTCCTTGTTGAAGTGAAACGGGTTGGTAATCATCACGTGCCCGATGTCTCTGCCGCTGTATTGCGGAATTACTTTATTGCTGCCGTCAACCAGCCCGAAAACGTATATGCTGACATCGTTTATTTCCTCGAATGTCGTCACCGGTCGCCCTTGCAACAGCAGATAATCAATCGGCGAATTGGCGGTCGTCTTTTTTCCCAGAATCGCCTGCATATATCTGCCGACAAAGCCGTTGCAATCCAAGCCGACTTTGCCCGCATCGCAATAAGCCTGAATCTTGTCGGCGGCAATCACCCCGAAACGCACCGCCAGCTGCAAGGTTATCTGGACGTCTTCGGGCGAGCCTTTGCCCCAGATTGCCTGCGTCGCGATGCCGTAAAGCTTCCATTTGTCGGCGGGTTTGTAGTAGTAGGTCTCGACGCTGCCGCCGGCTTTTTTGACGAAAACTTTTATTTCCTCGGTCGCGTCGTCTTTCGCGGTGTTATTGAACGGGGCGAATTTTCCGCCGAATTCCGCCAGAAACTCGGTCGTTCTGGCGTCGTATTTTTCCGGCTCTCCCTTTTTCGATATTCTTTCGGAAAGCCGGTATTGACTGACTCTGACCTGTTCCCAGCGAATAACCTCGTTCGTTTTACTGACAATCGGAACCGGCAGGTTCCAGTAAAGCTGGGCATATTCATAAGGCGTCATCATATTTATTTATTACTCCTCTTCACGCTTAATAATTTTGTGTCGAAACACGGGCGGCGATAATTTGTTTTCGTCGGTTTCGAAATTGATTCGTCTCTCGAAAATCGCCGCCGCTTTTTATTTTTCCCGCTTGTTTCAAGGTTCTGTTTTCTCACAGCTTCAAAAAGTCAAAATGTTTTCGGCTTTGTCAGAATCGTGCTATGATTCCCCTCGTCGCAAAGGTGAAGCAAGAGCGCAAACTTTTTTGCAGAAATACGTCTTTGATTTGGGTTAGACATTTCTTAGAGAGTTATTAGAAGCTGTATGTCGCTGGAAACAAACGGGTTTGAGTTTGAAGAGTTTCTGCTCGACACAAAGGAAAAAGTTCTTTGGCGCGCGGGCAAACCCGTCGCCATCACGCCGAAAACCTTTCAACTGCTTCTTGCGCTGGTCGAAAATCACGGTCGTCTGGTCGAAAAAGACGAGCTGATGCGCACGGTCTGGGCGGACAGTTACGTCGAAACGGGCAACCTGACTTTTACGATTAATCTCGTCCGCAAAGCTCTCGGCGACGAAAAACAAAACCCGCGTTTTATCGAAACCGTTCCGCGCCGCGGCTATCGCTTTATCGCCGAAGTCACGGAGCTGGCGAAAAAAAACGGCTCGCCCGGCGACGCGCCGCCGATCGACGCGCAGACGGTTGAAAAAATTCCAGCCGCGAGTTCCGGCTTCAAAAAAATCTTATTTCCAGCCGCCGCGCTGCTTCTGATTGCGGGCGTAATTTTAACCGGCTTCTGGCTTATAAGAAGTAAAAATTTCGCCGCCGCGCCCGTTTTAGACGCGCCTTTTTCTTCGGAAAATCTCTCGACCAATGGGAAAGTTATGTTTGCCGCGCTTTCAAAGGACGGCAAACACGTGGTTTATACAAACGGCACGGGCGGCGATAAGCAGAGCGTCTGGCTGAGGCAGCTCGAAACCGGCAGCAACGTCGAGATAATTCCGCCGTCCGATGAACAGTATTTCGGTCTGGTTCTCTCGCCGGACGAAGAAACTCTTTATTTCGCCCGTCGCCCGCGTTCTTTCCGTGAACCGACGGATATCTACCGCGTTTCGATTTTCGGCGGCATTCCGCAAAAAATCGTGGACGGGACGGAACTCGGCTGGCTGGGCATCTCGCCGGACGGCAGGCAAATCTCTTTCGTGCGCTGCCCGCAGCGCACGGACGAATTCTGTTCGCTGTACGTTGCCGACGCCGCCGACGGCAAAAATGAAAGGAAAATCTTCTCGCGCCCGCACCCGTTTCGCATCGGCGATAATCGCTTTGCGCCCGACGGAAAATCAATCGCCTTCGCGACGGGAACATCGGTCGGTTCTTCGAATGAGTTCGAGCTGCGGGAAATCGAATTGGAAAGCGGCGCGGAACGCGAATTAGTCCACGAAAAATTTCACGACATCAAAAATCTGGCGTGGCTTCCGGACAAGAGCGCTCTGCTGATGACGGCGTCAAAATTTCCCAACAAAAACTTTCGCATCTGGCAGGTTTCCGCCGCGAGCGGCGAAGCGTCGCCGTTAACCAAAGATTCCGAATCATACGCGGTTCTGAATATGAATAAGGATGCCACCGCGATAGTCTCGACGCGCTTTAAGGAAGACTTTCGGATTAAGCTGATTCCGCCGGAAAATCCTTCCGCCGCGACGACTTTAACGAACGCGTCGGCGGCGTCATTCGCGCCGGACGGTAAAATTTATTTTTCTTCGATTATATCGGGCAACGATGAAATCTGGAGTATAAACGCGGACGGCAGCGGGCAGCGGCAGTTGACCAATAATACCGCCGACGAATTTGCCCCGATTATTTCGCCCGACAATAAATCGGTATTTTTCGTGTCGAACAAATCAGGCTCCGCGCAATTGTGGCGGATGAATACGGACGGCAGCAATCAGACGCAAATGACCGAAACGGACGGCGGCGCGCCCGTTTTTGTTTCGCCCGACGGCGAATGGGTTTATTACCGCCACATTCTGACCAGCGTGCTCTGGCGCATTTCGACGAAAAGCGGCGAACAGCAGCTCGTTTTGAATAAAGAAAAACCGCGCTTTGCCTTTTCGCCGGACGGAAATCGCGTAGCTTTTTCCGAACGTCAGGGCGACGAAAGAATTCTGAACGTCGTTTCGCTGGCTGACGGGCAAACCGCGAAAACCTTTCATTTAGCCGACAAAAAATTGATTTTAATGCACATCGTCTGGATGCCGGACGGAAAAAATCTGGCATATATTACGGCTAATCCGGGTTTTGTCAATAAAGTTTTATGGCTTCAGACGCTCGACGAAGAAACGCCGCGCCAAATCCGCGTTTTAGGCGATGAAGAAATCTGCGAAGGCTACGGTCTGGCAGTTGCGCCGGACGGAAAGAATTTCGCCGTCGTGCAGGGCGGCTGGCGTCACGACGCGGTTTTACTCAAAGGCTTGCGCTAATCCGCTCTCTTTAAATTATTCAGCGAAAGCGAAAGCAGAAAAATCTGCAAACAAATCAGCAGCAGACAGCTTCCGAGCAGAACGAACATTCCGATACGCAGATTTTGATAATTGGTCGAAACATAGCCGATAAGCCATGTCGTGACAGCCGCGCCGAATGTTCCGCTGATGAAAAGCGGCGTCGCGCGGCGCGTGGCGCTGGCGCCGAAAGTTTTGGTAAAACGCGAGACGTTCGTCGGAAAAATCGAAGACGTTCCGAAACCGGCGATTGACGCGCCGAGCAGCAAAGCGCCGAACGTCTCGCCCCAAACTAAAATCAAAACGCCGAGCGTCATCGTCAAAAGAGAGAGCAGAAGCATTTTGTTTTCGTTTAGCCGATGCGCGTAAAGCGGCGCGATAAGGCGTCCCGCCACAAAAAATAAAAAATAGGCGAATGTCAGCGAAAACAACGCTGTGGCGCTGCCTTCCTGATTCGGCAGACGCGCCGCGTAAGTCGTTATCCAACCGCCCATTCCGCTTTCGAAGCCGACGTGTATGAAATTGAAAAACGCAATCAGCCAGGCGATGGAAGTCGTCCAAATCGGCGGCTCATTTTCGTTTTCGTCCTGCGCCGCAGATTCTTTTAATTTTCCTTTGCGCGTCGTCAAGGCAATCATCAAACCGGTCGCGAAAAGCAGCGCGGCGAGCAGCACGGTCGGCTGAAAAATGCTCTGCGGCGTGCTGAAAAAATCGACGAACGGCTTGCAGAAAATCGCGCCGACGCCCCAGAAAAAATTTAGAAAATTCAGCGCGGGCGTGACCCGAAGCGGATTTAGCTCGACCGTCAGCATATTGATGGAAGGCAGGCTGACGCCGATGCCGAAACCGTTGATGACGAAAGCCGCGAGACAGAGATTGAAAGAATCGAAATTCAAGCCCAAAACGCCCGTCAGCATCGCGGAAAAGCCCAAAACGCTCGCGCCGCTGAAACCGAAGCGCCGGACAATCGGCTGCGTCAGAAAAGTTCCGGCGAGCGAGCCGGAAAACTGCGCGATAAAAAAATATCCGGATTCGGTGTCGTCGAGCGCGAGCCGGTTCGACAAAATCGGCAGCACCTGTCCGATTAAAACCGTCACGATGCCGGAAACCAGAAAACCGAAGTAAAGCAGAAATTTCAAAATGCTTTTGGTTTCGGCGTTCGGCGTCTGGTTGGCAGGCATTGGTTATTTCTTCCCGGATTTGATTTTCGGCGCTTGCGCCGTCGATTCGCGCACGATGAGCTTGGGTTCGAACGTTAAAGTTTGCGGAATTTCCGCGCCGTCTTTTTTATTTCCGGCGAGTCTCTGCAGAAGCGTTTTGGCGGCAAGTCAGCCCATTTCAAAAAGCGGCTAATTTTCCGCGTTTTTCTTCGCTCGCCTGGACGGCATAGCGAAAAGTTTCTCACAGCGCGGAATTGAGCGCAAGATTTTTATTCGCGAATTTTTAAAAATAAATTTACTGTTTAAGCGGGAAATTAAAGCGGCTTTATCTCGCGTCCGAATTCGCCGGCGGATAATTTCAGATTACATATTTTCCCTGTCGATTTTGCTCGAAATTGTTGATAAAGTAACTTTTAAAATCAGGATTGCGCGATGGAGTTTACGTTATCAGATAAAAAATTCGACGGATTCGCCTTCAAAAAGCGAGAGGTTGCCGGTTTCTCTCTGCTGGAGGTTGATTATTCTCCGAACGTCGAGATTCCGGCGCACGCGCACGAACAGGCAAATTTTTGTATGGCTGTCGAAGGCGGCTGCACCGAAATTTACGGCAGCAAGGCGCGGGAATTTGTGCCTTTCTCATTAAACTTTCTGCCGCCGCAGCAGACGCATTCGTTTAAAGCTTCGAGCCGCGGAATGCGGGCTTTCAGTATCGATATTGCGCCGCAGTGACTTGCGCGAATGCGCGAGTATTCATTGAAAGTGGAAGATTCCGTGTACTGTTCGAGCGGTCTTTTGATACAGCTTCAGATGCGACTTTACCGGGAGTTTCAAAATATAAACGACGCTTCGCCGCTGGCGGTCGAAGGACTCGCGCTGGAAATGTTAGCCGAGGCTTCGCGCCGTCAAATAATAAATAAGGACGGCGGCGCGCCGCCCCGCTGGCTGAAACGGGCGCGAGCCGTCGTTCACGAAGAATTTTCTTTGCGCTTATCGCTTGACGCCATAGCGCAGGCGGTAGAGATTCATCCGGTTCATCTGGCGCGTATGTTTCGCAAATATTACGGCTGCACCATCGGCGAATACGTCCGCCGCGTGAGGATTGAAAATGCCTGCCGTCAAATGATGACCACCGAAGCGCCGCTCGCGGAAATTGCGCTGGCGAACGGATTCTCCGACCAGAGCCATTTCAGCAGAATCTTTAAGCGGCTGAAAGGCATGACGCCCGCCGAGTATCGAGCCGGATTCGCCCCGCGCTAAACACGTTCCAAACCTGTTTCAATCGTTCAATACGGCTTCTCTCCGTCTCCGATAATATTGTGTCGTTCGGCAAATTCAAGGAGATAAAGATAATGGACAATCAAAACCTGCAATTACAGTCTTTGGAAAAACGCACCCGAAAGCTGGAGCGGCTGTTGCGCCTGTCGGTCGGCGGCTGGCTGCTTACTTTCGGCTTGATAACAGCGTCTTCGTCGATGTGGAAATCACAAGCTCAGCAGCAGACGACCGCGCCGACTTCGCTGCGCGTTTCCGAGCTGGTCGTCGTCGATTCAAAAGGCGTCGAGCGAGTGAGAATCGGCGGCGACCTGCCCGATGCGATAATCGGCGGCAAGCGCGTGCCGCGCGGGCAGCAGGCGGCGGGCGTCGTGCTGTATGACGCCACCGGCGGAGAGCGCAGCGGATACGTCACCTTTGAACCGTCGGGCAACGTCGGTCTGACGCTCGACTCGCGAAAAGAACAGATTGTTTCCTTCATCGCCGCGCCCGACGACGCTGCCTCGATGCTTCAGCTCAGAAGCGGAAAAGATTTGATAGAGCTTCGCTCGGATACGGAAGGCTCGCGGCTGACGGCGGTCAAAGCCGGACAGGTCATCTCGCAGCAGCCGCTGATTAAAAGAATGTCGGCGGATATGTGCGAGGCTTATCGAGGCGCGCGGTCGCGAGTTTCGGGTGAACAGGTCATGCGCGATTGCCGGCAGCGTTTTGCTGAAAACGCCTGCCGGACTTGTCTCGGCAAGCGCTGACGAACCGGCGAAAGCAATTCGCGGCTGAAAGGGCTGTATAACAATGCCTTGCGGCGGACGCCCGCGAAGCAGGCATTGCCGAGCTTAAAGGCTGACGGCAAGGCTGGGCTGCGGCTGGCGGAACTTGGCTGGAACAATTCCGGAGGCAAAATCGTAATGTTTTGCTGCTGGAAAAGGAGGTTTATATTATGTCTGAAATATCTACATTTAGGCTTTATTTGCTGAGAATTGGTTATCTGGTCGTCGCTTTGGGGTTAACTTTTATGATACTGCCGGGCATTATCAGCCCGCCTGAAAATTTGCCGCATATGAACTCGGTCGTTCGCAGCCTGCTCGGTGCCGTCTGCCTTCTGGCATTTCTGGGAATCCGTTATCCGCTGAAGATGCTTCCGCTTCTTTTATTTGAATTGCTGTGGAAGACAATTTGGGTTCTCGCTTTCGGGCTTCGGCTATGGTCTGCGGGCAGGCTGGATCAAGACACGAGCGCATCGCTTTTTGACTGCATTTTCGGCATTGTATTGGTTCTGATTGTGATTCCCTGGGACTACGTATTTAAACATTATTTGAGAGCTTCGGGAGATAAATGGCGCAAGCCTGCGCTCTCACGATAAGCAGCTTTTTCATTATGCGTTGTGCTACTTACTCTGCGCCTGTTTCGTCGCCCAATAGTTAATCTGCAAATAATGCCGTTTGCCTGACGGCGAGCGGCATTTCTTTATATTTATTGAGCGCCGGAAAATCAAGCGTAAAAAATCATCGGGCGTAACACGAAATCAGGGCGGTTCAATACAAACCCTGGCATCCGGAAACATGAACAGAAAACCAAAGTGCGTCATCGTCACGGGCAGGGCGGGAGCGGGAAAAACCACTCTTGCCCGAAAGCTCGGAGAACAATTGTGGATGCCGGTGATAAGCCGCGATGAAATCAAACAGGGCTACGTCAACACGTTCGGCGTCAGACACGACCGGCTTCCGCCCGACACCGACGGGCTGGTCACCGACTTTTTCTTCCGCATTGTGAATCAATATCTTGCCGGTAATGTCTCGGTTGTCATAGAGGCGGCATTTCAGCACAAAGTTTGGGAGCCGAGGATACCTAAGATTTTTGAATTAGCCTCACCGATGATTGTTCTATGCTCCGTCGATGATAC
>DASVWG010000360.1:0-2316 GCA_036389695.1 Pyrinomonadaceae bacterium
CACCGTATAAGGCACGCCGTCTCTGGTCGCGGGTTCGAATTTGATTCTGCGAGCCGCCGCAATCGCCTGTTCGGTTAAGCCGTAAGGCAGACCGGAAACCGGAGTGACCGAACCGATTTCTCCCGAATCGAGAAACGTCACGCGCACGCGCACGACGCCTTCGATTTCGTTTATTTTCGCCGCGTCGGTGTAATTGGCGCGCGGTTTAGAAATTATTCCAATGCCTTTAAGCCTCGCTGATTTGGAAGGCGTCACGACGTTTGTATCGCCGCTTCCGATTCCGTTTCCTTCGCCGCGCGTCGGCGTCGGTTTCGGCGTCGAATCCTGCGCGAGGCAAAAAACACACGAAAAGATTAAAAAAAGAAACGCGGCTAATAACTTTGACATAAATTTTTCTTGGTAGAAGAAAGGCTTCAGTGAGATTTTATCACCGAAGCCTTTGATGCCAAAATTCCGCGAAAAGGTTGAATCAGATAAAAAAGGCAGAAACCCGCGCGTCAGCAAGGGTGCTTCAATCTTAGATTGTCGAATGCAGATTTTAGATTTGCCGTTCATTAAACAACCAATCTGAAATCTCAAATCTAAAATCGCCAATCTTTTTGCACCCTTGCTGACGCGCGGGTTTCTGCCTTTTAGGAAATTCTTTGACCGACGATGTCGAAAGTAAATTTCAGCTCGTGTTTGACGCGCACCGTACCGTGAAAAGCGTTGGTCGCGTTGACGTTAAAGTCTTTGCGATTGATTTCGAATTCGCCCTGCGCCCGCAACGTGTCGCTCGTTGCCGTGACGCGCGCCGGAATGACGATGCGTTTCGTCACGCCGTGCAGCGTCAGGTTGCCGCCGATTTTGACGTCGATTTGACCGCCGTTTAAATTGCCTTGAACATCTGTACTTTCGAAAGTGATTTCGGGATATTTTTTGGTTTCCAGAACGAGGTCTTCCAGCTCTTTTTTGATGATTTGTTTTTGCTGCGGCGTGAAGGCGGCGTCGGTTTCTTCGAGCGAATCGGCGCGCACCGTTAATTTTAAGGAAGCCGGATTAACGGCGTCGAGCGACAACCCGACTTCGCCCGTAAAATCGCGGGCGGCGATGAAATGGTCGTGTCCTTTAAACCACGCCAAGCCGCCGCGAAAGGCGTGAACCATAAATTTGCTTTGCGCGGCGTCCAGACGATATCGAACGACCGCCGAAGATTTTTCGGCTTCAGCTTTCGGTTTCGAAAGCTTCTCCGAAGGACTTAAATTACCGGTGACAAACAACAACAGCGCGGCGCATAAAACGATACACGAAATCCTCATAAACGTTCACCTCTCCAATCTGAAAGAATAATATAAAACGTTCTGAGTCCCGCCCTTAAGGCGGAAAGTTTTGAATTATGAATTATGAATTTTGAATTTTTCATTCAATGATTCATTTAAAACTCAAAACTCATAATTCATAATTTAGCTTAGGAGCGGGACTCGAAACTTCCAGATTGCTTCGAGTAAAAAAGCGCGGAGTTTTGACGTCCGCGCTTTTTAATTTAATCAACTTCAATTTAATTCAAGCTGAAAGCATCCATTGCCTTGACGATTATCTCTTCGTCTTCGGCATCGACCGTAAAGCGCGTGGACATCTTCCAGTCGTTGGTAATCGGAAGCTTCACTTTTTCGTCGATGTAGCGTTTCAGAAAACGCGCGCCGTAAGTCGCGCTGAAGCCTTTTTCGGTCATCAGGTTCAGCGCGGCGTCCGTGACTTCCACGATTTTGCCCTGCCGTTCCATCTGGCGTTTTAATTTCGCCAGATAAAGCCGCGCGATGTCGCGCACTTCGTCCATCGTCAAAGGCGAAAAGACGATGATTTCGTCGATGCGGTTGCGAAATTCCGGCGAGAAACGCTGTTCGGCGGCTTTCATCACCGAGCCTTTGATTTCGCGCACGTCGCCTAAGGTTTTCTGCCCGAAGCCGAGCGGTTTTTCGTATTTCTTAAAGTTTTCCGAGCCTAAATTCGAAGTCATAATGACGATGGCGTCCGACAGATAAACTTTCTTGCCGCGACCGTCCGTCAGCCAGCCTTCGTCAAAGGCTTGCAGGAAAATATTCATTAAATACGGGTTAGCTTTTTCGACTTCGTCCAGCAGCAGAACCGTATACGGATTTTCCCGCAGCTGTTCGGTCAAAATGCCGCCGCGTTCCGAACCGACGATGCCGCGCGGCATCCCGATAAGCTTTTCGATGCCGACCGTGCCTTCGCCGTATTCGCTCATATCGATGCGAACCATTTTGCCTTCGTCGCCGAACATAAATTCGGCAACCGCTTTCGCCAGCTCCGTTTTAC
>DASVWG010000361.1:0-8294 GCA_036389695.1 Pyrinomonadaceae bacterium
GCAGACTGACGCCGCTCTGGCGATTGAGTGTTATTTTTTTATTAATCCTTCTGTTATTCATCGCTTTTCAAATTCCTCGAAAACAATCTCTACTCACGATAAGATTGAATAAGTTTGTTGTTCCAGGAAAAACACTGTTTATCAAGTAAATATTTTCGTGAGCGAGAGTTTTTTTTATTTCGCGGATTCGGATTAATTTGTGCGGATTTGAGCGGAGAAAAAATTCCCGTCAGACGTGAGCCGTATCTGACGGGAAAGAGGGAAGAAACTTTGTTTCAAGTGGCGAGTTCTTTTTCCAGGAGAAGCTCTGCGCGGCGCAGTTCGTAACGGGCGCGTCCGAAGTTTCCTTCCGGCGAGAGAATCGCGGCGACGAAATAATCTTCGCTGACAAAGCGCAGGATGAAAATTCCGCCTTCGCCCGTAAAAGTCATTTCGTGAAGCTTTCCGAGTTCCATCTCGCTGCCCGCGCGGTGCGCGTTTTTAATCAGCGAGGCAAACTCGGCGGCGGCAACTTCCAGATTCATTTCCGCCAGAGCGCCGAATTGCCAGACTTTTTCGACGACGATTCCGTCCGTTCCCATTATCAACGCACCGAGACATCCTTCGGTGCGTCTCATGACATCGTGCAAAACTTCCCTGAACACTGAACACTCCGTTTACTACGGTTTCGGACTCGGCTCGACCACCGGAACGCTTGGCACGATTGACGGCTGCGTCGGCGCAGTTGTCGTCGGGCTGGAGTTCGATTGCGGGTTGCCGAGCGGAACCGGCTGCAGGATTGTCGTCGTGCGGGTTCCGTCGCTGATTTTCGACGGTAATTGATTACCGTTAAAATCGGGGCGATAAATGCGCGGCGTAATGAAGAATAAAATTTCATTCGTCGTGCGCGAAACCGCTTTGCGTTTGAAAAGATTTCCGAGAAGCGGAACCTGAGACAAGCCCGGCGTGCGGAACTGGTCTTCGCCTTCGGCGTCGAGCAGCGCGCCGCCGACAATCGTCGTGCCGCCGTCCGGGACGGTGACGTAGGTTTTCATTCTCTGCGTATTGATAGCGGGCGTTCCGCCGACGCCGATAAGACGACCGACCGAATTGTTTTCGGCGACGATGTCTAAAACAACCGTTCCGACGTCCGTTATCTGCGGCGTAACTTCCAGACGCAAAGGCACGGAAACGTATTCCGTCGTTAAGGCGACCGCCGTTCCGGTCGTTCCGGGCTGCGTGGTGACGATGGGAATCTGCGTGCCGCTTTCGATTTCGGCTTTGCGATTGTTCAAAGTCGTCACGCGCGGCGTGGCGATGGTTTTGGCTTGTCCTTTATTTTCGCCGGCGGTGATTAATAAATTGATTTGCGCCGTGCCGAAAATGCCGGTGGTTAAGCCGAGCACCGAGTTGGCGAGCTGTGATTGCAGGCTGCCGTTCGGATTGACCTGACCGGGAACCTGTAATAATCCGCCGCCGCCGTCTTCCGGCGGGGCTAAAGGCAAGGTCGAAAACCCGCCGCCGCTGCCTCTGCTGCCTAACAGGACAGCCGAAAGCTGCGCGCCCAAATCGCGGCTGAAATTGCGCGAAGCGATGACGATGCGCGCTTCGATTTCGACCTGCGGTTCCGGGTTATCGAGCAGCAGAATCAACTGGCGAATGGCGTCGATATTTTCGCGCACGTCGGTGATAATCAAAGTGTTGCTGCGATTATCGACTTCGACCGCGCCGCGCCGCGAAAGACGTTTTTTGACGACGCCCAGAATGCCCTGGTCGGTTCCGGCGCCGCCGCCGCCGCCGCCGCTGGTCGTTCCGCCCTGAAAGCTGGTCTGCGAAGCGCAGGCTCCGGCGCAGGCGTAATTAAGACGAATAAATTCCGTGTAGAGAGGCGAGCTGTCGAGCTGGCTTTCTCTGATTTTGTTTGCCACCGCCTGCTCGTTGGCGAGCGTCTGGCGCTCGGCGACGCGGAGAATCGGACCGTTGACCTGCACGCCCAAATCCTGCGATTGCAGAATCGAATCGAGCGCGATGTTCCACGGAACGTCGCTGACATTAACGGTCACGGGCACGTTTTTCACCGATTTGTCGATAACGAAATTGACGCCGTATTGCTCGGTGATGTAGTTCAGAATATCGCGGATGTCGGCGTTGACGACATTCAGGTTAATCGGTTCGCCGACGAAGCCGGGTTTTCCGTAATCGGTGCCCTGTCTCTGCTTTCCGACGGTTTGCGCGGAAATCGCCAGAGCGAATAAACCGATTACCATTAAAGCAAGCGCGGCGCGAGTGCCGAAACTGCTCGTTTTTTGAAGAAAAGTCATGTTTCCTCCCTCACAAATCTTTCCTGTCATTGGCAGACAGTGATGTTGTTATAGGTTTTTAAATTGGATTTTTGTCAGGCGCGACCGGAAAATTCCGACCGCGCGTTTGAAAAATTTCGGATTGGCTGCTGCTGCTACTGCTGTTTGTTTTCGGCTACTTTGACGGGTTTCTTTTCCGCCGGTTTAACCGAAGATTTTTGTTTGCCTTTTTTGGTTTTGTCCGTTGTCTTCTTTGCCGCTTCGGGAGTCTCCTTTGGCTGATTCGCCATCTCGTCGAGCGGCGAGACAATCTGGTTATTCGAAGGCGTCACGGCGGGTTTGTTTTCGGCGGTATTGGCGGGTGTCTGCTGCGGCGTTTGCGCTTGAGTTGCCGTCGTATTGGCGGGTGCGGTTTCCGTCTTGGCGGTCGTGGTGGTTTCGACCGGCGCCGTGCCGTTGACTTCCTGCTCGACGGTGTATTGCCGCAGAGCTTTGTTTTCTTCGGACGCGATAAATTTACCGTTCGTCCATTTGGTCACGCGGCGAAAAACGAGTTTGTTTTCTTCAATCGCCACGAGCTGACCGTCAAAAAACTTTTCGCCCGGATAGATGGTGTAGGAAAGCTTTATCGGCTTGGCTTCGACCATCGCCGCGTAGCCGCGCGGCGTGCGGAAAATTCCCGTGACCGCCATTTCGTCGAGCGTCAGAACGCTGGTCACTTTCGGAATCGGCTGATTATTGGCGACTGCCGTTTCGCGCAGGCGTTTATAATAATTGATGCGTTCCTGAATTCCGGGCGGGACGACCGGCGACGGCGCGACCGGAATCGGTTTAGTTACCACTTTGCCGTCTTTATTGACGACGGTCTTCGTTTTGGCGTTCGGGTCACGCGGGTTTGCCCAGCCTAATTTTTGAAACGGGTCACGCGCCTGTGCGTCGGCGGGCGTGACATTTCCCGCGATGAGCAGAAAGCCGACAGCGGCAATGCTCAAACTTATGAAACGTAACATTTTCGATTTTTTCATCATCATGGCTTTTTCTCTCTTCAACAAAACTCTTTAGCTTTTGGATTTATTTGGCAGCGGGTGCGACGGGAGCCGGCGCGGCGGGCTGTCCGGGCGTGGCTGGATTAGCGCCGGTCTGCTGCGGATTGCTTGCCGCCGTCAGATTTTCGGGCGAAGCGTAATAAGCCGTCAGCATAAACTGCGCGTGGAGCGTTTTGTCGGGCGATTGTTTCTCCAGCTGCTTCAAATTGAAATCGGTGATTGAGACGATGCGCTGCAATTTTGCCATTTTTTCAAAAAAGGCGCGCAGGTTATTGAAATTGCTGTCGACTTCGACCTCGACCGGTTTTGCCATAAAGCCTTCCTGCTGCGTATCGTCGCGCGGTGAAAAGCGCATCACGATAAGCCGGCTGTCGCGGGCGGTGTCCTGAAGTCCCTGCAAAACATTGGTGATTTCGCGCACTTCCGGCAGCAAGACTTTCAATTCGTCATATTCCGCCGATTTGCTGGCGTAGAGCGAGCGAAATTCGTTGATTCGCTGCGTGGCGATTTGCGCCGCCTGATTTTTGGCTTGGTATTGCGACACTTCGTCGTTGATGTTTTGAGTTTCGGCGCGCACCGGGCTGGTCACAAAATACCAGACGCCCAGATAAACTATCGCCCCGATACCGACCAGTATCAGAAGCTGCCAATGCCAAGCGAGTGCTTTAAATTTTTCCATCTTAGTTTTCCTCGTCCTGTTGCTTTCCTGCCTGCGCGCCATGCGCGGCAGCAGCTAAAGAATTATTTATCCTGATTTCTTGCGACCTGCGGAGTCTGCGCGTTCGGAGTCTGCGCGTTCGGAGTTTGCGCGCCCGGGGTTTGTCCCGGCGGCACGTTCGCCGCCTGCGTCGGCTGGTCCGGATTGGCTTTTCCGCTCGGCGTGTAAGAGGTGCGAATCGTAAAGTTGACCGTTTCCAGTTTCGGCACCTCGGCGCTGCCGCCAGCCATTCCGGTCGGCGTCGCGACCTGATTGCTTTGCACTTCTTTGCGCTGCGTCTCGATGTTCAGATTCGAGAAAAGACCGGAAGAAAATTCGAGGCTGCGTCCGAACTGCGTCACGGCGGCTTCGTCGGGCGAGTTTCCTTTAATCGTCAGCTGGTCGCCTTTCTGCTCGATGCTTTCCAGATAAAGTCCAGCCACCATACCGATTCTTTCGCGGACGGCTTCGAGCACCGAGCTCGGACCGGCTTGGCGCGCGCGTAAATCTTTAATCGCGTTGATGCGCATATCGATATTGTTGATTTTTTGCTCGAGGTCTTTCTGCTCTTTCATCACGGCGTCGAGTTCCTGCGCGATTTTCTTTTGTTCTTCGAGCTGGCTCTTGGCATCAGCTAGCGCCATCTGCGACGAAACGTAGTCCCAGCCGATGACGGCAATTGTCAGAAACCCGACGGCAAGCGCCATCAGCAGCAGGCGCGAAGTCGGGCTGCCGACTTTCTTTTCGACGGCGACGACGGCGGAAGATTGCTTATCGGTAACAGATTCTAAAAGGTTTATCTTAATCATCTCGTTCTTATTCCACTCCTCTTAGTGCCAGACCGACGGCAACCGCCATCTCGGGCATAATTTCACTCAAATAATCGGGGTCAAACTTTCTGGCATCGACCTTGATTTGACGAAACGGGTCGAGGACTTCGACCGGAAGCTCCAGCCGCGTCGAAAGTTCTTCGGGCAATCCGGCAAGCTTTGAGCCGCCGCCCGAAATCAGAATCTTTTGCACGGCGATGCCGCCGTCTTCGCTCGTAGCGCGGTAGAAATCGAAAGTTTTTTGAATTTCCATCGCCACCATTTCCATCACGTTATCCATTAAAGGCTCGATGGCTTTTTCTTCGACGCCTTCCGCCGCGTCCGGCACGCCGCGCTTGACGGCTTCGGCTTGCTGGTAGCTCAAACCGAGACTTCTCTGCAAAACGTCCGTAAACTGGCTGCCGCCGACGGTGATGTCGCGCGTAAACAGCGAACGATTGCCCTGCACGATGTTCACATTCATCGTCGAAGCGCCGATGTTCAGTAAGGTCACGACATCCGCGTCGTTCGGCTGATAGTTGACTTCGTAGCAGTTTTGCAGCGCAAAGGTATCGACGTCGATAACGACCGGCTGTTTTCCGGCGAATTGAATAACCTGTTTCAGGTTGTCGATGCGCTCGCGCTTGCAGGCGGCGATTAAAACCGTGGTGGATTCGGAGTTTTCCGCCGTGATGTGATAATCGAGGCTGACGTCGGCTAAATCGTATGGAATATGTTCTTCGGCGTGCCAGTCGATTGATTCTTCCAATTCATCGCGGCTCATCGGCGGCAGAACGATATTTTTAACAATCACCGAGTGACCGCTGACGCCCGTGACGACCTGCGGAGCTTTTATCTGGTGGTCGTTGCAGACGTTTTGAATCACGTCGGAAACCGTGTTGAGCTCCATAATTTGACCATCGACGATGGTGTTGTCGGGCAAGTTTTCAAAACCCAAACTTACCAGATTCAGGCTATTCATTTTGCCTTCGAGCTCGACGACTTTGACGGAACTGGAGCCGACATCTAAACCGGCGACACTTTTCTTTTTACCGAACAGCATTATCTTCTCCTTACTTCTTTTAGCTTTTTTATCGCGGCGTGCGATTGGAACTTTAAAAAATTAAACGGGCATTTTAGTCTTATTTTGAAATGAATTTTGTCACCTTGACGAAACCAGCAACTTACGGACAGGACTTTTCTCGGACAGGCTAAACTGCAGGACTCAAGCCAAAATACCCGTTTGTTTTTCCATCTTTTGATGAGCGCAACATTTAATAAACTCTTGTGTATGCGAAATTTAGAAACCTTCTGTGCTTTCAGGTGACGACAGGAACCGCAGCTGTAATTGCTGCTGTTAAAATTAAACTACAAGATTTAACAAACATTGTCAACAAATATTTACATTGTTTAACAGCAAAATGAAAGTTTTTCTTTCAGAATGATGCAGGCATTCGGTCAGAGTGAATAAATAAGATAAATAAAAGAGGCAGAAGCCCGCGCGTCCGGCTTGGGCGGAGAAAACGCAAAATGCAAAATGCAAAATGCAAAACGGAAATCATTTTCTTAATTTTGCATTTTGCACTTTTCGTTTTGCATTCGATTCCGCCCTTGCCCGACGCGCGGGCTTCTGCTTCCCTATCTGCATCATTCGCCAATCAGATTTGCAATCGCGATTTTAATCAGCCGCGCGGTTTCCTGCGGATTTTCAAACGGGAAAAGATGCGAGCCTTCGGTGAAATAAAATCGAAAAGGAAAATTCCGGCGCATAAAGCCGAGACGTGCCAGCCGGGCTTCGCGCGAATGTGTGCCGCCGATATAAGCCGCCGGAACTCGCAATTTTCCACGATGTCTGGAAAAATCGTGCGGAATCGTCCGGTAAATCCGCGATTCGATTTTCGGCTCGAAAAAAAGTTCGATTCCCTTTTCGCCGTCGACCGTTCCGTAGCGGACGTAATCGCGCAGGACGCTTTCGTCAAACGAATTAAATTTTTCCTTCTGCCGGAAATGCTCGAAGGCTTCTTCCTTCGTTCGCCAGCGCGAGCGGCGAGAATCGGCGGCGCGGACAATCGACAGTTTTCCGATTAATCCGGTTTTGTTTAAAAATCTCAAAGCCGCGCCGCTCAGACGGCTGATGACGGGCGCGTCGAGCAAAACGATGGCGCGATAAAGCTCCGGCTTTTCGACCGCGACGAGAAAATGCAAAATTCCGCCGAGGCTGTGCCCGACGCCGATAACCGGCTCGCCTTTGTTACGGCTTTCTATTTCCTCGCGCAGCTCGTCTTTCAGGAAAAGCCAGCCGTCGCTGACCGGAAAGCGCGGGTTATGCCCGTGACGTTCGAGATAATCGATTTCAAACGCGTCCGCCAGATATGAAAAAAGCCGGTTGTAAGTTCGCGCGGGAAAACTGTTGGCGTGAGCAAAATGAATCTTCGGCTTTTTCATTGTCCGAATCGATTTTAACAGAAAAAAAGTTAATAAATGCAAAACGTCAAAAATGCAAAACGCAAAATGCAGAATGCAAAATGAAAGAATAGATTTAATTTTGAATCTTAAATCTTAATCCTTCTATTTTGCATTCTGCACTTTGCATTTTGCGTTTATTAATTATCCTTTTTCGCGTCTTGAGCGTCGATTACATATTTGCCCCAAAGGACGCTTTTCAATTGTTCGGCTAATTTGAAATCGATTTTTTCGAGCGTTTTAAGCTGCTCGTAAGCGGCTTCACGATTTCCGTTTACTAAATAGCTGACCGCCAGATTGCAAATCGCTTCGGCGAAATCGGGTTTCAGACGCACGGCTTCGAGATAATATTTCTGCGCTTCCTTCTTTTTTCCGAGCCGGTCGTGCAGGACGCCGAGATTGTTTTGCACCTGTGCCAGTTTCGGATTCAAGGCTTCGGCTTGGCGCAGGCTGGCGAGCGCTTCCGCGTAACGACCGAGCGCGTAAAGCGTGTAGCCGCGACTGTTGTACGCTTCGGCGTAATCGGGCTGGAGCTTGATTGATTCGTCGAGCTTTCGCAAAGCTTCTTCGTGCGCGCCCGTGACGGTTAAAACGACGCCGTAATTGCAGAGCGTTATCGCATCTTTCGGATTCAGCTTTAACGCCTCGCGAAAGGCGGGCAAGCTTTCCTGATGCAGTCCTTTCCCGCTTAAAGCCTCGCCGAGGCTTGCCTGCGCGTTGGCGTTCTGCGGCGCGATTTTCAACAGCTCGCTGAAAATCCTGACGGCGTCTTCGTATTTTTCCAGATGCAGAAAAGAGCGCCCCTGATTAAAGCGGCAGACCAAACAATCGGGTTTAATCTCGACCGCCCGCGAAAAAAATGCAAGCGCCTGTTTATAATCGGCTTCGGCAAGCGCTTTTTTTACTCCCGTATTATTCAAATCGACATAGCCCGCCGCCGTGGTCGATTCCTTCTTTGTTTCGTTCGGAGCGGAATCCGCCTGTTCATCATTGATGATTT
>DASVWG010000362.1:0-11003 GCA_036389695.1 Pyrinomonadaceae bacterium
GCTACTGGTACCTGCTGCGGACGACCGCAGGCTATACCGGATTTAAGTTCGGAACAAGCGGCGATATTCCCGTCCCGAACTCATTTATTAGATAAATGATGAACGCGGAACGATAGAGCGATGAATTCGTAACACAAAGATTGCAATTCATCATTCATCGTTCCGCGTTCATCGTTTTAGCTCCGTGCCTTTTCAAATTTTTCCGGCAATTTATTGCCTTATCCGAAACTGAGGTCTAAAATTGAAATGTTCCGAGGAACTATAATTTTACGAACTGAGGGAGGATTGATTTAATGGCAAACACGGAAGAAAAATGCGCGCACGAATTATGCAGATGCCCGCGCACGAGCGATTCGGATTATTGCAGCCAGCAATGCGCCGACGCGGCTGATGCCGATATTACGGGCATTATGTGCGAATGCGGTCATTCGGGCTGCGCGACCAGCTAATCTTTAAAAGCGGTAAACAGTAAGTGCTAAGTGGTAAGTTCATTACTTCCACTTAGCACTTACTGTTTACCGCTTTTTAAATTGCCGTTTTGCGGTGCGCGAAAATTCTCAATAATTTGTTGATTGCGATATGAAGCAAAGCGTAAACGAATAAAGCGACGATAATCGGCAGCGCCAGCGTAAAACCGTCTTCCGTCCGGATGCTCGGTACAATTCCTTTGAAAGGCGCATAAAACGGGTCGGTCACGGATTTGATAAACTGCACGAAACCTGCGCTTTCACGCGCGGCAAAAAGTGCCAGCAAAAGACGAATAGCCAGCAGCGAATAAATAACGTAGAAAATATAATCGACGATTTGCGAAACGCGCGCCATCGTCCGCCCGCGCTCGACTTCCCTGTCGGTTTCAACTACTTCATCAATCGCTTTCTGTCTAAAATCGCCCGCCAGATTGTTTATCTGTCCTGCTTCTTCACGCGTCGGACGGTCGGCGCGAGCGGCGATTTCAGATTCGACATCAGTTTTGACGCTCGATTTCAGCGCTTCGTAATCGGCGGCGCGCTGCGCTTCTTCCATTGCCAGTTTATCGTCAACCATTTAAGATGTTCCTCCTTCTATTCTCGTTTTCGCTTCCTCGCGTCCCTGCGGCGTGTCTATCGAAGCGGGACCTCCGGCGGTGTCGCGCTCGTCGGCGTCGCCTTTCGTTTCGTCGCCGCGCGCTATCTCGCGGTGAATCTCGTCGGTCATTCGGTTGCTCGCTTCATCGGAAATCTTTTCGGCGTCCCACTCGTCGCGTTTCGTCTGCGGCGTGTCGCTTCCCTGCATAATTATTCCTCCTTGAATAAAGAAAAAGCTCGTCCTGTTTTTTAGAATGAATAGATATTTTTACAAATTCCGGCATTCCGATATACAAAGCCCGTGCCAGATTTTACGTATCAAACGCATACAAAATCAAAAGCCGTGTCACGTCAGAGAGAGATTCCGTTCAAAGAAAAGCCCGCGCCGACGCCTCGACTACTGACACGAACTAAAAAAACGGGTGGAAATTTTTCCACCCGTTAATCCATTTAAAGGTTCTTAACGCTCTTTAATAACTTCCCCTCAGGTTCGCCGGAGCGGAAGAACTCAGATTGAACTCCGTGCCCGCATCGAGGCGAAGGTCGTCGCGTCCCTGCAAAATGACCGAGCCAGCGCCTGCACCGGCACCGACGCCGGCACCGATTGCCGCGCCTTGTCCGCCGCCTGCAATCGCGCCGATTAAAGCGCCGAGAGCCGCGCCGATTCCGGCACGCGTGACGGTTTTAGTCGTTTGATTGCCGTCGCGGACGGCGCCTTCGTTATTGATGCCGACCGTGTCGCCGCTGGCGTTTCGCACGCTGTCGATTAAGCCTGTGAAGCGATAAGTCTGCCCGTTGCGCAGGCGAATCGTTTCAAAATTCAAGCCCATTTCGGCTCTGCCCGAAACGCGTCCCGAACGCTCGGCGGTAGCCACCGTTCCTTCGATAATCGCGCCTCTGTATTGCGCGGGCGCGGTAACTTCCATTGTAAAACGCTCGCCGTTCTGCGTCGTTCTGGTCGAAAGCGGCGTGTTTAAAACCGCGACCAGACGCGTTCCGTTCGGCACGACGAAATCGTAATTATTGTTGTTGTTATTGTTGTTTATGCCGGTGTTTCCGGTGTTAATTGAACCGCCCAAATCCGTCCAGCGCGCGGTGCGGTCGGTTTTATCGTAAATGCTGGAAACCGTAATGGTTTCGCCGCGATTTTCGAGATAAAGCTTACGCGTGACGCGCAATTGACCGTCGCCAATCGGAATGAAATTGATGGTGTAATCGTTCATCCGGTCGCCTTCGTAACTGATGGTCAAGCCGTTTGTGTCCTGCATGGCGCGGATGTTAACGGTTCGTCCGTTGCCGGAAACTTCCGAGCGCGAGACGTTGTCGGCGTCGAAAGAAACCTGCGGCGACAGTGACGAAGCAATCGTCACACGCTGATTTATTTTTTCAATCGCCAGCATATCCGGCGAGGTCAGGCGGCGTTCCATCATACGACGTCCGCGCTGGCGCTGGTCGCCATTGTTGTTGGTGTTGTTGTTGCCGTAAGTGTTATTGTTATTACCGAAAGTGCGGTCGAGAATGGCGTTGACGTCGTCGCTCTGCGTGGTGTTCAAGCGATAAGTTCCCGTTATTCTCGAATCGAAACGACCGCCTCTGCCGCCGCCGATGCCGCCCCGGTTATCACCGTATCGGTCATTATTTCGGTAGTCGTTATTTCTCGCCGTCCAATCCCAGCGAATATTGTAATAAGTCGCTAAAGTATTCAAATCGGTTTTGACGAGAGTCCATTGCCGCTGGGCGCCGGGCGATAAGCGATTATCACGCACGAAATTTTCAATCATACCCGCGCGGTTCAAAACTTCCTGCACGTCGGCAGTCGTCGATGCGCGGCTGTCGAAGCGTCGGCGCAAGCTGTCGGTCGCATTTTCAAACTCGGTGACGTAAGAAGTCAGTGTGTCTTCGGTGCGGGTGCCGTTCATCGTGCTGCGGTCGAGATTGCGGTCGACTTGACGGCGAAATGTGTCGGTTCCGGTTTCAATCCGGCTGATAAGCGCTTGAACCTGTCGGTCGTTTACGCGATACGGGCGAAGCTGAGCCTGCACCGCGGAAGCGGTCGAAAGTGTAATTGTCAAAAAGACAAAAGTAAAAACATTAAGGAAAATCCTATTCATTGTTAACCTCCTTGTATTAGAAAAACCATTTGGAAGAGTACAAGACGTACCGGTCTTTATGATATCCAGGACGGCAAGAAGCGTGCCACTCACTTCAAAGTAAAGCAAATCCTGTCTTCGCATCACTTTAAAACGGCTTTTTAATATTTATTGAATTTATTCGCGGGCGCGTTTTGTAAGTATTCGATACAAAACTTTTTGGTTTCTGCCGCGTTTTAATCCGTTGAAGATAAAGCGGATGATTAATTTTCGTCTTTCGAAATCGGAATTTTGATGGTAAAAACCGAGCCTTTTCCTTCGCCCGCGCTTTCGGCTTTAATCGAGCCGCCGTGCAGCTCGATAATGTGACGCGAAATCGCCAGACCTAATCCCAAACCGCCGAATTGCCGCGTGCTGGACGAATCAGCCTGGCGAAATCCTTCAAAAATATGCGGCAGAAATTTCGGATTGATGCCGCGCCCGCTGTCGCTGATTTTCATTTCAACCGTCTCGCCGCGCTCTTTTATCTCGGTCGAAATCGTTCCGTTTTTCGCCGTAAATTTAACGGCGTTGCGCAGAACATTTTCAAACGCTTTCTTTAAACGCTCGGAATCGCCCAGAACTTTTTGCCCGTTCAGCCGATTTTCCTTCTCGATTTTAATTTCCTTTTCGCCTGCCTGCGCGGCAATATCGGCGACGGCATTTTCAAAGACGCCGGAGATTTCGACGGGTTTCGAGCTTAAATCGCCTTTGCCGGTAATAATCTGCGAAAAATCCAGCAGCTCTTCGACAAGCTTCGTCTGGATGCGCAGATTTTTATCGATTTTCGCCAGCGCCTGTTCTTTCATTTCCGGCGCTATATTGTCCGCTTGCAGAATTCGCGTCCAGCCCGCAATCGTGTTCAGAGGCGTGCGCAGCTCGTGCGAGACGACCGAGATAAATTCGTCTTTCGCGCGGCTTGCGTCTTCGGCAAAGCGGCGGGCTTTTTGTTCCTTTTCAAACAATAAAGCCTTTTCTTTTTCAGATGCTTTCAGTTCGTATGTAAATTTTTCGGAGCGGCGGCGCGCGAAAGATTCCAGATAAGTCATCCCGAAAAGCAAAAGACTGAAAACCAGTCCGCTGCCGAAAATAACCGGCGTCCAGCCGGAATTGGATTTCGCCACAAAAGCCGGCAGCGCTTTATATTTGACCACCCATTTCCGACCGGCGACTTCGATTGGCGATTCGGATTTAAAATAATTGCCCGGGTCAGGTACATTGCCGTGCGTCTGCGCCAAAATATTTTCGTCGGCGGCTTCGCTGTCGTAAATCGTAATCGCAATATCTTCGGCGTTCGAAGCTTTTGTGACTTCGCCCAAAAAATTATTCGCACGAAACGCGCCGTAAACGTAACCGTCCAGCAGACGCTTGCGCTCTTCAGCGCCCTGCGGGTTGCGGTCGCCTTTATAGACCGGCAGGCAAATTAAAAATCCCGGCTGCTTGTCCTCTTCGGTTTCCACGACCAGAAAAACTTTTCCGGTCGCCGCTGGCTCGCCCGTCGCCGCCGCTTTTTCCAGAGTCATTCGCCGATTATCTTCGCTCGAAACGTCGAAACCGATAGCTCGGCGATTTCGCTCGTCGAGCGGTTCGAGATACAGGACGGCGATGTAATCATACTTGGCGCTGTTTTGCGGGAAAACTTTGAAATTCGTCAAGCCTTCGCCTTCCATCTTCAGCGCCAGCGCTTCGGCTTCATACGACAAAACGCGCTTCGCATAGCCGATTCCCTGCACGCCCTGATAGTTTCTTCTTAAATCCAGGCTGCCGACATACGTGCGAAACAAATCGCGATTGACTTCCGGGACGGTTTCGACAAAGCCGCGACCGCTTTTCAGCATCGCGATATAAGTTCTGATTTTGCTGTTGATGTTCGTGTCGAGGCGTGTGACGTCGTTGCGAAAGCGCGCGCTGTCTTCCTTCGCCGCGCCATTGTAAAAAACATAAGTCGCCGCGCAGCTGATAAGCAGCGAAACCGCCAAAACGAGAAATGGCAGTTTAGGCATCGTTGGCTTTCCGGCTGATTTTTTCCCCTCTAAACTTCGCACCGATTTCAAAGCCTCTTCGCTATAAAGCTTATTCTTTGGATGACGTAAGGCTCTCTCGCGCAAAATTTAATTTTACGCAACACTTATGCCATTTTTAATCATTCTCAAACTCAAGCAAACTACATTAAAGACGGAATTATCAACGCTTCGCAAAATTAAAATCATTTTTTTATTTTAATTCTGTATTGAATAACTACATAAACGTTCTAAATTATTTCAGCGGCGGCTCGAAATAAGCTGAAATCGAAACCGAAATTTTATATTAAATTCTTATTTAACAAACACTTAAATAACATGGCACGCGTTTTGCCGAAGTGAGAAGCGAGGTTTTTAAAATTAATATTCTATCGAGGTGGATTATTTATGGCTGATGAAGGAAACGGAACCGGTTCAAATGTTATTTGGGCGTTGGCAGCAATCATAATCGTTGCGATTATCGCCGGAGCATTATATTACAGCGGATTTCTGGGCGGCACGAAAAAGGAAAAAATCGACATTAACGTTACCGCCCCTGCCAGATAAAAGTTATTTATAGTTTTTCAAGTTTCAGCGGGTTCTGTTCCTCGCGCTCGGTTTCACAAAAACCGGCAAACAGTTCCCGCTGAATTTATTTTTATCCGATTATATTTTCCCAATAATTTAATAAAGTGTCATTAGCCCGGGCTGCTGACACAGGCTTTTTATATCTTTTCTTCCAGACTGTGCCGCTTTATCATTCCGTACAGGCGCGGTCGATACAAGCCCAAAAGATTTGCCGCCGCTTGTTTGTTGCCGTTGGTGCGCTTGAGCGCGGCGAGCACGACGCCGTATTCTATCGAATCGAAAACGTCCTTCTGGTCTTGCCCGTCAACGGGTTCGGGCAGTTTATTAACAATAAATTTTCCGATTTCTTCAAAAAGCTCTTCGTCCGAAAAGCTAAATAGATTGCCTGCCAGAACGTGAGAATTGTCCGCGCCGCTTTCGGTCGCGGGCGAGCCCGAAAAAGACGTCGAAACCTGGCGCACGCTGTTTCCCGGCGCGGCGATAACCGCCGACGGGTTCATCTCGGCGGACGTCGGAATATTCAATTCCTGCACCGTATTGCCCTTGCTGAGCAAAACCGCGCGCTCGACGACGTGCTGCAGCTCGCGCACGTTTCCGCGCCAGTTGTATGAAAGCATCTGACCGAAAGCCTTCTGCGAAAAACCGCTCACGTGCCGGTTATATTTTTCCGAATACACTTGCAGAAAATGCTCCGCCAGCATCGGAACGTCTTCCATTCGCTCGCGCAGCGGCGGAATTTTTATCTCGATGGTATTGATGCGGTAATAAAGGTCTTCGCGCAGAGAGCCGTCCTGAATCGCGTCGAACGGATTGCGATTGGTCGCCGAAATAAGACGAAAATCCACTTCCTGCGACTTGTCGCTGCCGACGCGGTAATAAACTTTGTCCTGCAAGACTCGCAGCAGCTTCGGCTGCAAATCAATCGGCATCTCGCCGATTTCGTCCAGAAGAAGACTGCCGCCATTGGCTCTGCCGATATAACCGATTTTTTCCTGCGTCGCGCCGGTAAAAGCGCCTTTGGTGTGTCCGAAAAGCTCGGATTCAATCAATTCTTTCGGCAAAGCGGAACAATTAACTTTGACAAAAGGCTTTTTGGCGCGCGTGCTCTTGTAGTGAATCGCGTTGGCGATAATTTCTTTTCCCGTTCCCGATTCGCCCAAAATCAAAATATTCGCGTCCGATTCGGCGACGCCGTCAATCATCTCGTAAATATCCTGCATCGCCTTGCTCGCGCCGATAATGCCTTCGTAGGAATGCCGGTTGGAAAGCTTTCCGCGCAATTCGCGGATTTCCGCCGCCGAGCGTTTGCGGTCAATCGCTTTTTCGATAAGGACGATGAGCTCTTCAAACTCAATCGGCTTTTCGACGTAATAAAAAGCGCCCGCCTTGGTCGCCTCAATCGCTTTTTCGGTCGAGCCGAAGCCCGTGACCATGATAATCTCGGTTTCGGGCAGCGCTTCTTTGGCGCGCTTGACCATCTCGATGCCGCTGATGTCGGGCAGATTTAAATCCGTGAGAATAATGTCGAATTCAATCTCCTTGATTAAATTCAAACCTTCCTGCCCGTTTTCGGCGGTCGATACTTCGAATTTTTCAGCTTCGAGCTGAAAGCGCATCAACTCCAGAGTCGCCACGTCGTCATCAATTACCAGAGCTTTGTTTGCCATAGAAAAGCCTCGTCAAAATAGAACTTTATTGTAATAAAATAATACGAAAAAAAGCACGGGGAAGGAAAATCAAAACGGCAAAAGCAAGCAAAATTCTTTGCTTCGGCTTAAGTTTTAATTTGTGTTTTATTCAACCTTATTTTTTGATTCATCAAATTTGTTTTTCACAAATGATTCGTGTCTTAAACAGTATACTACCTAAAATCGTTTTCTTTCACTCTCGCAATACTTTATTAATTCGTGGTTTCCGGGAAAAACAGTAAGTTTGATGTCCGTCTGCCTGAGCAATGACTATGCCAGAGGCGCGCGGCGGGCAGAATGCCGCATTTTGCGTCGATTGCGCGTAATTGTCACTAAATAATGTATTTGATTGATTCAGCGCGATGTATCGGTTTCATACAAATATAAAAATAGCGCCCGCGTTTTATCATTAAAATCCGCGTTTTTGCCGCTTCCGGCTTCTGGCATTCGGATTGCTTTTATCGGGCAGAGTCTTTATACAAAATACAAAAACAATTCAGGTAACTAAAATGAAAAAAGCTCCGGTTCGGATAGTCAAAAAAAATACTCTTAATGCAAATGAAGCTCAGGTTTCGGTAAGCAATCATAACGCCTTTTCAAAATCTATCGCCCATAAAATCTCCGACAACGTCATGAACTGGGTTGATGAGCTTCGTGAAAAAAAGACGGTCGAAACGGTTCGCAGCTTTAACCTTCTCGCCAAGGTCTCGCGCTGATTTTCGGCTTATTTAAATCTTCTTTCGGCTTGAGCAGGCGCTCGGTTGAATGAGACTTCTTTAGCGTATATTTTTTGTATAAATTTGTATCGAGACGCTGCTTTTCTTTTCGACGCGCGGTTTGCTGATGCCGCTTCGGGCTTGGCTTATCAGTCGCTTTTTTTGGCACGCTAATTGTTTTAGCGTTTACCGGCTTTAATGCCTGCCGTCAGGCGTTAAATTGATTTGAGAACTTTGAATAACGGGATGAAACCGGAAACAAATCTTGATTTTCATCATTGCTGTTTTGAACTTTTTCCCGGCGCTTCCGCCGATTTCTGACGCGGGCTTATTTTGATAAGCGCGGTCATTTATTTTTTGTTCAATTTTATTTTTTTTACGAGTCCAGTGTTGTCATATGTCTGGTTTTGCTTCTAAGAAAAATTTTTCGCCGTTTATTTTTAAAGGTAATAAAAATCACTCCCCGGAAAGGACGAATAAAAGATTGGATTCTCAATCTTCGACGCAAATTTACGAAAACGTTTTCGCCTTCTACGGCTTGTTAAGCCGGGACGGTTTTCTGCTTGAACTCAAGGGAAAAATCTTTGAGGAAAATGAGGCGATGATTGAGCCGGAGCTGCTGGTCGGGCATAAATTTGCCGAGACGGTTTTCTGGCAGTCCGAGTCGTACGTCGCCGAAAAACTGCAAGCCGCCATCGACGAAGCGGCGCAGGGGCGAGGAAGCGTCTCCGAGCTTGAGTTTCGCATCACGGCGCAGCAGATTCAGATTGTCGATTTGCACCTCGTGCCGCAAACGGATGAATCCGGTGAAATCAAACAAATTTATTTTTGCGCTTACGACGTGACGCCGCGCGCGCGCGAAATCGAGCTGCACAAACAGCGCAACGAGCATTTTCTGCACGCCGCCGAAACCTCGGACATCGGGATGTGGTTCTGGGATTTTGCCAAAGGCGAAATTTACACGACGCCGAAATGCAACGAGTTTTTCGGGCTGCGCGCCAGCGAGATTATCACGCCGAATTATTTCGTCGACGCCGTTCACCCGGAAGACCGCGAGCGCGTTTCCGCCGAGCTGCAGGAGTCGCGGAAAAGCGATAAAATTTACGATTCCGAATATCGCATCATCTGTCCCGACGGCAGTATTCAATGGGTTTCGGCGCGCGGAAAAACATATTTCGACAAAGACAATTTTCCGCAGAGCATGATGGGCATCGTCCGCCGGATAACCGACCGCAAGCTGGAAAGCGAAGAGCTGGAAAAAATCTACGAGCTTGAACGAAAAGCACGCAACGAAGCCGAAGAAGCCAACCGCGCGAAAGATTATTTTCTCGCCATCGTCTCGCACGAGCTGCGCTCGCCGCTCAATTCGATTCTCGGCTGGGCGAAAATTCTTTTGACCAAACAGGTCGACGACGCGACGCGAAAAAACGCGCTCGAAACCATCGAGCGCAGCGCGAAATCGCAGGCGAAATTAATCGAGGATTTAGTCGATATGGGACGCGTCGCTTCCGGCAAACTCCGGCTCGAACTGCGTCCGGTAAATTTGTTCGACATCGTCAACAACATCTACAACCAGCAAAAACCGCTCGCCGAATCGAAAAAAGTTCAGTTTGAATTCGTCCATAATTCGACGCGAGCCGAAGTTTTCGGCGACGTGATACGCCTGCAGCAGGTTTTCACCAATCTTTTAAACAACGCGCTGAAATTTACGCCCGAAGGCGGAAATATAAAAATCGATATGGACGTCGCTTCCAACAAAGTCGAAGTCAACATCATCGACAGCGGTCAGGGCATCGCGCCGGAATTTCTGCCGAATATTTTCCGCCAGTTCGCGCAGGCGGACGAAAAAACGTCGAGCGACAAAACCGGCTTGGGTTTAGGTCTTTCAATCGTTAAGACTTTAGTCGAAAAGCATAACGGTTTCGTCAAAGCGCACAGCGAAGGCATCGGTCGGGGCGCGACCTTTACCGTCGCGTTTCCGCTTCACGCGGCGGCGGGCAACAAAGAAGCGAAGGAAACGAAACCCGAGCGCAAGACCGAGGAACCGAAGCTGAACAACATCAAAATTCTGCTGGTCGAAGACGACCAGGATTCGCGCGACGTGCTGGCGCTTTATCTCGAACAATGCGGCGCGGATATCAGGGGCGCGGAATCCGCCGCCGAGGCAATGAAATATCTGACGAACAATCACCGCTTTGACATTATCGTTTCCGATTTGGCGATGCCGGTCGAAGACGGCTACACGTTTCTGAACCGCGTGCGCGAGCTGCCGCCGGAAAAAGGCGGAAAAATTCCGGCGCTCGCTTTAAGCGCGTTTACCACCGCCGAAAACAAGGAAAAAGCTTTTGCTTCGGGTTTTCAGGGCTATCACACAAAACCTTTCGAGCCGGATTTGCTGATTAAGCAAATCGCCGAACTGGTCAGGAAAAGGTAACTTTTATCGCCGGAACACGGAAATTTTCGAGGACAGATTAATTTCACCCATATGATTATCAAAGATAACCAAGACGATTGCCGCTTATCCGCTTACGACACGATGTGTCTGTTAATTTTCTCTCTGTGTTTCTGGATTTTGCTTCTTTTATTGCCGTGAAATCACGGCGAAAATGTTTTTTGCCCTAGGGAAAAACTTCTAAAGCTTTGGGAAATACTTCTTTAGCTTAGGGAAAAAAGTCTAAAGCTTAGGGAAAAAGTCTTAAAGCCCAGGTAAAAATTTATTTTCCCTAAGCTTTAAGACTTTTTCCCTGAGTAAAAACTTTATTTCGCCAAGTAAAAACTTCACGTAAATAAGCAGAACTATTTTTTTAGACGACTTACA
>DASVWG010000363.1:0-3989 GCA_036389695.1 Pyrinomonadaceae bacterium
GACGGACGGAAAAGATTTGCAGTTTAAACCCTTTAATAAGTTTGTAATTTATCGCTAAAAAGAAAATCGGACGTAAAAATCCTGGCGGAAAAAATACGTCCGAGCGTTCCTTCTAAAAACTTAATGCTTACTTTTTTACTGCATTTTAAAACAAAAGTCAAACATTATTTAAAGTATTGCTTTAACTTTTTACAATTTCTTTACACAATGTTTAATGCTTGAAATGGCGGAAGCCGGTAAAGACCATCGCCAAGCCGTGTTCGTTTGCCGCCTGGATGCTTTCTTCGTCGCGCATCGAGCCGCCGGGCTGGATAATTGCCGCGACGCCGAAGTTCGCGGCTTCATCGACATTATCGCGGAAAGGGAAAAAGGCGTCGGAAGCGAGAACCGCATTTTTTAAAGGCAGATTGAATCTTTCCGCGCGCATCGCCGCGATGCGGACGGAATCGACGCGGTTCATCTGTCCCGCGCCGACGCCGATGGTTTGATGCTCGTTGGCGAACACAATCGCGTTCGATTTCACGTGTTTGCAGACTTTCCACGCCAGAAGCATCGCGCGAATTTCTTCTTCGGTCGGCTGGCGCTGGGAAACAATTTTAAAATCGCTTTCCGTCACGCGATACAAATCTTTATCCTGCACGAGCATTCCGCCGGAAATCTGTTTGTATTCCGGTTTATTTTGCGTCTCGCTTTTTTCGACGCGCAGAACGCGCAGATTTTTTTTCGTTTTGAAAATTTCCAGAGCGTCGTCGTCAAAATCCGGCGCGACGACGACTTCGGTGAAAACTTCGTTGACCGATTTGGCGACGGTCGCATCGACTTTCTGATTGAAAGCGACGATGCCGCCGAAAGCGGAAACCGGGTCGGTCGCCAGCGCGCGGCGATACGCTTCCTCGTTCGACGCGCCCGTGCCGACGCCCGACGGATTTGTGTGCTTGATAATGGCGCACGCCAATTCGTCAAAATCGCAAACCAGATTCCACGCCGCTTCGGCATCGACGTAATTGTTAAAAGACATTTCCTTGCCGTGCAGCTGCTCGGCTTTGGCGATTCCGCCCGCTTCATTCGTTTCATAAAGCGCGGCTTTCTGGTGCGGATTTTCGCCGTAACGAAGGTCGGAAACTTTTGAAAGCTCGATTGATTGATATTCGGAAAAAATTTCGTTTTCGGTTTCTTCTTCGCCGGAATCGGTTTCGATAAAAACCAAACCGGCGAGCGGATTAAACGGCTCTAAAAACTCTAAATCCGCCTCATTCAACTGTTTAGCCAGATAGCTCGAAATCGCCAAATCGTAACTCGCCGTCCGCGTGTAAGCGAGCGCGGCGAGACGCTGGCGCGTTTGCAGACTGAGCGAACCTTCGTTTTCTTTCATTTCGCGCAGAACGCTTTCGTAAAGCCTCGCGTCGGTTACGACGGCGACATCGCGCCAGTTTTTCGACGCCGAACGAATCATCGCCGGACCGCCGATGTCGATGTTTTCGACGGCTTCTGCGAGCGAAACGCCTTCTCGCGCGACGGTTTCCTCGAACGGGTAAAGATTGACGACGACCAAATCAATCGGCTCGATGCCGTGCGTCCGCATCGCGGCGACGTGCTCGTCGTTGTCGCGCAGCGCGAGAAACGCGCCGTGAATTTTCGGGTGCAGCGTTTTGACGCGCCCGTCCATCATTTCGGGAAAATTCGTAATTTCCGAAACTTCCGTGACGCTTAATCCGGCTTCGCGCAGGCTTCGCGCCGTTCCGCCGGTCGAGATGATTTCCGCGCCGAAATTTGTTAATTCACGCGCAAATTCGACGATTCCGGTTTTGTCCGAAACGCTGATTAGCGCGCGCCTTATTTTTCTTAAATCGTTCATAATATTCAGTTTAAAAATAAAAATAGCGGTCACACACGACCGCCGATTACTTAATTCAATTTAAAGACAATTAAAACCTCTGAACCTGAAAACTCAAGCTCCCGCGAAAATTTAGCTGTGCCGAACCCGCTTATCTGCGCCATTCGTCTAAAAGAAAAAACGTCCGAAAAGCAGCAAGCTCAGCAGAAAAGCCAGCGTATAAATAACGACTTTAATGATACTCATAAAAATTTTCCCGTCTGCATCAATGAGAGCTGTAAAAAAAGATAACGAACAAAGCGTCATTTTAGTTTAAAAAAACTTCGCGTGACAAGTCGGCAAATAAATTTTTCGCGACAAAATTCATAAAATTCGCGTTTCCGGCATCAAACTGTCTTGTGCTAAATTTTATCTCGAAAATGTGTTTTCTCAGAACTAAGCGAACTAGGCAGAAGCCCGCGCGTCAGCAAGGACGGAGAGAACGCAAAATGCAGAATGCAAAATGCAAAATAGAAATCATTTTCTTCATTTTGCATTTTGCACTTTGCATTTTGCATTCGATTCCGCCCTTGCTCACGCGCGGGCTTCTGCCTTTACTTTTTTTCCTTTTTGCCGCAATCGTCAATGCGCAGGAAATTGAATTGACGGTGAAAATTTCAGCGCTTTCGCCGCAGACGAAAGTCCACATCGAAGGACTGATGCTGAACTCTTCGGACACGGGAAAAAACTGGTCGTTTCTCCAAAACTACGCCGACGTTACAAATTTGGGCGAAAGAATCGAGAATTTAAAATCTGTTAACGGGCGCGCCGGTCAAGTCTATTTTAAAAAACTCGCGCCGGGCGAATTTGAAGCGGAGCAGGCTCCGGCGGCGTTTCAATACGACGTGAAAACGGCAATTCCGCAGCAGTTGACGGCGGCGGCGCACGTTTCGTGGCTGTCGGAGACGCACGGGCTTTTGATGCTGGGCGATTTGCTGCCGCAAAATCTCCAAAATTTCAGCGCGAAAATAACTTTTGAACTGCCGTCGGACTGGCGCGTGGCGACGAGCGAAACAAGGCTGAGCGAAAAAGCTTTTAATGTTAAAAACGTTGAAAAAGCCGTCTTTTTAATCGGGAAAGACTGGCGCGGGCAGGCGAAACAGCTTGAAAAAAACGAATTGAATTTGGCGACTTTCGGCGAATGGCAGTTTACGGACGCGGAAGCTTTGCAGATTGCCGAAACGATTTTTAATGAGCATCGAAAAGTTTTCGGGGAAATTCCTTTTCCGAAAACGCAGGTTTTGCTGTTGCCTTTTCCGCAAACGGCGAATTTCGAGCGCTGGCGAGCGGAAACGCGCGGCGCGACCGTGACGATAATCTCCGCGCCGACGACGTTTAAATCGGCGGCAATCAATCGTCTGCACGAGCAATTGCGGCACGAGATTTTTCATTTGTGGATTCCGAATTCGCTGAATCTGAGCGGGAATTACGATTGGTTTTACGAAGGCTTTACGCTTTATAAAGCCTTGAAAACCGGCGTTTATCTGAATCAGATTCGCTTTGACGATTTTCTCTCGACTCTGGGTCGCGCTTTTGATTTGACCGAAGCGCTTTCGCGCCGCCAGAGCTTTTCGCTGCTTGAAGCCTCGCAAAAACGCTGGATTAACGCCAGCGAATTGATTTACGCGAAAGGCATCGTCGTCGCTTTTCTGACGGATGCGACGCTTTTGCGCGATAGCCGCGGCAAGCGCGATTTGGACGCGATTTTCCGCGAAGTTTTTCAAAAACATCGCGCGCCGCAGCCGAAAGAAGACGGAAACGCGGCGATTTTGCGTATCTTAAAGAGCAGCGCCGAACTCGTTCCGCTCGTTGAAAAATACATCGAGGGAAATTCTAAAATCGATTGGCAGAGCGATTTAGAGACGTTCGGAATGAGCGCGGAAAAAATTTCCGGCGCGACTGAAATAAAAGTTAATCGCAAGCCGAACGGCAGGCAGAAAGATTTATTAAACAAGTTGGGTTATAATCAGTGGCGCAAGCTTTTGCAGAAAGATAATAAGTAATTTAAACAAATTTTTGAAATCACAGATGGACACAGGTAGACGCGGATTCAAACAGGATGAGCAGGATACACAGGATAAAAATTAAATTACTATAGTTTTGATTTTTTCATCCT
>DASVWG010000364.1:0-8961 GCA_036389695.1 Pyrinomonadaceae bacterium
CAGTGGCAAGAACATCAAAACCTGCTGCCGCTAACTCGGCTTCCGTAAAT
Source organism: Pyrinomonadaceae bacterium (assembly GCA_036389695.1). Lineage (GTDB taxonomy): Bacteria > Acidobacteriota > Blastocatellia > Pyrinomonadales > Pyrinomonadaceae > JALZHR01. The sequence continues at coordinate 51 of DASVWG010000364.1, forward strand.
CCGTTACCGGCGCCTATGCTCAAAACACTTGCCGGCGGCTTCGCTCCGTAACGTTTGATGAGTTCGACTATCAGACGGCGATAGCGAGGGAGACGAACGGATAGAGGAGCTGGCATTTGCGAAGTTTGCCCGCTCTCCCAAATGGCAAAGAGGCTCTGACTTCCATATTCATCGACACCATCATAATCTACTGAAGGAAGGTTTTCTATTGTCACTGTAACTGGTCTCCATCTCTATAATGATATGGCCACTTAGTCATTGCCTGAAGTGCCATTCGTTCTGACAGCTCGCGAACGCGGTGGCGCACTTTGGAGGAATATCCACGTTTAAAAATGTCAGCGATGATTTGGGCGAGGTCTGGTATTACTTGTTTGGATAAGCCGCGGATAGTCGCGGCGGTAGTGCCCATTCGCAGACCCCATCCAAGTTTATAAGGCAACACCCGGTAGTTTGTATGAATGCGAGCCTTATCAAGAGCATGGTAAAGATTGAATGCCGTCTCCTGCGATTCTAACGGAAGCCACAGATGATGAGTTGGCGGCCAATAACTCTGACCCTGCTGGCTGCGAAGGAAGATTGGGACACCGTTTGCCAGGAGGCATTCCTCCAAGTCAATCGCGGTTTCTAAAAGACGAGATGTATAATTATGAAGTTCTTGCTCCTTTCCAAGGATAAACCCGACACGATAAGAATTCTCGACGTGAGCGCTGGAAACTAACTCACTCAATCCCCTAAGTAACGTGTGCCAGGTTGCGTTCGACTCACGCGAGACGACCCCAGCCTTTTGCGGTCCAGGAAAACTTTTATGAACACTGAAAATAAGTAAGTCAAAGCCCCAGTTAAAAGGATTCTCATATTTTCCACAAATGATTTGCGCTAAGTATTGGGAAGCATCGAATATTTTCACCGGACCTTGAAGCTGCCCGATGAAACAGAAGTCCTCATATCGCAGCCCCTCACTCCGCTCAATGAATACGAATTTGGGCTGTTCCCGGCGAACAATTTCGAGTGTTGCTGCGCTGTCAATGCAAAGACGGTCAAAATCAATTGCCATTTCAATCACTCTCAAACCCAGACGTTGAAGAATCCCTCTGGTGGCAAAATGTCCACCCGCGAGCTCCGGAAGTAGTAGTACGGAATCACCAATGCTGGCTAGACTCATAAAGATTGCAATGTGTGCATGAAGTCCTGACAATAATCTGAGTGACCCATCTGCTGCTCCGAGAGCGCCGGCAAGCTTTTTATGAATCAGATTCAGATCCTGAGTAGCGCGGTCTCTGCCGGCAAACTGAATAATGGATGCCTTTTTTTGCTCTTCCGTCTTCAATTTGTCGGAGATGTATAGTCCGTGGAGAAAACCTGTGATGTGTTGTTCATCAAAGAAAAGAGGAATACTATCAACAGGCGTAAGAATAATTGATGCATCTAGGAGCTTTCGTTGCCGTTCAAGTGATTTCGTAAGGTTATCTTTAAAGTTGCTCAACATAACTCCTAGTTATCTATACTCCGCTTAATATAATTTGCAGCTTTATTAAAATGTTATAAAACATTGTTGTTTCTGCTATTTTCTTTATGGGAGTAATTTGCGAGTGGCAAGATATGATTAGCTCAAATTCAATAAATTTTGGCGTTTTATGAGTATTATATTTGGAAGATTATGAGTATCTACCGGACAGACTAGGACATTAAAGTTTTAGACTAAAATTGTAAAGTTAAAACCAGAGCTTTTAATCCAAGGTGAGGAAAATTAAAAAGGAGTCTCTAAATCGGAGACTCCTTTTTAAGATTTAATATAGCTAAGATTCAAATGCAGTTTTCAAATCTTCCAAAACCGAGTGAATTGCTTCCTGCACTTTTGCGGAAGCATATGAACCCAAGCTTAGTCCGGCGATTACATTTATCTCGATAAGCGGGATATGGAAATGAAATTTCCGTCAACTCCCGTCCATAATATTTTGCTGCGGTAAGCGTCACCGAGTATTCTTCTCCAGCGCAGAAAATTTCGAAAGAGTAAGTTTAGGGTCTGAACAGTACAGAAAGTTTACAGGTTGAGTGTGGATAAAATTAATTTTAAGGGTAATAATAAAACCAGTTGATTATTATGATTATCCGATTCGTTATCGCTGTTTTATTATCTGTAGTTTCCCTATGTCCGCAAATACTCGCCCAAAAGGCTTCTTTCGTCTCCGTTAAAGGGCATCAGTTTTATGTAAAAAACAAGCCTTATTATTTTATCGGCACGAATTACTGGTACGGAAGTTTGCTTGGGCTTGAAAAGGATAGAAAAAAGGGCATCGAGCGGCTGCGCAAAGAACTGGATTTCCTGAAAGCCAACGGCGTCACTAATTTGCGCCTGATGGCGGGCGCGGAAGGCGCGGGAATGATTAACGGGATAACCAGAGTCGGACCGCCCTTGCAGCCGGAGCAGGGAAAGTTTGACGAAAATATACTTGACGGACTCGATTTGGTACTCTTCGAAATGGGTAAACGCGACATGAAAGCGGTCGTGTTTTTCAGCAACAACTGGGAATGGAGCGGCGGTTTTCAGCAGTATCTGATTTGGAACTACCTGGTTCCCGAAGCGTTGAAAACCAGAAAGCTCACCTGGGACGAGCAGCGCGACATCGTGACGAAGTTTTATACTTGCAGCCCTTGTAAAGATAGTTACGACCGGCAGGTTAATCTGGTGCTGAACCGCACAAACAAATACAGCAAAAAAAAATACACCGAAGATGCGGCGATTATGGCTTGGGAGCTTGCCAACGAGCCGCGACCGATGCGCCCCTCAGCCAATGCGGCTTATCAAAAATGGATTAGCGATGTCGCAACGAAGATTAAAGCCAAAGACAAAAATCATCTGGTCTGCATCGGTCACGAGGGTTTGATAGGGACGGAAAGCCTTGAGCTCTTCGAAGCGATTCATACCGATAAAAATATAGACTATCTGACTATTCACATCTGGGCGAAAAACTGGGGCTGGTTTACCGGCGACAAAATCGCCGAAGGGTTTCCAAACGTGTTGGAGAAAGCCGCAAATTATATTAAACAACATACGGCTGTCGCCGAAAAATTGAACAAGCCTCTGGTTATCGAAGAGTTCGGGCTTCCGCGCGATAATCACTCGTTTGACATAAATGCTCCGACATCTTTCAGAGACACTTATTACGGAAAGATACTTTCTTTCATCGGAAATCAGCCCGGCGGAAACAGTTACGTCGGCGGCGCAAACTTTTGGGCTTTCGGCGGAACCGCCAGACCGGTCAAAGGTCAGATTTTCTGGAAAAAAGGCGATGATTATATGGGCGACCCGCCGATGGAAGAACAAGGGTTAAATACCGTTTTTGACAGCGACCGGAGTACCTGGAAGGTCATTAAGGCGGTCGGCGATTCTGTAGCGAATAATTAAATCCGGAATGCGGTTCCGCTAGATAAGGCGAAAATGAAACGAAATTTTTTGCATTTAGTAATTCTGATTGGATGGATTTTGAGCGCATTTTTGATTAACACGCGGGCACAAAATCCGCCGGAAAATTCTCTGCCGCCAAAAGAAATCGCCGTCACCATCGACGATTTGCTGCTCAACGGTCCTCGAATCGAGCTTAAAAGACTACAGGTGATGACCGGCAAAATCCTCTCCGGCATTAAGCGGCATCAGATTCCGGTCGTCGGATTTGTTAATGAATCGCTCCTTTATATTCCCGATGAAACTGATGCCCGAATCGCGCTGCTAAAAAGCTGGTCGGATGCCGGAGTCGAATTAGGCAATCACACCTTCTCGCATCTGGGCTTTGAAGCTGCTGCGCTGGCGGAATATGAAGACGATTTTATTCGCGGCGAAACAATCACAAAAATGCTGATGAAGCAGAAAGGACAAAAGATTAGATACTTTCGTCATCCGTTTTTGCAGATGGGAAACACGCCGGAAATCGAGAAATCTTTTGAAAATTTTATCGCTGCCAGAGGCTACCGAATCGCGCCCGTCACGATTGATACGATGGACTGGATGTTTCTCGCGGCTTATTCCAATGCCCGACGACAAGACGACGCCGTAATGATGAAACGCGTTTCCGAAGAATATCTGAAATTCGTCGCCTTAAGATTCGATTTTGCCGAAAAGGTTGCCGCCGAACTGTTCGGGCGACCAATCAAGCACATTCTTTTATTACACGCCAACGAGCTTAACGCCGACAATTTCGACGCGCTTATCAAGGTCATAAAAGATAAAGGCTATAGTTTTATTACTCTTGAGGCGGCATTAAAAGACGCTGTTTACCGCTTTCCCGACAAATACAGACCTACTTCCGATTGGTTGAGCCACTGGGTATTCAGCAAAGAAAAAAAAATCGCTCCGCCGCCGATGCCGCCCGATTTCATTCAAAAGGCATTCAACGAAGCGTCCGGCATAAAAACGCAATAAGACGAGTTTTATAAGTTTCTTCCGACACCGAGCGCGTCGGCGACGCGATTGATGTAATTAAACCACGACGCAATCAGCGTAATCTGCAAAATCGCTTTATCGTCAAAACCGGCGGCGCGCAATCTTTCGTGATACTGCGGCGTGATTTTCACCGCATCTTTCGTCAACTGCACGACGTAATCGAGCATCACGCGCTCGGCTTCCGTTATCGGCGCGGTTTTGTAATCGGTGCGCAGAGCCTCGATTAAATCGTTATCCAAAGTTACCCGACGCAGAAACTCCGCGTGAGATTCCACTCAATAAAAACAATCGTTGGTCACCGAAACCATCGTCGCAATCATCTCGTGCTGACGGCGCTGAAGCGGCAATTCCGGCGACATCAACGCGCCGAACGTCGAAAACGCGTGATATAACGCTTCGGGAATCAACGTGTGCGATTCGACGATTGATTCTTCCGTGCCGGTTACGTCCGCCGTCGAACTCGCGTATTCAATCGGATATAGCTCACGCTGTTTCATCAATAATTCTTTTAATTTTTCGTCCGCCTCGCTGAGCGGAATCGTTTTAATCCAAGCCATTTTTTAGATTTCCTTTATGTCGAAAAAGCCAATAATATATAGGCAAACCGAGCGCCACAATGCCGACGCCCAGAAGAGCCTGAAACGGGTTTTTGAGGAAAATTAAAAGCAGCACCACTGCGGTTAAGCTCAGAAAAATAATCGGCGTAAACGGGAAAAACGGAGTTTTGTAACCGTCGAAATCGCGTTTGCGAATAATAAAAAGTCCTGCCACCGTGAGCGCGATAAAAAACACCACGACGAAGAAGAAATAAGAAATAATTTGTTCGAAATTCCCGGATAAAATCAGGACAGCCGCCAGAGCCGCCTGAATCATGGTTGCGCGATGCGGCGTGTTAAAGCGCGGATGAAGACGCGCGATTGCCTCGAAAAACAAGCCGTCCTGCGCCATCGCGTAATAAACTCGCGGCGAAGCCATCAGATACGCGACCAAAGTGCCGAGAACCGAAACTATCACAATCGAGGCGAAAATCCTGCCGCCGATTGCGCCGAAAAGAGCTTCGCCGGCTTGCGCGGCAAACGTTTCGTCATCGGTTATTTTTCCAGGCGGCACAAGATACATAAAAACCGCGCTGGTCGCGACGTAAATCGCCGTCAATGCAATCACGCCTATTGACAGGGCTTTCGGCAGGTTTTTTCGCGGCTCGCGCACCTCGCCCGCGAGCCTGCTCAGCTCCCACCAGCCCGCGAAAGCAAAAAATGCTCCGACCGTCCCGCCAGCCAGCGCCTCAAACAAGCTTTTCGGCGCGGCGAAAAACGGCTCGAAATTCGTCCAATTTCCCTGACCGCTCAAAAAACCGTAAATGACGATAAAAAACAGCGTTCCGACTTTTAAAACAGTCAGCGCCTGCACCAGATTGGCGCTGATTCCGGCGCCCAGAACGTTTATCGCCCCTAAAATAAAAATCACGGCAATCGCGAGAAATTGCTGACCGGCAGGCGAAAGCGGCACCAGATAACCGGCATAATTCGCCAGCCCGATAGCGAAAGCCGCCGTCAGCCCGGGGTCAAGCACCAGCAAAACCATCCAGCCGTATAAAAAAGCCGCCGGTTTTCCGTAAGCCTCGCGTAGATAAACGTAACTGCCGCCCGCCTCGGGATAACGCGAAGCCAGTTCCGCGTAACACAAAGCTCCGCACAAGGTCATTCCGCCCATGACCAGCCAGATTACCGTCAGCCAGAACGGTGAGCCGACCGCTTTCGCCATTCCCGCCGGCGTCAGAAAAATTCCGACGGCAATCACCTGCCCGACTATCAGCGCGATTGCCGCCGGAAGCCCGATTTGACGCTGCAACTTATTTTCGTCGCTCATATCTAAAACGTAAAACGCGCGCCTAACTGTAAGGCGCGAGGTCCGCCGGAGCCGAAAACGCCGCCCGCCGTCGTGACCGGCTGTCCGAAATTCGCCGAACCCAAAACATTACCGAAACCCGAATAATTTGTGTTGGAAACGCCGAGAATGTTTGTCGTGTTAAAGACGTTGAAAATTTCGACAATCGGCTCAAGTCGCATTCTCTCGCCAAAGCTGAAAACTTTCGTCAGCCGCAAATCGAGCGAGCTGAAATTGTCATTGAAACGAGCATTGGCGGGCGCGAGCGGCAAAGGCTGCCCGTTCACGCCGCCCCGCGCGTTCAGTTGTTGAATGAACGCGTTCAGCTCTCCGGCGTTTTTAAAAATTCTGCCGCCCGCGTTGCGCTGCAATTGCGGAATTCGGGAAGAAGCGTCGGGCAGCAAAATGTCCATCGGCACGCCCGAAGCCAGCGTCAAAATCGGCGAAACTCTGAATCCGTAGGGCAAATCCAGCGTTCCGGCGAAAGTGAAGCGATGCCTCTGGTCGTTTGGCGTCGGACCGAATTCGAGCTGCAGATTGTTTGAATTTATCGGACCGTTGGAGAAAGGAATCTGGTCGTCGTTGGCGTAATTTAAAGTTTTCGAGAGCGTATAGGAGGCTCGGAAACTATAGCGATTCGACAGCCGTTTTTCGACGCTCAAAAGCAAGCCGTCGTAAAAGGTTTTGACGCTCGATTCGAGATTTACCACGCGGTCAGGTCCGCCGACCACCGGATTATTGACGACGCCGATATTGCGCCCGATGATGAAATGCGTGCCGAAATTGTGCAGATAATCGGCGCGCAGAACAAAATTTTTCGCAAATTCCCACTCAAAGCCGAGATTCGACTGCTGAATCATCGGGTTTTGCATATCGTTGTCGATGATGTTGATGCCCGACGCGCCCGCGCCCGGCAGGATGAAGCCCGTAAACGGATTGGAAAAAGTCGGCGCGCCCGGACGAAATCTGCCGTTCTGGTCGAGAAAAATCGGCACGCCGTTCTGGTCGGTCAGCGCATTTCCGGCGCGCACGGCAATTGGCAAAGCGCGTCCGTCAAGCCCGCGTTCGAGCGTAATCAGCTCAAGCACGATGCGGTCGTAGTAAATCCCGTAGCCGCCGTGAAAATTCAATCTGCCGCCGAAAACCGAATAACTAAAACCTACGCGCGGCGCGAAATTGTTCAAATCGCGTTTGCGCTCGCCGCGATAAAACGAGCTGACCAGCGGGTTAATCTCAGCGTAACCGGAATTGTTTTTTTCGTTGGCATCAACCTGGTAGCGCAAACCGAAATTAAAGGTCAAATTACGGCGCGCGCGCCAGTCGTCCTGCACGAAGAACGCGAAATGCGTGTTGTCAACCTCCGGCAGAACAAGCGAGCGCTCCGGAAACTGACTGCGCAGCGTGACCGCAAAAAGCAAATCGTTGTCGTTTATCTGCCCGTCGCCGTTGCGGTCGGCGCTGGCGAAATCCTCGACAAACTCGACGCGTCCCTGCCGGAAAACGCCCAAATCCAAATCAGCCTTAATGCGTTGTATTTCACCGCCGAATTTTAAAGTGTGACTGCCGTAAGTTGCCGTTAAGGTATCGCTTAACTGAAGGCGATTTTGTTTTGTCGCCTGCGGAACGCGAAACGACGAGCCGTCCAAAAGGCTCGGAAAAGTGTATTGAACGCTTTCCGAAAGCGGATTCGTGTCGTTTGAAAATTTGTTCAGGCTAAAGCTGAGCGCATTAACGGCGCGCGGCGAAATCACATTCGTCCAGTTAGCCATCAAAGCGTGAAAATCGTTTTTCAGATTTTGCAGATACGAAGCCGAACCGATGGCTCTGTCCAGCTTGCTCGCGCTCGTCTCTTTGACGTTTTCGAACGTGTAGCGGAAATCGAAGCGATTGCGCTCGTTTGCCTGATAATCGAGCCGCGTATTCAGCAAAACATCGCCGAGCGGCGCCGAAACAAATTCGCGCGTTATCGTGCGGGCGGCGACGTTTCGGCGTCCGACCTGAACCGCGCCGTCCTGGTCGCGATATTCGAACGCGCCGAAGGCGAAAAGCTTGTTTTTGATGAGCGGAGCGCCGAGCGTAAAAGAATATTGCTGACGGTCAAACGGCGGTGAAGGCAAGCTGCGGTCAGCCGTCGCGGGCAAACTTTGCAGACGGCGGTCGCGCTCGAAAAATGAAAACGAGCCGCGCACCTGATTAGTGCCCGATTTAGTGACGACGTTGATGACCGACGAACCGGAACGCCCGTATTCGGCTGAAAAACGATTTGTCACGACTTGAAACTCGGCGACGGCATCCTGAGAAACGTTTACCAGAGAGCCGCCGACGACATCATCATTGTTGTCCGTTCCGTCAATCATCACGTTCGCGCCGCGCCCGAGCTGACCGGCGGAAGAAATCAAGACCGTATTTGATTTGGTCGGGTCGAAATTAGGAGCGGGCGAATTTCCCGGGCTGAGCAGCGCCAGCTCAAGATAATTGCGACCGTTCAGCGGTAGATTTTCTATTTCTTTACCGGCAATAACCGTATCGACGCGCGAAGTCTCGCTGTCCAGAACGGGAGCGATAAAAACCTCGCCGTCAAAATCC
>DASVWG010000365.1:0-18339 GCA_036389695.1 Pyrinomonadaceae bacterium
TAAGATTGATTAAGATTGATTAGGATAAATTTAAATAAAAAATCCTAACTAATCTTAAAACATCTTAAAAAATCAGCGTCCCATTTTCGCTAAACAGTTTCCGCCCTTGCTCACGCGCGGGCTTCTGCCTCGTTTTTACAGCAAAATTTTCGTCTTCGAGCGTCTTAGTTGATTAAGGCTGATATTAGCTTGCTTGAAATTAAAAGCGGAGTAAAATATCTGAGGATTATCAAGGTTTATGAGGTATAAAATGAATAATAAAAAGCAATGGCGAAAGATAGCTTTAACCATCTTTGTGCTTTGGACGCTTGCTTTGCAGAGCATTCCGGCGCGGGCGCAGGAAATCGTCGGCTCGGAAGACATTTCCGGCGGCTCGAGCGTTTTCGTGTTTCGTCAGGGCAAGAAAACGCCGCAGACCAAATCTGCTTTTCGCAACTCAAGCATCAAGCGAAACGCCGTCGCGCGTAACGATTCGCGCCGGAAAGTAAAAGCGCAGATTGTCGCGGTAAACAAAAACAAGCCTCAGCGAACGAAGGTCAAAGTCGACCCGAACACCGTCGCGAAAACCACGCAGCAGGCGAAAACCGCGGCGCAGAAGGAAAAAGCTTCGACTGTTCTGACCGGCGCGGCGGAAACTTATCTGGAAAGAAAGCAGACCGATTTGGCTATTCAATATTTCCGCGACGCCATCGCGCTGAATCCGAAAAATGAAAACGCCAGGCTCGGCTTGAGCGAGGCTCTGACGGCGAAAGGCGACGAAACTGCCGACCGGCTCAGCCCGCAGTCGGCGATTGTTTTTTACGAGGAAGCCGTTAAATTAAACGATAAAAACTCGGCGGCTTTTGCCAGCCTGGGCGAAATCTACGACGATTTGAACCAAAACGAAAAAGCCATCGCCAATTACGAAAAAGCCTTGCAGCTCAGCCCCGAACTCTCCGAGCTGCACGCGCCGCTCGGCATTTTGTATCTGCAAAAAGGCGAGGTTGCGCTGGCGGAAAATTATCTGACCAAAGCGACCGCATCAAACGGCGCGAACGACCCGGAAACGCAGTATTTCAAAGGCTTGCTTTATTACAAACAAAACAAAAACCAGGAAGCCTTAGCCGCCTTTTCGAGCGCCATCAAAGCCAAGCCCGATTACGCCGAAGCGTATTATTATCAGGGCGAAACCTACGACCGTTTGGATAAAGACAAGGAAGCGATTGCAGCTTACAAGGAAGCCGTGCGGATTAATCCGAAATTTACCGAAGCGTGGTTTGATTTGGGCGTCGCATATTACAATCGCAATCGCTACGAAGACGCGATTACGGCTTATAAAGAATCTCTGAAATTGAAAAGCGACAACGGCGAAGCGCATCTGAATCTGGCAAACGCTTTCCGTCAATTAGACCGCTATGCCGAAGCCAACGTCGAATACGCGGCGGCGGCGCAGCATATTAAAGGCGATGCCGATATGTACAGCGAATGGGGCTTCTGTCTCGGCAAAGAGCGCAAATGGAACAACGCCGTCGCGCGGCTGGACACGGCGGTCGCGATGCGTCCCGACCCGGTCGATTACACCAATCTCGGCTGGGCGTATTACAACGCCGCGCAGGACGATTTGCGCGCCAAACGCGAGCCGGAAGCGAAAGCGAAGCTCGGCAAAGGCAGAGACGCTTTGCAGAAAGCCACCGTTTTGAATCCGAAATTCGACGCCGCGTTTTTGAATCTCGGTATTACCTTGACGGATTTGGGCGATTATAACGGCGCGGTGCAGGCGCTGACCAGAGCGACCGATTTGCGTAAAAACTGGGTTTCCGCCATCAACGAGCTCGGTCTGGCGTATCGTCAGCTTAAGGATTTCGACAATGCGGTCAAGCAGTTTAAAAAAGCGACCGAAATCGACAAAAAATTCGCGCCCGGATTCTACAATCTGGGCGAATCGGAATATCGTCGCGGAAATATGAAGGAAGCGAAAAAAGCGCAGGAAAAACTTAAAAAGCTGCATCCGAATCTGGCAACGCAGCTTGACATCGTGATTTCCGGCGCGGTTCTGACGGAAACGAAAAATCAGATTCAGAATCGTATTCCGAAGCCGAAGCTGCCGTTTTAATCGTTCGGTTTGGCGGGCGACAGATTTTGTTTTATAGTTTGTCGCTTATGACGGAAAATTACGGGCTGAAAATCGAGGAAAACGTGTCGCTCGCGCCTTTGACGACTTTAAAAATCGGCGGAGCGGCACGTTTTTTTGTGTCGGCGCGAAGCGAAAGCGAAGTGGTCGAAGCCATCCGGTTCGCCCGCGAAAACTCGCTCGAAATTTTCGTTCTCGGCGGCGGCAGCAACGTTTTAATTTCCGATAAAGGCTTCGACGGTCTTGTTTTACAGATTGCTTTAAAAGGCGTTTCCGCGTTTCAGGAACCGGACGGAACCGTTTACGTGAAGGCGCAGGCGGGCGAAGACTGGGACGAGCTTGTCGCCTTCTGCGTCGAAAAAAATTTAGCCGGAATCGAATGTTTAAGCGGCATTCCCGGCTTGGTCGGCGGCACGCCCGTGCAGAACGTCGGCGCATACGGGCAGGAAGTTTCGGAAACAATCGTCTCGGTTCGCGTCTTCGACCGAAAAAATAATGAATTAACTGAATTAACCAACGCCGGATGCGGCTTCGCTTACCGCGCGAGCATTTTCAACACGAGCGAAAAAAATCGCTACATCGTGCTCGGCGTCACATACGCCTTAAAATATGGCGGCGCGCCGAAAATCGTTTACCGCGATTTACAAAATTTTTTCGGCGATAAAGAGCCGGATTTAGCGGAAACGCGCGAAGCCGTTCTCAAAATCCGCGCCGAAAAATCGATGGTCATAAACGAAAACGACCCGAATTCGCGAAGCGCCGGCTCGTTTTTCAAAAATCCTCTGGTTTCCAATATCAAATTCGCGCTGATTGCCGAAAGGGCGGAAGCTCTGGGAATCAAAGAAGTTCCGCGTTTTTACGTCGATGACGAAACCGTTAAAATTCCCGCCGCGTGGCTGATTGAAAAATCCGGTTTTCAGAAAGGCTTGCGTCGCGGAAACGCGGGTTTATCGACCAGACACACTTTGGCAATCATCAATACGGGCGGCGCGACTGCCGCCGATATCTTGAACCTGAAAGACGAAATTCAAAGCAAAGTAAAGGAAAATTTCGGCGTCCGGCTCGTTCCCGAACCGGTTTTCGTCGGTTTCGATTAGAAGATTTTACAAAATTTTACGCAGCCAATCTTGCCTCGCTCAAAATTGTGTGTTTAAATATCTGCCAACTGCAGACGGGCAAAATCGAGACTTTATAAATTTCAATTTATCGTCTTTTCCGAAAGAAAACTAACACAGTAAGAATGCAAATCAAGAGCAGAGCTTCTCGATAAATTTTCTATCGCTCCCACAATTATTTCTTCCCTTGATTCACATTAATAATAAAATTTGCCGGAACTTGTTGATATTAATGCGGCTTTCCGTATTTTGAAAACAATTCCAAACATACCTTTTGACAGAAAAGAGAAGTAATATGACAGAAAAAAAAGAACAAAATACCGAACCTAATTTGAATCCGACCGCCAACCGGCGCGAATTTCTGGGCAAAATCGGCAAAACCGCGATTGCCGCCGCCGCCATCGGTGCCGTGACGCCGCTGGTCGATAAAAAATCCGAAGTTCTCGGTCAGAAAACGCGCGAAGCGGCGCGCGGCGCGCAAACCTTTTATCAAAACCGTATGAACGCCTGTTATCAATTGCGCGTCAATACGGCTGCCGCTCACATCGCGCCGATTCCGCCGTTTTTCGACCGCGCCAATAACGGCGACGAAACGCTCTATCCGAACCGCATCGGCAATTTCTCGAAAGGTCTGCCGCATCAAGCCAACGGCGAAGTCGTGCCGTCGGCTTACAACGCGCTTTTGAGCGCTTTGGGAAGCGGAAATCCGGCGGCATTTGAACAGATTCCTATGGGCGGAACAGTCAAATTGACCAACCCGCAGAGCGGTCTGGCTTTCGACCTCGAAGGCAAAGACGCTTTCAATTTCGTACAGCCGCCGCCGCCCGCTTTGGCGAGCCGCGAGATTGCCGCCGAAATCGCCGAAAATTACTGGATGGCGATTTTGCGCGACGTTCCCTATACCGATTACGAAAACAGCGCGATGGCGCAAGCCGCCGCCGCCGATTTAACTTTGTTCGGCGCGGATTTCAAAGGCGCGAAGGACACGAACGGGCTGGTGACGCCGCGCGTTCTGTTTCGCGGACTGACGGCGGGCGACAAAGCGGGACCGTATCTGTCGCAGTTCTTTTTAAAGCCTTGTTTCTTCGGCGCGAATGAAATTAATCAACGGATTCACACGGTTCTCGGCGTCGGCAGCGGCGGTCAGAATTATATGACCGATTTCGATAGCTGGCTCGCGGTGCAAAACGGCATCGCGCCGTCGCAGACAGACATTTTCGACCCGACGCCGCGTTATATGCGCAACGGGCGCGACCTCGGACAATGGGTTCACGTCGACGTTTTATTTCAGGCGTATTTTCAGGCGTTTCTGGTGATTGCGGGCTTGGGCGTTCCGGCTGACAGCGGCAATCCGTATAACAACTCGGCAACGCAAATCGGTTTCGGCACGTTCGGCGGACCGCATATTGCGACGCTTTTGTGCGAAGTTTCGACGCGCGCGCTGAAAGCCGTCTGGAATCAAAAATGGTTTGTCCATCGCCGCCTGCGACCGGAAGTTTTCGCCGAAAGAGTCGACCGCCGCGCGTATCACGGCGCGAGTTATCCGGTTCACCAGGAAATTTTAAATTCGGTGACGACCTCGACGCGTCTCGGCGGATACTTGCCCGCCGGAAACGCGTTTCTGCCGCAGGCATTTCCCGAAGGCTCGCCGACGCACCCGTCATACGGCGCGGGACACGCGACGGTCGCGGGCGCTTGCGTGACGATTTTGAAAGCGTGGTTTAACGAAAGCACGGTGATTCAGAATCCGGTCGTGCCGGACGCGACGGGAACGAGCTTAGTTCCCTACAGCGGCACGGAAAACCTGACCGTCGGCGGCGAATTAAACAAAATGGCTGCCAACGTCGCGCTCGGACGCAACACGGCGGGCGTTCACTGGCGCTCGGACGGAACCGAATCGATGCTGCTCGGCGAAGCCCTCGCCATCAGCGTCCTGCGCGACCAGAAAACCGGCTACAACGAGCAATTTAACGGCTTCAGCCTGACCAAATTCGACGGCACGACCATTACGGTTTAGGAGAAACGCGCGAATGATGCGCGCGCAACGCGGATTTGTCTTTAATCGTTGCGCGCTAATCGTTCCATCGTTTCCATTCTCTCGGATAAAATCTTTCAGCCTGACAAAAATAAGGCGCGGGATGTTTAAAATTAAAACATCCCGCGCCTTTTCTATTAAAGCTCGGTTTTTAAGGAATGATTGAAAATCGTTTTCAATCATTCCTTAAATCAGCAAAAACATTGTGTTCTAACAACCAGGGTAACAATGTCCGGCACAATAATAAACATTATTGATACAGTCATTATAGCAAGTGTGCGTGCTATACTGACACAGATTTAAACAGTAAGCCTCCGCTTCTTCCGGGTCAAACGGAGGCGGCAGCGGACAGCTGCTGCAACACGGAAGGGCTGAAACCGCCTGCGTATTTGGCGAAAAATTGACAAAACCCAGACACGCCAGTAAAAGTGCCAGGATTCCTAATCTTTTTATCAATCCGACTTTGTTTTTCATATTTTTTTCCTCACATATTTAGTTTGTCAAGAACTTCCGATTCCCTTTCGGGCGGAAGTTTGCCTACTCATACGTCGGAAATCTCACCTTTATCGTTGCCAACGATAATTGTGGGCGTTCCGCCGACATTTAACGAATCAAGCCGAGACCGTTTAATTTCAATATCCGAAACGCCTGAAGCGTTCGGATACTTCGCGGTTTCTTCTTTCGACTGCGGGAGCACAGCGGTAAATTTGACGTTCTTGTCCTTTGTTTGCTGAATCAATCTTTTGTAAAAATCCGTGCTTTCCGGGCGCGGACTTCACTCATATATCCAGAAATTTCGGATTTATAAAATCAGGTCTAAGTTTTAACACTGTTTAGTAATCAAAGTCAATATTTTTTAATGCCAAAGCGCACAAATATTCACCGGATGGCGTTATATCAGCCGCACGAAGAGCCGGAAGATTTTGTAATTGAAAGTGAAGTTTGTAAATATATAAACTTTTGTGATAATTATGCGTTTGTCTTATTGCAGATTCCTTATCCGATGAAAAAAGATTTCAATTTAACTCAGCAGAATTTCGACGCTTTGCTGGACTGGCTTTCGCCGAATCGCGAACAGGCAGCCGAGCAATATGAAAATATTCGGCGCGGACTGATTAGATTTTTCAGATTTCGCGGCTGCGCCGACCCGCTGACGCTTGCCGACGAAACGATAAATCGCGTTGCCGCCAAAGCTTCCACTTTCAACTCGGCTGAAAATGTAAAGACGATTTCGTATTTTTACGGTTTTGCCTCAAATATTTATCTCGAATACGTCAGAACGGTGAAAAGCAGAGAGATTCAACTGGAGCCGGAATATTTTTCTTTCTCGCAAAACCTAAAATCGCCCGACGCGTCAAACGTTCAATGCGCGTGCCTGGAAAAGTGTCTGACCAAAATTCCGCGCGAAGAAAGCTCAATGGTCATTCAATACTACGCGCGGGAAAAAAGCCAAAAAATCGAGCTGCGAAAAAAGCTTGCCGAGCGGATGAATTTAAACATTCCGGCTTTGCATACCAAAGTTTTTCGGATTAGAAATACATTAAGAGAGTGTATCGAGAAATGTTTGAAGGAAAATAGCCTGTAATACATTAATGGATTTTTTCATTATTAACAGGTAAATTTTACAGACGGGTTAAATGGAAAATGAAATCGTAAAACTCAAACAATATCTTCTGGGAAATTTATCGTCGTCGGAGGCGGAAGAAATCGACCTGCAAATCATCGCGGACGAAAGCCTCGAAGAAAAGCTCGCGTGGGCGGAAAGCGAGCTGGCGGAAGATTTTCTGGAAGGAACGCTCTCGCCGCAGGAAACCGAGCTTTTTCATAAAAATTTTCTCATCTCGCCGGAAAGAGAAAATCAACTGAAACACATCGCGCTGTTTAAAAAATACGCTCAGGACGCCTGCCTTCCCGAACAATCAGCCGAAACCGACGACGAATCGCCGGACAATTTTTTTCAGCGTTTGAAAGATTTTTTCGCCTCGAACCGGCGTCCCGTGACAGCCGTTTTCGCTTTATTGATTATTTGTCTGGCGCTGGGCATAACGTGGAAAATTTTCTTTAGCGCGCCGAACGTCGAGCTGACTCAACTGGAAAAAGAATACGCCGCGAAAAATAGCGGAGATTTGAGCAATATTACGGGTTTTGTAAATCTGTCGGCGGGAACGTCGCGCGATTCAAGCTCCGATATTAAATTGAAGCACGAAAAACTGCCGGATGATGTGCTTTTCGGGCTGGCGCTGCCGGCTGAGGTCGGCGATGAAACGCTTTTCAGCGTTCAGCTGCTCAAAGACGAGAAAGCGGTCTTCCGGCAAAATCAAATTCGCGTCTACAGAAACCGGAGCGGGCAGGAAATCAGATTGTTTCTGCCGAAATCCGTTCTCGCGAAAGGTCGTTATCAAATCAAGCTCGAAAATACGACCGCGAAAAATTTAACGGCGAACTACAATTTTACGGTTGAATAAACCGGCTTTGCCGAAACGGTAAACGCCGAATGTCAGAAACGGAATAATCAATAAAAAATAAACCCAGTAACCGAAACCCGGCGAAAGCTTCGGCGTGTTTGCGAAATCGCCTTGAATCGTAAAAGCCGCCCAGAAAAAAGGCGATTTATACTGCGGATTTTGCGACAGTTTTATCTGCGCCTGTCGCAAAGCGGCGGAAGACGTCAGTTTTTTCGAAGTCAAACCCTGATAAAAATCCTTCATCAGTTCTTCGGTCGCTTCGTCTCTGACTTTCCAGAGGCTGGAGACGACCGCTTTCGCGCCGACCTGCAAAAATGCGTTATTCAGGCTCATCAAGCCTTCGCCTTTGACTTCCTTGCCGAGTCCGGTATTGCAGGCGCTCAAAACAACCAAATCGGCATTCAGATTCAAACCGTAGATGTCGTGCAGCCTGATTGATTCGTCAATCTGCCGCCCGTCCTTGTCAAAACGCGAAAGCACGATTCCCGAAAGCTGCGGGCGTTGTTCGTTAATCAAGCCGTGCGTCGCGAAATGTATGATTTTGTAATCGGACGTTTCGGCATTAAGCAATCGCTCGCGATTCGCTTCAAAACCGGAAAAGCTGTCTTCCGGCGAGCCGCCGATAATTTCGATTATCGAATCGGCTTCGGTTTTTGAAGCGGGCAGGCGCGAAAGCGAATTTAAAGATTCGGCAAAACGCAGCTTCCCGGTCGCAGTCGTCTCGACGGAAGAAGCGTTTTCAGCCGTTTTGCCTGTGCCGGAAAGCCGCGCGTCGTCATTGCTGAAAACCGGGTCGGAGAAAACCAGAAATTTTTTGGCGGCGGGCGAATCGTTCCGGCTTTTTTTCAAAAGCGTTAAAGTTTGCGCCGACGGTTCGTAGACCGTTTCATTAGTGTACAGAATCGACGCGCTTGTTTCGGCGTTCGGCAAAGGCAAAGCCGAAACGGGAAAATAGTGAAGCTTTCCGTCCGGAACGATTATCAGGCGCTTGCCCGGCAATTTTCCGGCAATCTGCCCGAAAAGCATCTCGCTCAAAGCCAGCGCTTCCCGCTCAAAAGCCTTTTCCGATTCATTAATCCGCTGCTGGAAATCTTCGATGGCTTCGCCCTGTTTTATCTCGCGCGGCGCAGCCAGCAGCGCGCGCAGATTTTCGATGCGGGACTCGATTTCGGCGCGCGGCGCGAGCACGTATGAATCGATTTCGTTTTTTCCGACCAGCCACAGATAGCTTTCTTTCGCGCCGAACGAAAATTCGAGGAGCAGAGAGTTTTCGTCAAGGATTTCGTTTTGAAATTCACCGACGTCAAACGGCGCGGGATTTTTTATCGCCGAATAAATCGGGCTGTTTTGTTTAAGATTGGCTTTAATTTCTTCCAGCTCGTTTTCCAGCTCGTTAATTTCGCCGCTGATTTTGTCGATTTCGCTCTTTTCGGCATCGCCGCTCAAAAGGTCGGTCAGTTTGTCGGATTTGGTGTTGAGAAGAACACGGATTTCCTTTTCGCGCCGGACGGTTTCGGCATCGGCATCTTTGTTAAAATCAGCTTCCGAGAGAGACAATTTTTCCAGCATCAGACGCGCCCGCGATTTTTCAGCCGCCTGTAAAGCCTCAATCGCATAATTTCCGCCGGGCGATTGATTGTGCATTTTCATCAAGAGATTGATGTAAAGCTCATAACGGTCAAAAACATTGGAGAAATATGCAGTTTTCAGTTTTGAATTCAGGACATCGGAATAAAGCGATTCGGTAATCGCCAGAGAGCGTTTGACCGAATCCAGCGCATCGGCATTTTTCCCCTCGGAATTTTGTATTTCGGCTAATTGAAAAACTGTTTCGGCTTCTGAAAAATTATCCTTAACCTGATGATTGAGCTTGAGAGACGCGGACAAAAATTGTTTTGACAGTTCAGAATTATTTGTTTCTTTATAAATACGCCCCATTCTGTAATAAACCTCGGAAAGCTGTCTTTTATGAATATCCTTATTGAAACTGCGGAGCGATTTTTTATAATAAAACAAGGCTTTTTCAAAATCCCGACGGTCAAAAAAATGATTTCCCAAATCTTCGCTGATTACTCCGGCGGTAAAACTATCCTCGAGTTTTACCGCCAGAGCTTCGGCTTGCCTGAAATAATCCAGCGCGTCGGCGTCTTCATGCAGATAAGAAGAGAGATTTCCGAGACTCGGCAAGGTATGCAGCTGCCCGTAAAGATTGTCTATTTTCTGAAAAAGCCGAAAAGCCGTTTTTCTGTAATTGAGTGATAATTTCCAGTCGCCGTATTCACCGTAAATAGCTCCGATATCGTTGGAAAGCGCGGCTTTTTCGGTAAAATCGAGGTCGTCGTGAAAGAGCTTCTCGGCTTTTTTATAATGTTCCAGGGCATTTTGTTTTTCGTTCATCAGCATCAGCGTCGCGCCGATTGAAGTGTATGAAAACGCCTCGCCTCTTTTATCATTGATTTGCCGAAATGTTGATAATGCCGATTTAAAGGTTTCGAGACCGGAATTGTAATCGTTTTGCTTGACAAGCAGATAACCGAGACTCAAAAGCGCCTTGCCTTCGCCGATTAAATCGCCGGTTTTTTTCCAGTATTCGATTGATTGTTTGTAGGAATTCAAAGATTTTATCAAATCGTCACGAAAATAAAAAAAATCGCCGGCGCTGAATAATGCCTGCGCCAGCGCGGCATCGCTGCCGGATTCCCGCGCCGCCGAAATCGCCTTTTCAAAGTAGATTTGACTTTGATTTATTTGTCCGTTTTCAAGCGCGATTAATGAAAGCTCGCTGAGAATTTTTGCTTTCTCATCATTATTTTGATTATTTGTGACGGCTTTTAACGCCTGATTTAAAAACGCCGTCGCCTGTAATTTATCTCCGAGCATCAAGCTGATATTTGCCGCCTCGCGCAAACACGAAAGCTCTTTTTCCTTTCTCTTTAATTTTCTCCATTCTCCGGCATTTTTCAGATAAATCGAGCGTGAAGCTTCCAAAGAATTCCGGTTCCATTCCAATCGGAGCTTCCGTGCGTTTTCTTCATCCGCCGCCAGAGATTGCCCGGTTTCGATTGTTTGACTCGATGCGGAAACAGCCCCGAGCGTCAGAAAAAGCAGGAAAATTAAAGAATAAACTAAATAAAGTGACTTCATTAGAAATAGGAAAATGCTCTAAATTAGCGGGGCATTTCGATAATTTAGAGCATTTTGCAAAATTAGTAAATAAAAAGCCGAGTTTATCAGCCTTTTTTGACTAAATCATCCTTCAAAAAATTACCTGCCGGTTGCCAGAAGCGCGGCAGCCACGGGAAATTCTTGGTGCGCGCAAAATTAAAGACTTCGGTCGAATCGGACAATCGGCTAATCGGCATATTCAGCTTGCCTTCCACAATGCTGAATCGGCTGATGGGCATATTCAGCCTGCCTTCAAAATCGGAAAATCGGCTAATCGGCATATTCAGACGGCTAATCGGCATATTCAGACGGCTGATTGTCATCTCAAGTTTGCTGATAGGCATATTCAGACGGTTAATCAGCGTATCGAGCTTGCTGATTGGCATATTCAGCCTGCCGTTAGAGCCGTTGGAATTTTTCTTTGCAAGCGCGAGCTTTAATTTGCCCGAAGGATTAAGCAGGAAGAATTTCTTGTTGCTTTCAAAGCGCAATCCTTCTAAATCATAAATAAAATAGTCTTCCTGCGCGTCGCCTTGAACTTCGCGCATCGTCGCGGACAGATAGCCTTCTAAAAACGTGCGCCACTCACTGTCTTTGCCTGCCAGACGGAATTTCGTGTAGCGTTCCTTCGTCAGCAGATACGAAAGAACAGACCACGGAAAATAAAGCGAAAAGCCGTTCGAATATTGAAACTCCGCGCCCATATAGTAGCTTTTGGCACAAGCCGAAATGGCATTGATAATCTTTTCGCAATCGCCGGAAATGGCGTCGACCAGCTTGAGCGGCTCGGTCAACGCTTTGAATACTTCCGAGCTATTGATAAGTTTATCGGCAGAATCTTCGGCGTCATTGTCGTCGTTCGCGCCGGTTTGTTTGATTCCTGATTTCACGATGTCTCTTAATACGGCAGCAAACAGCACGTTTTCTTCAAGAATCAAATCGCATTCGCGTTTTAATAATTCGCAAAAATCCTTCAAATCAATGCATTGGTCAAAAACGTAGGTTTGAGCCTGAGCGTGACTGTTGAGGATAGCCTTTTCAATTTTCTCGTCAATGAGCGGCGTCTGCAACGCAAGCGTCAGATTTGTCGCCAATGATTTCAAGCCCGCCACCGCGTCGTCGAAAACGAAATCCGGTATCGTCTCGCCTTCGTCGAATTCCTCTTTTTTTCTCAAATCGTTATAGCTAATATCAACCGAACGCCCGCCGTACAAAGTGTAATCTTTGTAGTGCGAAAGAAAACTTTTGGCAAAAATGTCAGCCATTTCTTTTTTGTTCAGGGAAATATTTTGTCCTTTATAGTAGGCGGCTTGCGTGTTTTCTTCGACCATTCCGGCGGCTTGCATTTTTTCTGTGACCAATCCGGCGGCTGCCGCCTCTTCTTTGACGACCGATTCGGCGGCGGACGCTTTTTCCCTGACCAATTCGGCGATTTTCGCCACGATTTTTCCGTAATTCCAGCCGAGATTGGGAACTAATCCTTGCGAAGAAACAATCATATCGACCGAATCGGCAAACTCGTGGGCGACTTCGATAGCGCCCATCACGCAGCTGTCAAAGCCGAGAATCGAAAACTTTTGTTTCAGGAAATTTTTGTCCTTGTCGGTCAAAACCCGCAATTTTTCGCCTAATTTCTGAATCGAAACGAATGTTTGCGAAGATTCGTCGCGCAGAAAATTGTTTTTTTGAAAACCGTCGCCGTGCCCTGAAAGTATCAGCGCATAGTTTCGAGCCTGGTGTTTTCCGACACAGAATTCGACGAACTTAAAAATAGAGTCCGGTGAAGCGCCGATGTTTCTGAAGATTCCGCCGCTTTTGCGAAAGCCCTTTTTAGAGCGATTTCTCGGCACGCCGTTCAAAGAGATTTGAGTTCCGTCTTCACATGCCGATCCACTTTTCGTAAAATCTATCAGCAACGGAGGAAAGTCGATTGCCCCCGGGTCAAAATAAGCAACCAGCGCAAAATCGGTCGGAATTTCTTTGGGAATTTGACTGATTTTTTCCTTAATGCCGATTAAGCCTCCGACCATATCTTCACTCAAATTATTATCGCCCGACAAATAAATCATGATTGTCCAGTCTTTCAAATCACTGTCCGCCATATACACTTCTCCTTATAAAATACAGATGTATGGTAAAGCTTTTGGGCGGTGAATGCTTGAACACTACCACAAAAGACTTCTGTCTATATATGTTTTTTTCAACAAAATCTTACAACCGCGCGTCAATTTTATTTTTGAGCCAATTTCGCAACAAATCGAATAATCAGATATAATTTTCCGAAAACGTCTTTCTGCAAAAAATGCCAAAACGCACAGATATTCATAAAATTCTAATCATCGGTTCGGGTCCCATTGTCATCGGGCAGGCTTGCGAATTCGATTATTCGGGGACGCAGGCTTGCCGCGCTTTGAAACAGGAAGGCTTCGAGGTCGTGCTGGTCAATTCAAATCCGGCGACGATTATGACCGACCCGGAAATCGCCGATAAAACTTACGTCGAGCCGCTGACAATCGAAACCCTGAGCGCGATTATCGAAAAAGAGCGTCCCGACGCGCTGCTGCCGACGGTCGGCGGGCAGACGGGCTTGAATTTGTCGGTCGATTTATACGAAAAAGGAATTCTGGACAAATTCGGCGTGAAATTGATCGGCGCAAACGTCGAATCAATCAAAATCGGCGAAGACCGCGAGCTTTTTAAAAAAGCGATGGACGAAATCAATGTTCCGAGCGCGAAAGGCGGCTTCGCGCACAATTGGGAAGAAGCGCGGAGAATCGTCGAGGAAATCGGTTATCCGGCGATTATTCGCCCCGCTTTCACGCTCGGCGGCACGGGCGGCGGCACGGCTTACAACCCGGAGGAATTTGAGGAAATCGTCGAGGGCGGTTTGGCGGCTTCGCCGATTTCGCAGGTTTTGATTGAAGAATCCATTCTCGGCTGGAAGGAATACGAGCTGGAAGTGATGCGCGATTTGAACGATAACGTCGTCATCATCTGTTCAATCGAAAACTTCGACCCGATGGGCGTGCACACGGGCGATTCGATAACGGTCGCGCCCGCGCAGACTTTAACGGACGTCGAATATCAACGCCTGCGCGATATGTCCATCGCCTGCATCCGCAAGGTCGGCGTCGAAACCGGCGGCTCGAACATTCAATTCGCCGTCAATCCCGAAAACGGCGACGTGCGCATTATCGAAATGAACCCGCGCGTGTCGCGCTCGTCGGCTTTAGCGTCAAAAGCGACCGGCTTTCCGATTGCGAAAATCGCCGCGAAATTGGCGGTCGGCTACACTCTGGACGAGATTCCGAACGATATTACGAAAAAAACTCCCGCCAGTTTCGAGCCGACGATTGATTACGTCGTGACGAAAATTCCGAAATGGGCTTTCGAGAAATTTCCCGGCGCGGAAGACGTTCTGGGCACGCAGATGAAATCGGTCGGCGAGGTGATGGCGATCGGCAGAACGTTTAAAGAATCGCTTTTCAAAGGTCTTCGCTCGCTGGAAGCCGTCAAGCCCTTGCGGCTCGAAGGCATTCCCGACCACGTTTTGCAGAGAAAGCTGGCGCGCCCGAATTCACAGCGATTTTCCTATATTACATACGCTTTGCGAAACGGTTATTCGATTGCGGAAATTCATCGTTTGACAAAAATCGACCCTTGGTTTCTGGAACAATTGCAGGAAGTCATGCAGCTGCAGGCGCGAATCGACGGGCGAAATTTAAACGACGTGCCGAGCGAAGTTTTGCAGACGGCGAAGGAATTCGCGCTGTCCGACCGCCGCATTTCTTACCTGACGAATTCGACCGAAACGGTCGTCCGCGAGCGCCGCAAAAATCTGAACATCGCGCCCGTCTATAAACGCGTCGATACGTGCGGCGCGGAGTTCGAATCGCACACGCCGTATCTGTATTCGACCTACGAGGAAGAATGCGAAGCCGCGCCGACCGACCGCCGGAAAATTATGATTCTCGGTTCGGGACCGAATCGCATCGGGCAAGGCATCGAGTTCGATTACTGCTGCTGCCACGCCAGTTTCGCCCTGCGCGACGCCGATTTCGAGACGATAATGGTCAACTGCAATCCCGAAACCGTCTCGACCGACTACGACACTTCCGACCGTTTGTATTTCGAGCCTTTGACGTTTGAAGACGTGATGAACATCGTCGAAACCGAAAAACCCGAAGGCGTCATCGTCCAGTTCGGCGGTCAAACTCCGCTTAATCTAGCCGACCGTCTGCATAACGCGGGCGTGCCGATAATCGGCACTTCGCCCGATTCGATTGACTTGGCGGAAGACCGCAAAAGATTCAGCGCGTTATTAAAGGAGTTGAACATTCCGCAGCCGGAAAACGGCACGGCGACCTCGCCCGAAGAAGCCAAAGAATGCGCCGCGCAAATCGGCTACCCGATTATCGTGCGTCCGAGCTTCGTTCTCGGCGGTCGCGCGATGGCGATTGTTTACGACGAGCAGACGCTCGACGAATATATGCGCACGGCGGTTGACGCTTCGCCGGAAAAGCCGATTTTGATTGACAAATTTCTCGAACGCGCCGTCGAAATCGACGTCGACGCGCTAGCGGACGAAACCGCGTGCATCATTGCCGGAATCCAGGAACATATCGAAGAAGCCGGAATTCATTCGGGCGATTCGTCTTCGGTTCTGCCCGCGCAGAAAATCGCCGCCGAACACCTGGAAACCATCAAACATTACACTTTCAATTTAGCCAAAGCCTTGAAAGTCGTCGGCTTGATGAATCTCCAACTGGCAATCAAAGACAATCGCGTCTACGTCATCGAAGTCAACCCGCGCGCCTCGCGCACGGTTCCGTTCGTCGCCAAAGCGACCGGCGTGCCGCTCGCCAAAATCGCTTCGCTCGTTATGGCTGGCGCTAAAACCTTAAAAGATTTCGACCTGCCCGAAGTTTTGCCGGTCCCGAAAATCTTCGTCAAATCGCCCGTCTTCCCTTTCAAAAAATTTGCCGGAGTCGACCCGGTTCTCGGACCCGAAATGCACTCGACCGGCGAGGTCATGGGCGTCGGCGAAACCTTCGGCGAAGCCTACGGCAAAGCGATGGAAGGCGCCGGAATTACTCTGCCGATGGAAGGCGACGCCTTCATCTCCGTCAACGATTCCGACAAAGGTCAGGCGGTCGTGCTGGCGCGCCGTTTAAACAAACTGGGCTTTAAATTAATCGCCACCTACGGCACGGCGAAACGCCTGACGGAAGTCGGCTTGGAATGCGAAACCGTCTTCAAAGTCAACGAAGGACGCCCGAACATCGCCGACTACATCAAACAAGGCGAAATCTCGCTCATCATCAACACGCCTCTCGGCAGAACCTCGCACTACGACGAACAGGCAATCCGCAAAGCCGCCCTGCAATTCAACGTCCCCTGCGTCACGACAATGACCGGCGCGGAAGCTTTAATCGAGGCGATTGCGACGAAGAAATCGCAGGAAAAAGTTTCAGTCAGAAGCTTGCAGGAAATTCACGGCGAAAAACAATTAACCGCCGACGAGCACCGGTAAATACCGTAAATAAAACAAAACAGTTTTCGGCGGCGCGAGTTTGATAGCCGCCGGTTTTGTTTTGGGCGCAGATATATTTGCCTCGACGGCGAGAAAATTTCACCTCAATACTTCCGCCTCCTGGATTGAAGCGACAAAATCCCGCCGTCGCCGGCATTTTTCCCGTTTATCTCCGCAGACTTTCCATCTCCGATAAAAATTCCCGCTTTGGATGAGCGTTTTCCGATTTCGGCGGCGCGTTAATTTATGTGATACAAAAACACGCTCGATAATTTCATCGGGTGTGAGAAGTAGATTAACGCCTTATTTTGAAATTAACGGGTGAAATAGAAATTTACACCACTACTTAAAAAATGCTTGTCCGAGCCTGTCAATGAATCACTATCAAATAAAAAGGAGCATATAAATGAAATACAACACAATCGAAGAGGTTCTGCGTGCCATGGACGGCATTATCGAAACCACGACTCAGGACAACGACCGCAAAGGATATTTTGCGGCGCTTTACAAGCATGTGACCGTCACCATTGCCAAAGGCATCGAATTCGGGAAGTTTGAAGACGCCGCTCGCATGGAGAAGTTCGACGTCATCTTTGCCAACCATTATCTCGAAGCTTACGAGAACCCCGACGCGGACACGACGCCTAAATGCTGGGAGTTTGCGTTCGACCAGGCACCGAGCGACGAATACGCCATATTGCAGCAGATAATGCTCGGAATGAGCGCGCACATCTGCTACGATTTGGCTATCACGGTGGCAGAAGTCGCGGAGAATTACGAAGGCTTGAAAGATTTGAAGCACGACTACGACATAGTCAACGAAGCGCTCTCTCTGTGCGTCCCGCTCATGGACTGCAAGCTCGACGCTCTCTCACCGACTTATGACCGTTTGAGCGAGCCTTTCTCCATAGAATTTGTTAATGCCCTGATGCTGATAGCGCGGGAAGTGGCGTGGGCATATGCCGTCCGGATGACGCTCATCCGCGACGAATCGGCGCACCAGAACGCGCTGCTTCTGCGAATGGATGCCGCGACGACGGCGCTGGAGAAACACATCGTGCTGCACACCGGTCCAATCTTCACGCGCATGAATTCCATGGAAGCGCAGATGGGACTCAGCGTCGGCGACGTCGTAAATCAAATCGCCAGCGAACAGGACGAATGTTACGCGAAGTTTCTCGTTGAATTGGAGAAATGGGGCACCGCAAGCTCGAACATGAATGCGGGACAACGTCAAGCGACTGTATTTTAAGGTAGTGTGCTAATAAAGTGATGCTGATAGCCACGTCGTTTACGGCGTGGTCAAATGATGGATAAATATCGAAAGGGCGTTTCAACGTCCTTTTTCTTTGGCTTGAGCCAATTCATTGTTTGGGAAGGACGTTGAAACGCCCTTTTATTGATTCGTTTTTTCCGACCACGTCCTGAAGGACGTGGCTATTTGTTCCGGCAACACTCTATTAGGACACTACCTATTTTAAAGGTCGTGTCACGGAAAAGATTTCGCGTAAACGGAAATGTAGGGGCGCGCCCGCGTGCTTGCCCTTACAGCGCCTAATTATTCAGCGGGACTTTGCACAAAAATTAAGGAGAAACAGTTTAGAGGTCACGATTTATCGTATCTTTCTTTAAACTGAAAGCAAACTAATGTTTGAGCTTTGAACCGCTTCTTTTCAAGTTTCCTGTGCTTTTATTTATTTTTACGTATTTTCACTGTCTTTGCTGCATTTTTCCCGAAAAGTATTGAAGTAAAAATAAAAACGTATTATGTTTAGACAAAGATTATTTGACGACTGGCGAGATTGCTTTCCCAAGCCTGCGGAAATATGAAGAAAACATAGCAAATTAAAGGACGAAAACAAGTGAAGCCGACTGATATTAAAAACCCTGAGTATTTTCATAAGGTGGTTGACTGT
>DASVWG010000366.1:0-6369 GCA_036389695.1 Pyrinomonadaceae bacterium
CGCGCGTCAGCAAGGGCGGAATCGCTTATTTGAAATTTGCAATTTTGAAATAGGTGAAAACATCTTTACATTAATATATGCGTCTTATCTGACCTCGAAAATTTCGACGTTGCTCAGCTTCCAGCTGCTGCCGACTTTCGATAAAAGAAAAACCGCCGTTCCCGCTTCGGCTTCATGATTCAGCAATCTGATATTCAACCGGACTTCGGCGAGAACGTTATTCGCGTCGATTTTATCAACCTGTAAAACGGTCGTTTTCCATTCCTGAGCGCCGCTGACGCCACCGGCAAATTTCGGTATCTCGCCCGGAATAATCATCGCTTCGACATTTGCTTTCAAGCCCGAAACGGCGGCTTTGTCGAACTGCGCGAAAAATGTTTTAACGCTTTCATCGACGCCCGCGCCGGCGGCGGCTTTGCTTCGTCCCGCTCGCGCCGCCAGAGTCGCGCCGTATTCGGCATCGGCTTTGATGGCTTCTTCAAAATATTTTGTCGCCTGCGCGTTCTGGTTCGATTTGGCGGCAATTTCGCCGAGTCCGAGATTTGCCCACGCCAGGCTTCTTCCGGTCGGCAGCTTTTCGTCCAGCACGGCGCGAAATTCTTTTTCGGCTTCGGCGTTTTTGTTTTGCGCCAGAAGCGTGCGCGCCAGCCAGACGCGGGCGTCGTCAAAACGCGGGTAAATGTTCAGCGCGGTTCGCGCGCTTTTTTCCGCCGCCGCAAAGTCCTGTTTGTCGAAAGCGCGTTTGATGACTAAAAGCGCATCGCTTTCGGTAAAGTCGCGCGGCGCGACGTCGTCGGAAAAATCGACCTGCGGATAAAGCTTTTCCGGGTCGATTTCGGCGCGGACTATTTTGGCAGGCGTTTTAAAAATCGCTTCGCCGAAGCTTTGCGGCGCAATCGTGACCTGCGTCGTTAATCTTTCGCCTTTGTCCGTCAAACCGACGACCGTCACATTCGCGGGAACAGCGCCGAGATTTCTCAGCGCGACTTTTATGTCCGCGCCGAGCGGCTGCGGCAGACCGACCAGCAGATTCATATCGGTCGGCTGGTCAAACCAGTAATCGAGCCCGTCTTTCTGCGTCGCCAGCGCCGCGCGGATTGTTCCCAGAGTCAGATTTCCCTCTTTCAAAGGCGTGCGAATCGCATTGAAAAATTCCGCCTGACCGAGATTGCGCGCCGTCATTCGCCAAATCATCGCGCCTTTGTTGCCGGTCGAAGCGTAAAAATAATCGTCGAGCGGCGAAACCTGCGCTAAAGGCGCGTCGCGCCGGGCGACCGCCGCGTAAGCCGAGCGCTGGCGCAAGCGTTCAATATCGGCGATGTCCTTGCCGAACTGTTTTTCGATAAACTGCGTCGCGATAAATCTCGATAAGCCTTCGCGCACCGCGCCGTAGCCTTCGCCGCGAACCAGAGCCGCGTTGCCGAGCCACGTTTTGGCGACGGCTTCGGCAATCGTCGTCGCCGTCAGCGAATCGACTTTCTGGCGTCGGAACGCGCCGTAATCGAGCAGAATCATTCCCGCATCGGCAAAGCCCGCGCCGCGCCGGACGGCGACGATGCGCGTCGGAGTTTCGGTCACGCCGCCTAAAAGCGAAGCCGTAAAAGTTTTCGCTTCGACGGCGAGATTTGCCAGTTCATTGGCACGCTGTTTTTCCGTTTCGCCCGCGCCTTTCGGCAGATAAACCGTCACGCCTTTCGCCTCGATTGTGTCCCAGCTTCCCGCCACAAAAAACGGCTGACCGTTTAATTTTTGCTCGAAAGCGTTCGCGCTCGCCGTTCCCGAAGAAACAATCGTCTCGCCGTTCGGCGCGTTGACCGTCAGGCGAAACGGCGCGAAATCAGCGCCGCGCGGCGCGTAATGACTGTTCGGCGTCGGATACCAGAAAGACAAAGGCAAAAATTGCGAGCCGGCGGGCGAAATCGTATTCAAGCCGGAATTTTCGTCAACTTTTAATTTGTAATCGACGGCGACGGTCGTCGAAGCGTTCGGCGCGACCGTCGGGATGGTGATGATAATTCTTTGCAGCGCGCGCGAGGTGCCGAGCTTTTCTTCGCCTTTCGTAAAAGCCGCCGCCGAGTTATTGACCGTCACGGCGGAAATTTCGGCGGACGGGCTGAGCCGCAAAGTCAGGCGCGAGCCTGCGCCGCTGCCGACGTTTTGCAGATTCAAAACGGCTTTCGCCGTCAGATAGCGGTCAGTCGTCGGCAAAGTCGCGGTGATTTCGTATTTTTTCACTTGCCACGCCGCCGCCACACGCACGTTTTCGTCCTGCGCCGAAACCTGTAAGGCAAAACTAAAAAGTAAAAAAGTAAAAACTATTGCTGATAATTTCTTCATTATTAAGTTCCCAGAGTTAAATCAATCTTGATTGGCTTTTCAGAACCGCTTTTTGTCACTTTAACTTTCAGCCAAGTGCAATTAAAACCGCCTTCCGATGTGCCGACATTCAAAACGTAATTTCCTTCAGCCAAACCCGTCAGACAAAATTCTCCGCGCTCGTTTGTTTTAAATCGCTTGAAGGGCACCAGTTGTTTTACCAAATCGGAAGGCAAGGATTTGGCGTCAAGTTTTGAAACGACATAAATATCAATGACGCTCAAAAGCGGGTATTCAGCTCTATTTATCAAAACTTTGCCTTGCATCTGCTTTACTTTATGAAGCTTCGCAAATTCCACCAACTCATTAGCGCACATCAAGTCATCGTCGGTTTCCGCCGAAGCGTTTTTACATTTGGAATTCTGAGCAAACGAATTCGAAATAAAAATTAAAAGTAAAAAGGCGAAAGCTATGATTGAAAATTTTCCGTCTTTAAGTCCTTTCATCCCGCGATTTAGTTATCTTTAATAAGCTCGTGAATCTG
Organism: Pyrinomonadaceae bacterium; assembly: GCA_036389695.1. Classification (GTDB taxonomy): domain Bacteria; phylum Acidobacteriota; class Blastocatellia; order Pyrinomonadales; family Pyrinomonadaceae; genus JALZHR01. The sequence continues at coordinate 2,861 of DASVWG010000366.1, forward strand.
TTTCAATTTGGAAAGCAGCTTTTCCAGACGCGCCAGCGGCAGTTGATTCGGTCCGTCCGACGGCGCTTTCGCCGGATTGTCGTGGACTTCCATAAAAACCGCGTCCACGCCGCAAGCCACGCCCGCGCGAGCAAAATGTTCGATGTATTCGGCTTGTCCGCCCGTTGCCTTTCCCAAACCGCCCGGAAGCTGCAAGCTGTGCGTCACGTCGAAAACGACCGGCACGCCAAAAGAACGCATAATCGGAAAGCTGCGCAAATCGACGACCAGATTATTGTAGCCGAACGACGCGCCGCGCTCGGTCAAAAGAATTTTCTCGCCGCCCGCGCCTTGCAGCTTTTCGACAATATTCTTCGCGTCCCACGGCGCGAGAAATTGCCCTTTTTTGACGTTGACGGCTTTGCCCGATTTCGCCGATTCGATTAACAAATCCGTCTGGCGACAGAGAAACGCCGGAATCTGAATAATGTCCGCGACCTTTGCGACTTTTTCGATTTGCCACGTTTCGTGAACGTCGGTGATAACCGGAACGCCGATTTCATCTTTCACCTGCGCGAGAATTTCCAAGCCAAATTCCATTCCGCCGCCGCGAAAGCTTTCAATCGAGCTGCGATTCGCTTTGTCGAAAGAAGATTTATAAACGAAATCGACGCCGACGTGTTTACAAATATCGTTAATTTCCTGCGCCATAAAAAGCGCGTGCTGCGCGGATTCGACCACGCACGGACCTAAAATAAAACTCAGACGCCCGTCGCCGAAAGCGACCGTTTCCACCTTGAAAGAATTTATATTACTCATTTAATTTTCGATTGTTGATTAAAATATGCAACAACCTCGTTTCTTGTCAGATACCACCAGTTTCCGCCCAAGCCCCAGACGGCTTTTCCGACATCAATCAGAAAACCGGCGTTCGCGCGGCTCATTTTGAAATCTTCATCCATCCATTGCGCCGCAAAATTCCCGACCAGCCAGATAATGTTCAGCGAAATAAAAAACAATAAAGCGTATCTGCCGCTATTATCTCCGGAAAAAGCCCAGACCGCCGCCGCCGCCGTAAATATGCACAAAAACAAAGCGATAAAAATCAAGGCGAAGGAAGTTTCGCCTTCGGATTTCTGCGCGTCCGCGATGGTTTTGAAAAACTGAAAAACTCCGAACGCAGCAAAATCCACCAAAGTCACGACGTAAAGCCCGAAAGGCTTTTCTATTCTCGGCATCTGTTTAATCTTCAGGCGGGAAAATTCCCGTTAGTTTCCAAAATTCTCTCGCTATTCGGTGCCAGTCATTGTTCAATAGTAAAGCGGAAACGGCTGCGCGTCCGGAAGGCGTTTTTCCGATAATCAGTGTTTTGTCGTCGCTCCAGACAAAATGTTCCGACCAAACCTGCTCACGCGGATTGAAAAGTTTACTACGCTTTGAGGTTATTGAATCAAATCCGTCGGTCTTCGTCCCTTTGCTTAAATTACATTGCCGACACGCCAGCCATAAATTTTCTTCTTTGTCGCTGCCGCCTTTGCCTTTCGGAAAAATATGTTCGATTTCGAGTTTATAAGAAAGAAGTTTTTGCGGCGCAAGACAGTATCCGCAGCGATTTTTGGCTTGCTTTCGAATTTTCGCGTCTAAACCTTTCGAGATTTTGTTCACGACAATTCTTCGGCGGATTTTATTAAGCCGCGTTTTATCGCTTCAACAATTCCGATTGCCTTTCGCAAATCGTGAAAGCGACTGATTTGCATCAGCATACTAATTTCTGCTTTCCGGCTATTATCTAAATGTATCAACATTAGGCTATTAACATCTGCTAATTGGCTTTCATCTAAATTTCTCTCACTATTTTCTGCAAGCAAATCGCTTAAACGCTCGCTTAGCTTTTCGGGCATTTGCAAATTAGCCAACGCTAAGACTTCTTCATCAGAAGAAACTTCAATGCTTTTCTTCAAAATTTCTACTTCTTTTTCGAAACGATTTTCAAAAGTTTCTTCGATAACTTCGTCAATTGTTCGTTCAGTCATTTGAGCAATGCTTGAAACATATTGATAAGCATCTTCCGATAAATTGACTGTCGTTTGCATAATTTCCTCTCAATAACAAGCACAGATTAACACAAATCCGTGAAAAATTTATTCACGTTTACCTATAATTTCAAACCTATTCTTCGCCCATCACCGCTACTCTTTCCGGCGAATCGAACATTTCTCTTTGCACTTGCTTATCGCTCGTCACGTCGTCCTTTAAATTCTCGCTGCTCAGTCGATTTTGCAGCGCGGCTTTGACGAATGAGACGAAAAGCGGATGCGCGGCGACGGGTTTTGATTTGTATTCGGGATGAAACTGGCAGCCGACGAAAAACGGGTGCGTTTCGCGCGGAAGCTCAATCATTTCGACAAATTTCCCGTCGGGCGAGACGCCGCTGAGGACGAAGCCGTTTTGTTCTAAAATCTGCCGGAATTCCGGGTTGAACTCGTAGCGGTGGCGATGGCGCTCGAAGATTTCTTCCGCGCCGCCGTAAATGTCGCGCACTAAGGAGTTTTCCTTTAATTTGCAAGCCCACGCTCCCAAACGCATCGTGCCGCCGAGCTCTTCGACGTTGACTAAATCGCGCAATTTAAAGATTACCGGAAAAGGCGTTTCCGGGTTAAATTCGGTCGAATCGGCGTCGCGCAAGCCGCAGACGTTGCGCGCAAACTCGATGCTCGCCGTCTGCATTCCGAGACAGATGCCGAAATACGGCGTGCCGGATTTGCGGGCGTATTTGATGGCGCGAATCATTCCCGAAATGCCGCGTTTGCCGAAACCGCCGGGAACTAAGATGGCATCGTAATCCTGAAGGCGCGTGTGATAATTTTCGTCGTCAATCAGGCTTTCCGATTCAATCCAGTTGACGTTGACGCGCAGGTTATTCGCCACGCCCGCGTGCGTCAAAGCTTCGCGCAGGGATTTGTAAGAATCTTCCAGTTCGACGTATTTTCCGACAATCGCGATTTTCACTTCGCCTTCCGAAGGCTCTTTGATGGTCGAGACAAGCTCGCGCCAGCGTTTCAAATCGGCGTGCGGAAATTTTTCTTCCAAGTGCAGTTCCCTGACAATCAAATCGTCCAAGCCCTGTTCGTGAAAGGCGAGCGGAACTTCGTAAATCGTTTTGACGTCCTGCGCGGAAATGACGGCGTTTTCCTGCACGTTGCAGAAAAGAGCGATTTTCCGGCGTAAATCGACCGACAGAGGTTTTTCGGAGCGACACAAAAGAATGTCTGCCGAAATACCGATTTCGCGCAGCTCGCGCACCGAGTGCTGCGTCGGCTTCGTTTTCAATTCTCCGGCGGCGGCGATATACGGCACGAGCGTAACGTGAACGTAAAGCGCGTTGCCGCGACCTTCTTCGCGTCCGAGCTGGCGAATCGCTTCCATAAACGGCAGGGACTCGATATCGCCGACCGTTCCGCCGATTTCGACAATCAAAACGTCCGGCGAATCCTTTTCCGCGACGGCGCGCACGGCGTTTTTTATCTCGT
>DASVWG010000367.1:0-3272 GCA_036389695.1 Pyrinomonadaceae bacterium
GGACACGCGGCTTGAACGTAAAGTCGCCGTCAAGTTTCTCGCCGCGGAATTCAGCCAGAGCCAGGACCGCCTGCGGCGTTTCATTCTGGAAGCCAAATCAGCTTCGGCGCTGAATCATCCGAACATCATCACGATTTATGAAATCGGCGAGACGGGCGGCGTAAATTACATCGTGATGGAATACGTCGAGGGCGAAAGCCTGCGTCATCTTATCAGCCGCCGAAAGATAAATTTAAACGACGCCGTCGACGTGGCGATTCAGACGGCTTCGGCGCTCGCGGCGGCGCACGCTGCCGGAATCATTCATCGCGACATCAAACCGGAAAACATTATGCGTCGCCCCGACGGCTTGGTGAAAGTTTTGGATTTCGGCTTAGCCAAGCAGACCAGCTTTCCGCACGATTCCGATATAGATGGCGAAGCGCTGACGCGGGAAAGAATCGTCACCGCGCCCGGCATGGTGATGGGAACGCCCGCCTATATTTCGCCCGAACAGATACGCGGCAAAACGGTCGACGCGCGGACGGACATCTGGAGTCTCGGCGTCGTGCTTTACGAAATGATTGCCGGTCGCGTGCCGTTTACGGGCGAAACCCACAGCGATGTGCTGGCGGCGATTTTGAAATCCGAGCCGGAACCGCTCTCGCTTTATGCTGCGCAAGCGCCGCGCCAGATGGAGCGCATCGTCAAAAAAGCTCTGGTCAAAGAGCGCGAAGACCGTTATCAGGTCGTCAAGGATTTGTTTCTCGAACTAAAGTTTTTGCAGAGAGAGCTGGAAAACGCCGGACAAAAAGACGTTTCGGATTCGCTTTCGACCAACGGCAAAGGAGCGTTGACGCGAGGTTTAGAAGCGGGAAAAGCCGGAAATTTTTTGCAGCAGCGACGCTGGCTGTGGCTTGCGGCGCCGGCGTTTGTTTTGCTGGCGGCTCTGGCAATCTGGTATTTCGCGCGACAGAATCGTCCGGCGGAGACGAATTATTCGGCGTCGCTCACGTCTTCGCAAATCACGAGCTGGAAAAGCGAGCAGAACGAGGCGGACACGAGCCGCGCGCGATTTTCGCCGGTCGGCAATCTCGTCGTCGCTTATGTCGCCTCAAAAAACGGCACGAGCGCCATCTGGCTCAAACAAATCGGCGGCGGCGAGCCGTTTACGCGCAAGCAGGACGACGCCAAGGAAACCAGTCCGCTGTGGTCGCCCGACGGCTCGCAAATCGCGTATATTTCCGAGCGCGGCGGGCGGCGCGGAATCTGGACTGCGCCCGCGCTGGGCGGCGCTCCGGCGCTCGTCGTGCCGCTCGAAGCGAGAAGTCAGGGCTTGGTGCATTGGTCGAAAAACGGCGCGATTATTTATTTTGAAATGCGGCAGAATCTTTACGCGCTCGACATCGCCTCGAAACAGATTACGAAACTGACGAGCTTTGACGAGGCGCGCCCGATTGACCGCGGCTTCAGCTTCGCGCCCGACGAAAAACGAATCGTCTATGCCGACCGCAAAGACGGTCAGAAAGATTTGTGGACGGCGGATTTAAACGGCGAAAATCCGTCGCGGCTGACCGACGACACCGCCGAAGACAGCGAGCCAATCTGGCATCCGGACGGCGAGCGCGTCATATACAATTCCAATCGCAACGGCATCAAGCAGATTTGTCTCGCCTTTACCGACGGCGCGCCGCCCGTGCAGTTGACTTTCAGCGACAGCGACAGCAAAGTTTCCGACGTTTCAAACGACGGCACGAAAATTCTATACACCTCGGCGAAGGATGATTCGGATTTGTGGGGCGTGCGGCTGGACACGAATAAGGAATTTCAACTGACTTCGGACATCGGCGTCGAATTCTGGCAGGACGCCGCGCCGAACGGCGACCAGATAGCCTACCAGGCGGCGAGGGCATCGAGCGTCGGCGATAAATTGTTTCATTGTTTGCTTTTATCGCAAAAAATCGGCGGCGAGACGCGCCCAACGCAGATGGCTGAAGACGGTTTCAACCCGCGCTGGTCGCCCGACGGAAAATTTCTGGCTTTTCTGCGCCCGGAAGCCGGAAACAACAGCCTCTGGCTCACATCTGCGGCGGGCGGCGACGCGCGCGCTTTGACGACGGGCGGCGTGGTTTTCGGCGGCTACACGCTGCTGCCTTACAATCGCGTGCAAACGCAGGATTATCAATGGTCGCCCGACAGCCGCTCGCTCGTTTACTGCGCTTTTCGCAACGGCGTCTCGAACGTCTGGCAAACCACCATTGACGGCGGCGAAAAACAATTGACCAATAACGAGGATAAAAATCTGCTTTTTTTCAACCCGATTTTTTCGGTTGACGGCAGTCAGATTGCGTGGTCGGCGATGACGGCGGGCAATCCGAATCAGAGAGTTTGGAGCTTATGGACGCTGGCGGACGGGAAAGCGCGACAGGCTTATCAATCAGAATCAGTTTTGCGGCTCGTCGGCTGGTCGCAGAACGGGCGCCGGCTGATTGTTAAATCGGTCGATAAAAGCAAAGACATTTCGTTTCTGCCCGGCGACGTGTATCTTTTTCAGGTGGCTTTGGAAGATGGTTCGATAGGCGAGATTGCCCGGCTAAATTCGGCTTATTTTCAAAACATCGCTCTTTCGCCCGACCGCAAAACGCTCGCTTTCGTCACGCGGCAGGGCGGCAGCGATACGATTCAGATTCTGCCTTCGACGGGCGGAGCAGCCGCTAAAACGCTCGTCAGCAGCAGCGACGTCCGCGTTTATTTTTCGACGCTTTCTTTCGCGCCCGACAGCAAAACCATTTATTACGGCAAACAAGCCAACTGGCAAATAATTTCAATGATAAACAACTTCAAATAGGAGAAAATAGAAATGGCGACAAGCAAAAAAACGACCCAAGCAAAAAAACCGACCAAACCTGAAAAGCCGCAAGTATCGGATGATTTTCCGAAAGCTTATATGCGCCTGCGGACGGTTCTGGACGGCTTGGAAATCGGCGCGCTCCAGTATTGTCTGCGAGAGGAAACCGCCAAAGAGCGAATTAAGAAAGCCGAGGAGATTGAAAAACTGCTGATACCAATCCTCGACAAGCTAAAGGACAAACACACCGGACCGCGGGATGCCTGCGCCGAAGGTTATTATAACTGCGGCGGCATCTGCGTCCCGTATCAATGCCCGGCGGATAAATAACCGAGAGCGTTCGCATTCAGAAAACAATAGTATCCTAATTTTTGTTTTGATAGCCACGTCGTTTACGGCGTGGTTTGAAAACGAAGCGATTAGAGGGCGTTTCAACGTCCTTGCG
>DASVWG010000368.1:0-17340 GCA_036389695.1 Pyrinomonadaceae bacterium
TGAACTTTTAATAAACTTATGACTTTTGAAGCAGACAAAATCGGGCAAGCTATTGAAGACAATCACGGCATAATAAATCAATATGTTCAAACCTCTGCGAATGAGCCTAGACCTTTGCCGAACTCAATTCCGACAATCAACAACTTCGTCGGACGCGAGGACTCTCTCACTGATTTGCGCGAAGCTTATCAAAACGGCACGCGCTGTTTTGTTCTGCATGGCACGGGCGGCGTCGGTAAGACGGCTTTGGCTTTACGATTTGCTGGAGAAATCAAGGGTGAATACGAGGCGAAGGTTTTTGTCGATATGCAGGGCATGAGCCAAAATCCGCTCTCTGCGCGCGACGCGATGTTTGATATTGTCGTCAGGCAGTTCGGGCAGGAAGTTCCCGCCGACATTCCCGCCGCGCAGCTTAAAAATCTTTTCGTTCAACTGGCGCAGAGCCAGCCGACGCTGATTGTACTGGACAACGCCGAAAAAAAGGAATCGGTCGAGGCTTTGATGCAAGCCGGAGCGTGTTTCATCGTCACTTCGCGGCAATCGTTTGCTTTGACAGGCGGCAAAAGCAAGCAAATCGTGAAAATGTCGTCCGAAGACGCGCGAAAGCTTCTCTTCGAAAACGGCGGCGGCGAAGAACGCTTTGAAGGTCAAGCCGATAATCTAGCTTATCTGGCGGGCTATCTGCCGATGGCTCTCAAGCCTCTGGCGGCACTGCTGGCAGAAGACGAATTGGAAACGGCGGCAAATTTGATTGAAAAATATCGCAGCAAACAGGCGCTTTTAAAAGAGCGCGTCCCCGATTACGAAGGTTTGACTGTCGAAGCATCGTTTGAACTCAGCTACGAAGCCATGCCCGACAATATGAAAGAACGCTGGCGGCGCTTGTCCATCTTTCCGGCAGATTTTACCGAAGCGGCAATCGCGGTGGTTTTGAACATTTCCGCAGACGAGGCAAAGGAAACGCGGAAACTGCTTCGCAAATTCAACCTTCTCGAAGTCAATCCCGAAATAAAACGCTTTAGTCTGCACGATTTGATGCGCGTCTTTACCGATGCGAAGCTTTCCGCCGACGAACGCTTTCAGACACAGTTTCTCCACGCGGCATATTATGTCGAAGTTCTCTATTTCACTAATGAAATAAGGGCGAATGACCGCGAAAACGGATTTCTCATATCTTTGAGATTGATTGACACAGAATGGAACAATATCACGACCGGACAAAAATGGACGGCGGATAATACGGAAAGACATAACGCAATCGCCGAGCTATGCTGTCACTATTCAGTTCATGAGCTTCTTACTTTGCGTCTTATCCCAAGAGAATCTATTATCTGGCAAACATCATCTCTCAAAGCCGCCGAAAAAATTAACCATAAAATTTTTGAAGGTAATTTTTCGCAAAACCTAGGTGTTGCTTACAACAAATTAAGCGAATATCGAAAGGCAATTGAATATAATGAGCGGGCACTAAATATTGCCCGTGAAATCTCTCATCGACAAGGCGAGGGACAATGCTTAGGCAATCTGGGACTTGCTTACTACCGTTTAGGTGAGTATCAAAAAGCAATTGAGTATCACGAGCAGTCTCTAATAATTAAACGCGAGATGGGAGACCGTTTGGGCGAAGGTGCCAGCTTAGGCAATTTGGGAATTGCTTACTACCGTTTAGGTGAAAAAGCAATTGAGTATTACGAGCAGTCTTTAACAAATTCCCGCGAAATTGGTAATCGTTTGGGCGAAGACAAAACTTTGGGGAATCTGGGAATTGCCTACCACAGTTTAGGCGATTATCAAAAGGCGATTGATTATCACGAGCAAGCATTGAAGATTTCCCGCGAGATTGGCGACCGTTTAGGTGAAGGTCAGGATTTAGGCAATCTGGGAAATGCTTATTACATCTTAGGCGAAAGGGAAAAGGCTTGCAATTTGTTGAAAGAAGCAGTAGCTATCTTGGAAGCAATTGAATCGCCCGACGCGAATGTTTACCGGCAAGTGATTGAGGAAAACTGTCATTAATAGTGGTAAATCGGTAAATGCTGAGTGGTAAGTTGTGTGGATTTATCTGCCGACCTATCGAAATGACTGGCAGGTTTGTTGAGATGAGTTGCCGACGTGTTTTTTCATTTACCGACGCGTTTAAAGAGGCGGCTCTGAATCAGAAAGCGAGCGGGCAAAGCGCGACCGTCGGCGCGACTGCCGGAATTGATACGGAAATCGAGCGCGGGATGGACGCGGCGACGATTGTGGACGCGATAATGCAGAACGTTTATCGAAACAATCCGGTCAAACTAGCCGCGTGGGCGCAGGCGCGGCATATCAAACGCTCGCCGCAGAGAAAACCCAAAGCGACTCAACAACCGTGACAACTTAAAGAGTGACGCGGTGACACGGGGACGCGGAGATAGTTTGCTATAAGTGCAATTCCATTTTTATTCTGGATTTGCGCAGATAATTTTTCCGCGTCTCAGCGTCTCGCTTTCTCCGCGTCGCTTCTTTCGCTACCCGAACGGGTAAGTTGTGAAAAACATTTGGAACACAGGTTTTCCGGCGGCGTAAAAGAAACTGTTATGAGAAAAGCCATTTATATTTTATCGTTTCTTTTGTTGCTTGCCGGCGGCTGTTTGGCGCAGGCAAATGTTGTTAATAATGACGTTTCGTCGGCTTTGGTGAGAGTCGCGGCGAAGCCGGAAAAGGGGTTTGCTTACCCGTATTATTTGTATGTTCCGCCGGAATTGCGCGAGGCTGCGGCGCGTAAAATGCGGCAGACGATTCTGGTTTTGCCGAATAATACCGGAAAGCTTGACGACGCGCTGGAAGCTCACGAAGCGGACGTGAAAAAGCGGATGGCGATGAGCGGCGCGGCGGCTTCCTTTTTGAAGGTGGCGGTTTTGATGCCGGTTTTTCCGCGTCCGAAAACCGATTGGCGGATTTACACGCACGCGCTCGACCGCGACGCTTTAATCACCGGCAGGAAAGAATATCAACGTTTCGATTTGCAGTTGATTGCGATGATTGACGACGCGCGCGGGCGTCTGGCGAAAGAAGAAAATCTGAAATTCGACAAGCGCGTTTTGCTCAACGGCTTTTCGGCGCAGGCGATGTTTGCCAATCGTTTTACGTTTCTGCATCCGAAGCGCGTCAAAGCGGCGGCAATCGGCTCGCCCGGCGGCTGGGCGATTGCGCCGGTCGCGACTTTTAAAGAAAAAACTCTGCGTTATCCAATCGGCACGGGCGATTTTAAAACGGTGGCGGGCAAAGAACTGGATTTGAAAAGCCTGCGGAAAGTTCCGCTTTTTATCTTTCTCGGCGACGCGGACGACAATGATTCGGTCGTTTTCGGCGATTCTTACGAGGAAGAAGACAAAAATCTGATTTTCGAGCTTTTCGGCAAAACGCCGGTCGAGCGCTGGACGATTTCCAAAGCGCTCTACGAGCAGAGCCGTCTGAACGCCGAATTCCGGCTCTACCCGAACGTCAAGCACACCGTCACGCCCGAAATGCGCGACGACATCAGAGCGTTTTTGTTAAAACATAAATAGTAAAAAGGCAGAAACGCGACAGTTATGGAGCGTGTTTTGAATTTAGCGATTGGACAAGCTAAAGTTTGACACGCTCCATAACTGTCGCGTTTCTGCCTTTATTTATAGTCTGGATAAATCGAAACGGATAGTGGATAATGAATAAAATTTCACTATCCATTTTTATTTTCGAGGAGAAAAAGATGAAAAAGCTTTTCCTGTGGCTTCTGGTTTTGAGCGCGTTTTCGATTTCGACGGCGGCGCAGAATTATACGATTCAGCAATATTTAAATATTCGCTCGGCAACCTCGCCCGCTCTTTCGCCGGACGGCAGGCGAATGGCTTATCTGACGAACGTGACCGGAACGGCGCAAATCTGGATGATGGATTTGCCTTCCGGAGCGCCGAAACAAATTACAAATTACGACGACAACGTCGGTTTTGTGCAGTGGTCGCCCGCCGGAAACGGTCTGATTTTCGGCAAAGCGCGCGGCGGCGACGAAAATACGCAGCTTTTCCTGATGGCGAATGACAGCACGAACGTCCGGCAGCTGACCGACGACCCGAAAGTGCGTTACAACTTCGGCGGCTGGTCGAAGGACGGCAGAAAGATTTATTACGCCTCGAACAAGCGCGACCGTAACTACTTCGATATTTATTCGATGCAAATCGAGACGGGAAAAGAAGAGCTTATCCTTCAGCAAAACGGCAGCAACAACGTCGCCGCCGTCTCGGACAACGGCAGACTGATTATCATCTCGCGCAGCGGGACGGAGTTGAGCCTCGATAATAACCTTTATCTCGTTGACGTCGAGACGAAAAAAGAGACGCTTCTGACGCCGCACACGGGCGCGAGCCAGTTCGGCGACGTCGAGTTTTTGCCTGACGGCGATTCGATTGTTTTATCGGCGAACAACGAGCGCGAGTTTGCCTCGCTCGCGCAGATTGAAAACCTTCGCAGCGATGCCGAAAATAAAATTTTCTATGTCGATAAAACCGCCGCGTGGGACACCGAAGGCATCAAGGTTTCGCCGCGCGGCAATCTGCTGGCTTACACCGTCAACCGCGAAGGCTTCAGCGAGCTTAATCTTAGAAAAATCGAAACGGGCGGCAAACCGCTGATTTCCAATCTCAATTTCAAAGACGAAACCGTCAAGCTGCCCGCGCGCGGCATCGTCGGCAATCCGACGTTTTCCGGCGACGGCAGCAAGATGGCTTTTACCTTTTCCGCCTCGAAATACAACACCGACATCTGGCTTTACGATTTGAAGTCGAAAAATTTAACTCAAATCACGCGAAGCGACCGCGCCGGAATCGCGCCGGAATCGTTTGTCGAGCCGCAATTGATTAAATACAAAACCTTCGACGGGCGCGAGATTCCCGCCTGGTATTACAGACCTGAAAAAATAGTCGGGAAATTAAATAGTCAGGCTGGAAATTTCTCAATCGGCGTGCGCCCGACAAGAAATCTGCCCGTCATCGTCAACGTTCACGGCGGACCGGAAGGACAGGAGCGACCGGGCTTTAACCCGCTGACGCAGTATTATCTGTCGCGCGGCTACGCCGTTCTCGCGCCGAACGTGCGCGGCTCGACCGGCTACGGAAAAACTTTCACGCATCTGGACGACGTGGAAAAACGCGAAGATTCGGTCAAAGATTTGGCTTACGCCGTCGAATGGCTGAAAACTCAGGGCGGCGCCGACGCGAAACGCATCGCCGTGACGGGCGGCAGTTACGGCGGTTATATGACGATGGCGGCGATTACGCTGTATCCCGAGCTGTGGGCGGCGGCGGTCGATACGGTCGGCATCGTCAACTGGGAAACTTTTCTGAAAAACACTTCCGGCTATCGCCGCCGCCAGCGCGAAGTCGAATACGGAATGCTCGATAAAGACATCGAATTCCTGCGAAAAATCTCGCCGATTGCCAAAGTCGATAAAATCAAAACGCCGCTTTTCGTCATTCACGGGAAAAACGACCCGCGCGTGCCTTACACGGAAGCCGAGCAAATCGTCAAAATCTTAAAACAGCGCGGCGCCGTCGTCGAATACAAACTTTTCGACGACGAAGGTCACGGCATCTCGAAACTAAAAAATCGGCTTGAGCTTTACCCGCTCGTCGCCGATTTTCTCGATAAATATATGAAGTAAGGGATGAAGGATGAAGGATGAGGGATGAATTAAAAGATAGTTAATAGTTCTTTATTCATCCCTCATCCTTTATCCCTCATCCCTCTTTTCTACGGATTCGCCCGCGCCGGAACCGGCACGTCAGCCGACACGCCGAAATTCGTCACGTTGAACGAGCCCGAAGAGCTGTTCAGCATATACCACGCGCCGTTGCGATAAACTGCCTGGTCGGTTTTGCCGTCACCATCGTAATCGCCCGGAGCCGGAACGTCGCCGTTCGCGCCGAAGTGATTCAGGATTAAGCCGCCCGAGCTTTTCATCACATACCAATCGCCGAGCGACGGACGGAAGACCGCAACGTCGGCTTTCGTATCGCCGTCGAAATCGCCCGGAACCGGAATGTCGCCGTTCGCGCCGAACTGCACGCCGACAAACTGGCTGGTTGCCGAATTTACGCGATACCACGTGCCGTCCGTCGGACGAAAGACGGAAAGGTCAGCCTTGTTGTCGCCGTCGTAATCAGCCGGCGTCGGAATGTCGGTCGAGACGCCGAACTGGATGCCGGTAAATCCTGCCTGCGAGCGCAGCAGATACCAGGTGCCTTCCGCCGGACGATAAACCGCCAAATCCGTTTTGCCGTCGCCGTCGTAGTCGTTCTGCACGGGTTTGTCCGCGCCGATGCCGAAATGAATGGCACTAAACGTTTGGTTCGAGCTGTTAATGATATACCAGTCGCCGTTACGATAAACCGCCAAATCCGTTTTGCCGTCGCCGTCATAATCGCCGGGCGTGATACGGTCGGATGAAATACCAAACTGCGCGCCGGTAAATCCTGCCTGCGAGCGCAGCAGATACCACGTGCCTTCCGCCGGGCGGAAGACGGAAACGTCCGTTTTGCCGTCGCCGTCAAAATCGGCAACCACGCGGCGCGACGGAACGTTCAGATTCATTTCCCAGATGCCGCGACCGTGCGTGGCGATGCGCAAAATGCGGTGCGCCGCCTGAATCTCCATCCCGAAAACCGCGATGCGCGGCAACCCGTCGTTAAACGGTTCCCAGCTGGTGCCGCCGTTGGTCGAGCGGAAAACGCCGATGTCCGTGCCGGCATAAAGATGCTGCGGATTTGCCGGGTCAATCGCAAACGAGTTGGTCGGCGTGTCGGGAATGCCGCTTCCGGCAGGCGTCCACGTCGGTGTGCCGCTCAACAGATTCGTCGTTTTCCAGACGTGCTGACCGGCGGGGACACCGAATCCGTTCAGCGCGACGTATGCGACGTTGGCGTTGGTCGGGTCAATGGCGATGCGTCCGATGTAACGGGCGGGAATCGGACCGGTGACGTTCGTCATCGTCGTCGCGCCGGCGGTCGTCGAAAGAAAAACCTGTCCGGTTCTCAAGCCAACCAGACGCACCGCGTCGAACTGCGGCGAGATAGCGATGGCACTGACGCGCTCCGGCAGCGTGCCGCTGACGTCGGTCATCGTCGTGCCCTGATTTTCCGACCGGTAAAGCCGGTTCGAGCCGTAGTAAATCGTATTATTCGGCGTGCCCGGACCGCGAACCAGCGGCGCGTAGAACAAAACCGCGTCGGCGCAAAGAATGCCGTTGTTCGACGTTCCGTTGCGGCAGCCCATGAACTGGTTCCAGAACGGGTCGCCGTTCGGTTCGGTCGTCAAGGCGCGCTCGAAACCGACCTGCGTATTGGTCTGATTATAATAGGTGTGATACGAAATGGTATTGGTCGGCGAAGTCGCGTTCTGGTCGATGACCGCAAAACCGCCGTCGCCGCCGTCCGAGCGAATCCAGGTCACGCCGTCCGGCGCGAGAAATTCCGTGCCGTTGTCCTGCGTTCCGCCGAGCAGATAATTGCGGTCGGTCGGGTGCAGGGCAAGTCCCATAAACTGCGTCGCGCTGTAGGTCGAGTTATTTAAGCTCGTCCAGACAATCGGCGACGCGGTCACGTTATCCGTGCGCCAGATTCCGCCGTCGCTGCCGAAATACACGATGTTCGGATTCGAAGGCGCGACCGCAAAAGCCTGCGTATCGACGTGCAAGCCGCTGGCGGTCGTGGTGCCGCTGCTCGTAAAAGCCGTGCCGCCGGTCGTCGAACGCCCGAAAACCATCGACGGCGAACCGCCTAAGTAAACTTTGGTGGCGTCGTTCGGGTCAACCGCGACGGCAATATCGTAAAAACACTGACCGCTGCAGAAACCCGTTCCGCCGCCCGCCGGAAGAAAAGTCGCGCCGCCGTCAATCGATTTGAAAAGCGTCCCGTTAGCAGTTCCGGCTGCCGCGTAAACAGTTACGACGTCGCCGACTTTGTTAATGGCAAGCTCGGTTCGTCCGAGCGTCGCGCCGTCGCCGGTCGTCTGACTAAGCGTAAAAGTCGGGGTTGCCGCCAGCGCGTTCGTCGTCAGATAGACGCCGCCGTCGCCGCCGCTGCCGATGACCGCGACGAGCAGGCGATTCGGATTGCCCGGCTCCATTGCCAAATCGGAAGTCGAGCGGCTCACGCCGAGCGTGCCCTGAATCGCCAGTTTTTCAAACGTCGGATTAGCCGACATCGCGTTGGTCGTGCGATAAAGTCCGGCGTCCGGCAAAGTCAAACCGGTCGTCGTCGCGCCGATGCCGGCAAGTCCGCTGGCGCTGCCCACAAATAAAATGTTCGGGTCGGTCGGGTGAACGATAACTTCGCTGATGGCGCGTCCGGTGAAGATGTCTGCGCCGCTGCCGTTTTTATTCAGAATCGGCGAAATTACCGGATTCGTGTCGGCGTTCGTGATGCGATAAACGCCGACGCCCATATAGCAGCCGCTGCCGCAAAAACCGGCTTCGCCCGTGCCGACGAAAATCGTCGAAGGCTCGGACGGCGCAATCGCAATCGCGCCGATCGCCAGCGTCAGCGCGCCGTCCATCAGGGGCGTCCACGTTCCGCCGCCGTTGACCGAACGATACAAACCGCCCTGCGCCGTTCCGGCGTAAACGATTTGCGGATTCGTCGGATGCACGGCGATTGCCGTCGTGCGCCCGCTGTTCCCGTTGGTCGCGCTAATCGGAATCGGCGCGGGACCGAGCGGCTGCCACATCGCGGCGAGCGGCTGATTCAGAGCGGCGCGGCGCTGGTCGCGCGTTCTTTCGCCTTCTATCATCTGCTCGATTGATGCGGCGCGCGATTCCGGTCGCGCGGTGTCTGCGCCCTGAAGCATAGCGATGTGTTCCGCGCGCCTCTTCAAATACTCATCCTTGTTAACCTCAACGCCGCCCGGCAAATCGGCGTCTTCTTCCTCGGCTCCCCGCGCTTCGTTTTTCTCAACTCCGCGCTCCTCGGTTTCAACCCGCGCCGCGACTTTCAAACTGACTGTCACGGAAAAAACGCACAGCATGAGAAAGCCCAAAACAAACATTAATTTTCGCATTATGATATCCTCTATTGAATTTCTTTGAAATACCGCCCGGTTCTCGATAATTTTTTGCCGCCGAATGAGAGAAGAAGCCTAATTCACACAGCCGCATCCAAGTCAGCAAAATTGCTGCAAAATCTTCAGATTTCTTTGTTTAATGATGAAGTCAAAAAAGAAAAAACTTTGTCTCGTTTTTTCTCGGTTAAAGTAGACGCTTTAACTTCCGGCTTTCGCCGCAAGCCGCCGCGATAAATTCAGTCAAGATTTCTCTGATGTAAATGATTGACCAATGGTTGTTATAATTTATCACGCGCGTCAACTATTTAAAAGCAAATACGAGCGCCGATAGTAGTAAAGCGGAAAAATTTCCGGTCTCCGGGCAAAATAAATGCGGAAAAATCAGGCGAGCCGCGCCGGAAAATAATTTTTTCGCTGCTGTCGCTTTTCAATCGGGCAGGTTTTCCGAGAGCAGTTTTAAAACGTTTCCGCCCATAATCCGCGCGATTTCCTCTTCCGAAAAATTTTCGTCGAGCAGCGCTTCCGTAATCAAGGCTTCGCCGCCGGTATCGAAAGAAACTTTCACCGAGCCGTCAAAATCCGAGCCGAGCGCGACGTGCTCGACGCCGACGACGTTTGCCGCGTAAGCGACGGATTTCGCAATGCTTCGCGCGTCTTCGCCGCAAACCGCCGTGTCCCAGAAACCGATGCCGATCACGCCGCCCGTTCCGGCGATTCCTCTTAATTGCTCGTCGCTCAAATTCCGCTGGTTGTCGCAGGTTCCTTTGACGCCCGTGTGCGAAACGACGACGGGCTTCGTCGCCATCCGCAAAACGTCTTCGATAACTTTCGGCGAAGCGTGCGCGACATCGACCAGCATTCCTTTCGCTTCCATCCGGCGAATCATTTCCCTGCCTTTTTCCGTCAAGCCGTATTTCTCGACGCCGTGCGCCGAGCCACCGATGTCGTTGTCGAAAAAATGCGACGGCGACATCATCCGAAAACCCGCGTCAAACAAAACGTCAACGTTTTCCAGCTTTCCGTCCAGCGCGTGCGCGCCTTCGATACCGAGCCAGCCGCCCACAATTTTTTCGGTTTTGCGCCGCTCGACCAAGTTCCGCAAATCGCCTTTTGTTTTAATGACGACGAGTTTTCCGCCTGATTTCGCCGCGTATTCG
Organism: Pyrinomonadaceae bacterium; assembly: GCA_036389695.1. Lineage (GTDB taxonomy): Bacteria > Acidobacteriota > Blastocatellia > Pyrinomonadales > Pyrinomonadaceae > JALZHR01. The sequence continues at coordinate 10,221 of DASVWG010000368.1, forward strand.
TGAAGCTTTCCGGCTTGCCAGACGGCGCGTTTCGTCAGGCTCGAAAGATTTTCGAGCGGCTGCATCTGCGCCAGCGCGAGCCAGAAAATATTGTCGGTTTCGTCCGTGTTGCGCTCGATATTCAGCCCGCGCGGCGATTTGGTCACGACCGTGAAAGCCTGCAGGGCGACGTTTCCTTCCAGCAGTCGCGGCACATCGACCTGCCCGCGCCCGCTTTTTTCCACAAGGTTTCGGTTCCATAAAAGCGAATCGGCGTGTAAATCCGCGACGAAAAGCTTTTCGTGCAGCGCCCGCGCCTTTTCGCTCGTTTGATACGGCGGCTGATTAAGAACCGGATTCAAATCGGCTTCGATTTTGGCGGGCAGAACGAAAAAGAAATACGCCAGAAAAGCGACGAGCAAAACGACGAAAATAAAAAGTAAATATTTGAAGAATTTCTTCATTCGTGTTTCTCAACCCGCCAAATCTGCCTTCAATCTTCAATTTGAGATTTGAAATTTCAAATCGAAGATTCGGACTTAGATTAATCTCCGGTTTCAAATCTGTGTTTATCTGTGGACAATTTTTCTATGTCTTAAATTTTTACCGCGCAGCCCGTCGCGTTCGATTCGCGCGCCGCGTCGAGCGCAAGCTGAATTTTATAACCGTCTTCAAATGTCGCGGCGTTTTCGACCACGCTCGCGCCAGCCTGCAAAGCCTTCACGATTTCTCCGGCGAAAACCAGAAAACCGTTGTTCCAGCCCGTGTTCGGCGCGGTTTCGAGGCGGTCGTTTAAATCTATCTCGATTTTACGCCAGCTTTCCTCGCCCGGCTTCCCGACGAAAAGCTCGCCGTCGTATTCGACGCGCATCGCGCCGCTCGTGCCGAACAATTCGACGCGATTTTGATACGCAGGATATTCGACCATCGAGCAGGAAACGTTTGCCGTCGCGTCTTCGACAAAATCGCCCGCGGCAAAGCGCAAAATCAAATTCGATTCGTCGTCGCTCGTCACCTCGCGCACCACGCCGCCGGAATCTCGGCGACGTTTAACGTGCGTTTGCAGCTGGCAGAAAACCTGCGAAATTTCCGCGCCCGTAAACCAGCGCACCGAATCGAAAATGTGCGAAACGATAGCGCCGAGCGCGCCGCCGCCCTGGCGCTCGTCGCTCCACCAATTCCACGGCGCGTCCGGATTTCCGCGATGCGGAGCGCGAAAATTATATTTGACGTGGCGGATTTTTCCGATTTCGCCCGCGCGAATCATCTCAAACGCCTTGCGCCTGCCGTTCAGATAACGCAATTCGTGGTCGATGACGGCGAGCAGATTTTTTTCTCTCGATTTTTCCCACATCTCAAGCGCTTCGCCCGCGTTCATCGCCATCGGTTTTTCGCACAAAACGTGCTTTTCGTTTTCCAGCGCGAAAAGCGTCATCTCGCGATGAAAAACCGGCGGCGTGGTGATGCAAATCAAATCGACGTCGGCTCTTTCGACCGTCTCGCGCCAATCGCCGGTCCAATGCGGAATATCAAAATCCCGCGCCGTCCGCTCGGCATTTTCGCGCCGCCCGCTGGCGACCGAGACGACCTGCGCGCCTTCAATTTTCTGAAACGCGGGAATCTGCACCGTCCGCGCAAAACCCGTCCCGATAATTCCGATTCCGACTTTTTTAGCCATGAAAAAATTAAAGCATAAAAAGTATTCAAGGAAAAAGGCAGAAACGCGACAGTCATGGAGCGTGTCTCAAGTTTAATTACTGGACACCTGAATTTTAATCAGCATGTCGAATCATTATACTAGGACACGCTCCATGACTGTCGCGTTTCTGCCTTTTTTTAACTTTTTGTTTCGAGCGAGAAATCCTGCGCTTTATCGGTTTTTACCTTGTTGCCGTATTTTAGATATTCCTCGTAGATTTCCTGTTCGAGCGGCGTGATAAAGACGATTTTCGCGCCGATTAAATAGCTGACGGAAGAGTCGTGAATGCCGATTTGCTCGTAGCGCACGCCGACGATTTGCATTTTGATTTTGCCGTTCGGCAAATCAAGCTCGGCTAGCATCGTGCGGTTTTCGCCGACCAGATAATATTCGCGCAGGCGAATCGAAGGGACGATAAAACCGATGCCGCATTTGCTTAAATCTTTTGTTTCGCCGCTGGTCGAGAGGCTTTCGCGTTTGGTGGTGAGCTTTCCGTTTTTTCCGTCGCCCGCGTCCGGCTCAATCGTAATGCGGACGGGCACTTGAAGATTATGTCGCCGCGCGGTGCGGTTTTCGACAAATGTCAGGTTTAGCTTGGAAATAAGTTTGCGGATTACATCTGACATTTAACTTCGGGGCAACCGCCTTTGAAAACCCGACAGCACCGGCGTTTGCGGAAGTAAAACGCCGCGGGTTGGTGATAATTTCCGACCGCTTTTAAAATTCGTTATTTTTTCAGCGGCTCGCCTTTTTTGTCCTGGCTTTTGAAACGCGCTTCTTTGCCCGCGCCTTCGACTTCGACCAGAAACGAAAGCTTTCCGGTTTTGCCGTAGACGGCAGGCTCAGCCGTCACAAAAAATTTCTTTTTGTCTGACGAAAGCGTGACGGTGTAGCGATAGCCGGTCGATTCGGTCGATTGCGCGTCGCTCGCCAGCAAGCCCTGGTCGATTAACGTCTGCATATCGGCGAAAGCGTTTCCGTTGCGCAGGGCGTAAATCATCTCGGCTTTGGAGATGCGTTCGAGCATCATTTTGGCTTCGACGTGATGAACCTCGATGCGAATGTTGAAAAAGTAATTTTTGCCTTCTTTTTTCACCGCCGCTTCGGCTTTTTCGTCCGCCGTGATGATAATCCAGCTGTCATTCTCGCGGCGCAGATTGAAAACTTTGTCTTCCAGAACGCCGGTGTCGTCGTTCGGCATTTTCGCCGTCACGGTCGCCGTATTTCCGGTGACGATTTCGCCGTTGATTTGAATATCGGGCGGAACCTGTTTGGCAATCGGCTCGAAATCCATGCTCAAATCCTGCATTTCCGCATCCGACAAGCCTTCGATTGCCGGACGCACGTTCGTCATCAGCATCGCCTCGCGAAAACGACGCTCGCGCAGGTTTTTATAAAACGTCCGCACGGCGTCGGCAGGCGAGTTTGCCTTGATTTGGATTCTGCCTTTGAGAGACGTGCTTTTCGCCGCGTTAGGCTCGGCGAGATTGTTTTTTTCGGTGACTGTTTTGGTTTGAAGAGTTGAAATTTCGTCGTTATTTTTTGCCGAAACGGTGCAGCCGCCGATAACGGCAACGGAGAGACACGCGCCGAAAAGAGACATTTTCAGACGGAAATTCGCTTTGGAAAGTTGGTTGAACATTTGATTTTGACTCCGAAAAACTGACGGAAATGTTTGAAATGAAAAGCGCTGGAGTTTTGCGGAACGGGCGTTCAGGAGAAAAGCAAAACGCGCTAGCGAAGATTATAGCGCGCTTTGCACAGAAAAGTAAACAATGTTTATCAATTTTATCGCTTTATTTTTTTGACCGTCAGATTTTCCGTCCGTCCGGCTTCGATGGTGACTTTTTGCGCGTCTTTGACGGCTTGGCTCCACCACTCGTCGATTTCCTCAATCTTTTTCGGCAGGCTCGCCGGTTCGAAAAAGACTGCGGCGTATTCGGCGGGCGCCAGCTTTATTTCAAATTCGCCGTCGGCATCGGTTTTGACGCTGCGGAAAAACGTCGTGCTCAAGCGCCGCGCCGGGTCGACCGGAGCCAGTATAAAATCCGTGCTTTTCAGCGGCTCGTTTTTTTCGTTGACGACTTTTCCCTTGAGCGTCCCGACATTTTTGCTGAGCACAATCTGGACGTTTCTGATATTGTCGCCGTCTTTCACCTCGAATTTGCCGGTCAGCAAATCGACGCCGTCCGCCCTGGCGCTTTTGACGTAATAATTTTCGTCGTCCACGCTGATATACAGATGGATTTTCCCTTCGGTGACGTTTTCCAATTCAAAATCGTTTTTGACGCTGTTGTCGCCGCCTTTGCCCGTCCGAGTCACGTTGGTCGAACGCATTACATTGGTGTTGGCGGTCGTCGGGCTCAGCTCGGTGCCGTCATAATTCGAGATATTGTCCGAGACGCTGAATTCCCCGTTCCGGCTGCCGGCGACAATTGTTATATACTTCGGCATTTTCTCGTTGTTTTCGACCGTCACGGTTCCGGCAATCGTCGCGCCCGTGCCCATTTCGATAACCATTTCGGAAATGTCTTTGTCTTCGAGCTTTACCTCCTGAATTTTTTTGGCGAATTTCGGGCGCGGCGGCTGATTCTTCGGCGTCGGCGCAGCGTTCGCGGTGGAATATTCGCCCTGATATTCGCGATAATCGCTTTCGTCCTGAACCGGCTCGATGACTAGCTTGTAATCTCCTTTCGGGAGTTCCTTAAACTTCCAGTTCCCGTTTTCGTCGGTCACCGAGTTTTGCTCGCGCCTGCCGAATTCCCCGAAGATTGAAGAAATTTCTTCGTCGCCTTCGCGCTTGATGGTGACGCGCGCCTTGACGGGCGATTTGTCTTTGCGCGAAACGAGCTTGCCTTCGAGTTTATACAGACTCCGGCTCGGAATCGTCATATTGACTTCCGTAATTTCCTGACCGAGCTCAAGGTTGATTATGTTTGCCGCTTTCGGCTCGAAAACATCCGGATAAAACATACTCAAAAGCGAGCTTCCGCCGCCGAACATAGTTTCAAATTCATTGTAAGAACGTTTTTCGCCGCCGTCGGCGTGCGAAACGCTTTCGGTGACTTTGAGAATATATTCGCCCGCCGGCAGACCGGAAAAACGATAAACTCCGCGGTCGTCGGTCTGAAAGCCGCCCGTGCCGCTTATCATCGAAAAAATCGCGCCGAAATTCGGAAGGACGGGCAGAAATTTACCGTCGGCTTTGCGCAGAATCTCGACCTTGATGCCGATTGCCGGGTCGCCGTTGTCATACATTACGCGCCCGCCGATGGCACCGCCGCGCCGCGCCGGAATCTGCACTTCCAAATCGGTGATGCCGTCGACGATTATTTTTTCAAATCCTTCGGCGGCTTTATCGAATTCTTCGGCTTCGGAGGCTCCGCCGCGCGCCTTCGAAAAATCCACGAAAGCCAGCAGCGAGACGACGCCCGGCGCATTAATCATCGCGTAATAAACGCCCGCCGGAACGTTTTTCATCTGAAAATTCCCGTCGCCGTCGGTCAAAGCGTTCATCATATTGCCCGGTCCGCCGAAGCCTTTTTCCCGCATCAGCATAATCGGCGCGCGCTTGACGGCTCTGCCCGTGTCCGAGTAAAAAACTCTGCCGCGCACGGTCGAATTGGCGGGCGGCGGTGTCTGCGTCGGAACGGAATCTACCGTCATGTTGCTGACCAGCATCGCGTCTTCCGGCGACATCACGTTCTCGATTGTTGCCGTATTTGCCGCAGTTTTCTTTTTCGGTCGCGGAGTCTGCCGCGCCGTCGGTTTCGGGCTCGGCGGCGTGTTCTGCAAAAAAGCGGTTTCCGTCAAAATTGAAAAACCGAATAATAAACCGGAAAGGCAGAGAAAAATTTTTAAAAAAAGCTTTTGCATATAATTCTGGCGCGGGCATTTCACGTTTTCGTGGCAGCGAAAAAAAACTGCTCCGCGTTAAAAAAGCGAAAGCCGTTCTGCGTGAGTATAAAGCAAAACGGCTCCGGTTTCTATTAAAAGATTCAGCGAGGCGATTACCGCCGGGCTGAATTTATTTAAAGCTGGCGTTTTCTGCCGCTGAGAAGCATATCGCGTCCGACATAGTAAAGCAGAACTGCCAGAATCCAGAACGGAATCATCGCCAGCCAGTCGGCATCTCCGCCTTCAAAAAACGGATTACTGGTTTTCGCCCAATACTTAAATTTGCCTTGTATCGCTTCGAGCGCGGGCAAAAAGGCGAAAATAGCGAATAAAATACCGGCGACCGCCGCGCCCGCGATATAACCGGAAGCCAGCAACACGCCGTTCGACTTGTCGGTTTCGGCGATAAGCTCCGCTTCGGTCAGATGTTTATGCGCGAATTTGCGTTTCAGATACTGGTCGACCAGCCAGCGCACCATTCCGCCGACAAAAATCGGCGCGCTCGTGGAAATCGGCAGATACAAACCGACCGCAAAAGCCAGCGCGGGCGCGCCCGTCAATTCCAGCACAATCGCAATCATCGCGCCGATAAGAACCAAGCCCCACGGCAGCTCGCGGCTCAAAATTCCTTTGATGATATAGCTCATCAAAGTCGCTTTCGGCGCGTCGTAGCGTTCGAGGTCGTTGCCCTCGTCGTCTTTTTTGAGCACGCCGTTAATGGTCGGGTCAACGAAATAAACCGGCTTGCCTTGAGTATCGACCAGATATTTGCCCGGCTGACCGACTTTCGGGTCGGTATTGTGCCAGACACGATACGCGCTCGCGTCGCTCGCATATTTACCGCCCGCTTTTTCGCTCAAAAATCCCGAACGGCTGCGCGAAAGCTGCTGTTCGTTGACGGTCACGGCGGCGAATTTCGCCTGGTCGACCTTCTGGTAATAAGTTTTCGCATCGTTCAAAACAATCAAAAGCCAGCCCATCACCAGCGCCGACGCCAGCGCGCCGACTAAAATGGCAATCTGCTGATTGCGCGGCGTGCCGCCGACCAGAAATCCGGTTTTCAAATCCTGCGAAGTCGTGCCGCCGTTTGAAGCGGCGATACAGACGATGCCGCCGATGGACAAAGCCGTCACGAAATACGGATTCGGCTCAGTCCAGCCGAGCGCGAGAAACACCAGACAGGTAATCAGCAAAGTCGCCACCGTCATGCCCGAAATCGGATTCGACGACGAGCCGACTTCGCCCGTCAGCCGCGACGAAACCGTGACGAATAAAAAGCCTAAAATAATGATTAAAACCGCGCCGAGAAACGAGACCAGCGGATTCGAGAAAACGCTCAAGCCGAGCTGCGGCGCGAGCATAATCGCCGCTATCAGCGCCAGCACGCCGATAACGACGTATTTCATCGAAAGGTCGAGGTCGGTGCGCGGCGCGGCTTCGATGCCTTCGGTCTGGCTGCCGCGCAAATCCGACAAACCCGATTTCAGCCCGTGCCAGATGGTCGGCAGCGAGCGAAAAAGGCTGATAATTCCCGCCGTCGCCACC